>JBJEJI010000093.1:0-6407 GCA_051877895.1 Lachnospiraceae bacterium | reverse complement strand
GTACTTGTTATATTTCTGTCTGAACAAGAAGTGGAAGCAGGGAGGTTTGTACGCCATGGCGGTTTTTATACCTTTGATTGCAAGCACTTTTTTGTCCAATGCCCGTTCTGTTTTGGGCTTTGCCGCAGTAACACCTGCAGTTGATGGTATCAGACGTTTGCAGGCAGGAATGTTCTCCGGAGTATTCGGTCTTTTAAATGAGTTCTTTAATGTAGCATACAATCCTATGTTTGATACAAATGTCAATATTGTATTGCGGAGTATTTTTTATGATCTGTTTGGAATAACGTATCCCGTTTTATTTCCGTATTGGTTTCTTCATCTTCTATATTTGGGTCTTTTTTTTGTTTTTCTTATTATTATGCTTGCAGTATTGGTTAAAAAAACAGGAAAAGAAAACAGTAGCAGACTTTGCGAAAAATTAGCCGGGTGTTATAATTATCTGGCACATATAAATTTGAAGCGATTTTTCTTTTTGGCAACATTATGTGCTGTTGCTTTGGAAACCTATGTTGTCATCGGATTTGCCAGACCATATATGATGAATGAAAGCACCAACAGATACCTGTTTATGATTTATCCTGCCATTTATCTGATGCTTCTGCTGGTGATTGTGAAATTGGCGGGGAAAATACGACTGCCGAAAGAAAAGTGGATTGGCAGAAACGTGGTGAATATTGTTGCGGCCTGTGTGGTTGTACTGATACTTATTGTTAATAATTGTAAAGCACAGTCTATTTATCTGTTCCCGCGACCTGAAGGAGAACAGAGAATGGAGGATTTGGTGGATGGTGACGACTGTATACTGGTTCTTACCGGCCACTGGCTCATGACCTGCTATACGGATTATCTGAAGGATGCGCAAGATATTTTTGTTACGGATTATGTATCGGTGTTTGAGCAGGAAGAAGAACTTGTCAAAGCAGATACCGAACCGTTCTGGCTGATTATCGATGTAGATGAATTTGAAAATACAGCCATGGTAAAAAATAAATGTACCCGTGATGAAGTAAGCAGACAGATGGCAGAAGAATATTATCTGGACTATTTTAATAAGATTTATGAGGGTAAATCAATTGAATACGTAAGCATGGATACGGTTTTTCAAAGAAATGTATATCTGTACCGTGTAAAGTAATGTTCATATTTCGTTCATAATAAGTTTACAAATTGTGTCGGAAATCACGTCACTAAAAATTAATTTGCAATTGAAAAATAATTGTTATATAGTAAATTTATTAAATATTTATCAGAAAACCGAAAAAAATTGTGATTTTTTTGTTTATGATGCACTATATCTTGTGTGCGTTGTTCAAAACTACCAAAATCACATAAAAAAAATCTTTTTTTTGTTCAAAATTATTGCAAAATTACCAAAATCATGGTAATCTATTGTTACAAAAAATTTACAATTAGATTCGTGTTTATAAACTGTTGTGTTTTTAACAGAGGGGAGGACTTAAATGGCAGAGATGTTTCGAAGACGCAGGCTGGGTGACATGCTGATTGCAGAATCGGTAATTACAGAGGAGCAGTTAATGCAGGCTCTGGAAGCAAAAAAGGAGTCCGGAAAACGTCTCGGTGAAGTTCTTGTGGAACTGGGGTTTACCACTGAGGAAAGAATTTGTAAAGCTCTGGAGAGGCAGCTTGGCGTTGAAATGGTCAGCCTTGCAAATGCTAAGGTTCCGCCGGAGATTGCCGACAAGATTACAGGTTCTCTTCTTCGCAAACACATGGTAATTCCTTTCGGCTACGACCCTTTTTCCATGGATGTGTTACAGCTTGCCATGTCCGATCCCATGGACATGGATGCCATTGATGACATTTCCATGATTACCGGTCTTCAGGTAGAACCTTACATAGCAACATCCCATGACATCATGGTTGCCATAGACAAGAACTACGGTAATGAAGAAGCTCAGGAAGCTGCTGATGCCTATGCAAAAGAAAGAGGCGACCTTCAGCTTGAAGAATTGGCTGAGGACGACAGTGTAAGTGATTCCCCAATCGTTATACTCGTTAAGACAATGATTGAACAGGCAGCCCGTCTGAGAGCATCCGATATTCACGTAGAGGCTCTTGAATCAAGAGTCCGCATCAGGTATCGTATCGATGGTTCTCTTTATGAACAGATCAGTTACGACATCAGCCTCATGCCTGCCATTACCGCCAGATTGAAGATTCTTGGAGGAATGGACATCTCCGAAAAGAGAAAACCACAGGATGGTCGTATCACTCAGATAGTAGACCGAGTGGAGTACGACATCCGTGTTTCCATGTTGCCGACAGTTTACGGAGAGAAATGCGTAATGCGTCTTGCCATGAAGCAGGCGCTGAGCAGAGATAAAGCTCAGCTTGGTTTCGATCCAAACGAAATGAAGGTTTTTGAGCATATTTTAAAGAACCCTAACGGCATTATTCTTGTTACAGGTCCTACAGGTTCCGGTAAATCAACAACTCTTTACACGGCACTCAGTGAGCTGAATCAGGAAGACGTTAACATAATCACTGTTGAAGACCCTGTCGAAGCCAATATCGACGGAATCAACCAGGTACACGTTAATGTAAAAGCAGGACTTACCTTTGCATCGGCACTCCGTTCCATTCTCCGTCAGGACCCGGATATCATTATGATCGGTGAGATTCGAGACGGCGAAACTGCATCCATTGCAGTACAGGCTGCTATCACAGGTCACCTTGTTGTAAGTACACTGCATACAAACAGCTCGGCGGCAACCATTTCCCGTCTTGAAGACATGGGCATTGAAAGCTATCTTGTAGCTGATTCCGTTGTTGGTGTAATTGCACAGCGACTTGTAAAGCGACTTTGCCCGATTTGCAAACAGGCCCGTGAGGCTACCGAAGAGGAAAAGGAAATCATGAAGGTGCCTTTGGATGAGCCATGTACCATTTACGATCCGGTGGGATGTCCGCAGTGCAACAATATCGGGTATAAAGGACGTATCGGTGTATACGAAATCATGGAAGTAAACAAAGAGATGAAGGGCATCATTGCCCGGAACGAAAGTACCGAAGTCCTTAAGGATGCAGCACTCAGAAACGGAATGAATACACTCCGAATGGCCGCAACCAAGCATGTGTTGAACGGAATCACTTCTTATCCTGAAATGGTAAGAATTTCCTTTGACGAATAAATTAAGCAAAACGGGAGTTAAATAATATTATGGGAAATCAGAAACTTGATGAAATTCTTTTACTGGCAGTTGACAGACATGCATCCGATATTCACATGACTGCAGGTCGTCCGGTAATTTATCGTATTGATGGTGCACTTCGTGAAAAGGATGATCACGTAATGACACCGGATGAAATTGCAGACATTGTCGTTCCCCTTTATGCAGACAATGCAAGACTGGTAGAACTCATGGAGCAGAACGGAGAAATCGACTTTGCTTATTCATTGCAGGGAAAAGGACGTTTCCGTGTAAATGTGTTCAGACAGCGCGGAACAATTGCAATGGTAATGCGACTCCTGCCGTTTAAAATCCCGGCACCAAGAGAACTTGGACTTCCTGCATCCGTACAGGATCTGATTACCAGAAAAAGAGGTCTGGTACTTGTAACAGGTGCCACAGGTTCCGGTAAATCAACAACCCTGGCTTCCCTGATTAATGTTATCAACAATACATATTCAAGACATATAATTACTTTGGAAGATCCTATCGAGTATCTTCACAGACATGAAAAATCCATCGTTAACCAGAGAGAAATCGGTGATGATACTAGGGATTATGCCGGTGCTTTAAGAGCAGCTCTCCGTGAAGATCCGGATGTTATTCTTGTCGGTGAGATGCGTGACAACGAAACAATACAGACAGCAATAACAGCTGCTGAAACAGGACACCTTGTATTCTCCACACTCCACACAAACGGAGCAGCAGATACAATCAACCGTGTTATCGACGTTTTCCCGCCTCATCAGCAGCAACAGATTCGTGTACAGCTTGCCAGTGTTATCGAGTGTGTAATCTCACAGCAGCTGCTTCCGATTCAGAATGCTGCAGGACGTGTGGCTGCATTTGAAGTAATGCTTGGTTCAAGTGCAATTCGAAGTCTGATTCGTGAAGGGAAAGCTTATCAGATTCCGTCCACCATGCAGACCAGTAAAAAACTGGGAATGATTACCATGGATGACTCTCTTTACAACCTGTATATCGGTGGTTTGATTTCCGCCGAAAACTGCATTAACTATGCACAAGACGTACCTGGAATGGAAAAGAGACTCAGCTATAGACAGTAATAAATAATAGGAGGTTATCAAGTGGCTGCTTTTACATATACTGCCATAGATAAATTTGGCAAAGAAAAAAAAGGCAATATCGAATCCACTTCTGTTGACCGTGCAATGACGGCTCTTAAAGCAGAGGGTCTTGTACCGGTAAAGGTTCAGGAAGCAAGTGTATTCAGCAAAGACATTCAGATTGGCACCAAAAAGGCTACAGCCAAGGATTTATCCCTGTTCTGTAACCAGTTTGTCAGCATCTTAAATGCCGGCGTTCCCGTTATAGATGCCTTGGGAATGTTAGCAGAGCAGACCGAAAACAAAGAATTTGCCAAGGCGATTATTGAAGTAAAACAGAATGTTGAACGAGGCGAATCTTTGGGAAGTGCCATGGCAATGAGAAGGGATGTTTATCCTTCAATGCTGGTGTCAATGGTAAAGGCCGGAGAGGCTTCAGGTAGTTTGGAGGTATCTCTGGAGCGTATGGCGGTTCAGTTTGAAAAGGATACAAAACTCAAAGCGACAATAAAAAAAGCAATGACCTATCCTGCCGTAGTACTGGTGGTAATGTTTGCGGTTATTATTGTTCTTCTGGTATACGTTATCCCCACATTCATGAACATGTTTAATGATATGGACATTAAGATGCCTGCACTTACATTAATGGTTATGAATGCAAGTGATTTTGTGCAGACCTACTGGTACATTCTGGCGGCAATTATTCTGGTCATTGTAATTGCATGGAAGACCTTTATGTCTACCATGACAGGTAAAACTGCAATGGGTAAGTTCACTTTATGGTGTCCTTTGACAAAGAATTTTGTTGTTAAGACTTCGTCGGCAAGACTTGCACGTACCCTCAGTACACTTACTGCTGCAGGTATTTCCATGATTGATGCGCTTGACATTACATCCAAGACTATGTCAAACGTTATTATTCGAATGGCCGTTGTAGATGCAAAGGAAGAGGTTAAAAAAGGTATGCCTCTCTCTGAACCTCTTAAAAAATCCGGATGTTTTCCTCCGATGCTTATTCACATGACAAAAATCGGTGAAAACACCGGTGACATGGAAGCAATGTTAAACAAGATGGCAGACTACTATGATGAAGAAGTGGAAAATGCCACAGCACAGCTCCTTGCCATGCTGGAGCCAATGATTACAGTTGTAATGGCAGGACTTGTTGGTGTCATCGTTGGTGCGGTTCTCATGCCGATGGTTGCACTGTACGATGGATTGGAAAATATTTAATTTCCATGTTAAATTGTTCCTGAAAAGGAGCATCTGAGTATGAATTAAACAAACGGTGTGATAGGGGCGCCGGATGTTTAAGATAAAAATATTAATAATAAAGGAGAATATTATTATGAAAAATAAGAAAAATGCAGGTTTCTCTCTCGTAGAGTTAATCGTAGTTATTGCCATTATGGCAGTTTTAGTTGGTGTTCTTGCACCTGCTTACTTAAAGTATGTTGAGAAGTCCAGAAAGTCTTCCGATATTTCTGCAGTTAGTGATATGATTACAGCAGCTTCTACAGTTGCAGCTGATGTTGAGTATGATGTACCTGCCGGTGCAGAATTCCACATTAAGGCTGATGCTTCTGGTATGATTACTCTTGAAGTAGCAGATGACACAAAGGCAACAGCAGGTTGGAAAGAAGTAGCAAACTGTGAAGACGGCTATCAGTTAAAGGCAAAGGATTGGAAGTCATCCGGTGATGCTTATGGTTATGTAACTTCTTCCGGTAGCGTTAACTGGTCAGGTGCTAATTCTAAGAATGGTGTTTTTGAGAAAATGATGGCATACTCTAAAGACTTCTCCGGTAAGTTCTCTTGGTAATTTATTAAGTTTTTTACCGCCGCCTACCCTAAAGGCGGCGGTACATTAATCGGATTTCCTGTCCCTATCAGGGAAACCAAAAGTTTTTTCTAGAAATAATTTTTGCGGAGGTACCTTCTATAGGTACTTTTGCAAAACTTATTTTGCGTAAAAGCGGTTCATTTGAAGATGGATTTTTCAGGTTCCGGAGAACCCACTTGTGCAGAGTGAGTTAACTATTCTGGGAGTACGCTTATGAGAACAAATGATAAAGGATTTTCGCTTGTTGAACTGATTGTAGTCATTGCAATCATGGCCATTCTGGTAGGAGTTCTTGCTCCGGCA
>JBJEJI010000092.1:0-6462 GCA_051877895.1 Lachnospiraceae bacterium | reverse complement strand
TCCTTGTTTAAGTTCAAGATTGCGAACGAGCTTAGCGAGTTTCGCAATTACCTATCTATTTTATTCTGTGATTAACCGGCACATGAACACTACCTTGGTATCTACATCATCCGGTGACAATGTAAAGGTAAAGCCGTCCCCGCCGATTCTGCTGTCAGTAGACAGTATTGTATGAAAGGCATCCTCCCCAATATGCTGCCACTGCCATTCAAGATATGCACTGCTGCCGTATTCTTTTTTCAGTGCTGTAATATCGGTTATTCTTTCGGATCCTTTATAAATAACGGCACTTAATACAGTGGAGACCCGGTTATTTTTGAATACCGTTCCCCGGGAAGAATCAATCCTTAAAGTGGTTGCAGCTTCCCCGGTCTGCCCTTGTGCACCGCTGATATTGACAGGCTCCGTTGTACCGGTACTGCCGTTTCCGTAGGTAATAACAGTACGCTGCCACAGATACCATCCGTCCGTCCACTGTGGAGCTGTGCTGCTCCAGCCTGTTTCAGGGGCGTCAGAAGCACTTTCGGAAAGTGCATATTCCGTAACTACGTTTCTGATATTGGCACTGTTTTCTTCCTTCGTGGTGTAGGTTTTGCTGACGGTGGTTTCAACCTTTTCCTGGGAAATCCTGACGGCACTGTTGATTTCGGAGGTAAGGGTATCGGAAAGTCCTGTCACATCCTCTACGGTAACTTCGGGTGTATTGGTTGTATTCCAGTCCATTTCCACGCCTGTAATAATTAATTTTTGGTTTTCGGCATCATACACGATTTTCCCATCGGCAAGACCAAAATCCCCATTAATTAAATCAAAGTAGGTTCCCTGTGTCAGCTTTCCGTCTGTATCGGTTTCATAATTACCGGAATAAATTTCACCGGAAATGACCTTGCCTGCGATTACATGGTCTGCGTTTAAGCCGTAATCTTCATACTCTTTATTATTGAGTTTGTATTTTAGCTTACCCAAAGCGGCAGATACGGTTTTCCAGTTATCCTTTGTAAATGCAATGGTATTGTTGATGATTCGCAGCTGTTCATCGCTGAAATCATCCATAACGTCGTCATATTGTCTGCAGGAAATACCGTGTCCGTCCAGCTTAACGTCCTGTGTTTCCGTGTTTACAATATTGTACAGGGCAGAATTCAAGCCTACATTCCGGTATTCTTCAATGGTTAATTGGGCGGTGTCCCCTCTTGAGGCCTGATGGGTAACGGTATCATAGGATAAGGAAACGGATTTTGCGGAGGACAGAATGGATTCTACATCCGACACCGGAGTCTGAATTTTTGTTACATTGGAAAAGGTAACACTGATTTGTCCGGGATTGCCGTAATCAAGCCCTATGGAAATCAGGCGTTGTTTATAAACCGTATCATCCACCCGGGTATGAATCCAGTTCGATAACCGGATTTTATCCTTAAAGGGGGCAAATTCCTCAGTGCTTAACAGGTTATTGAGCGTGGAAGATAAAGAAAGCTGCAGCGTACCGGCCTTCATAACTTCCCTTAAACCGGCTGCATATAATTCTTTTGCACTATTTATTAATTCGGCATCTGATAACCCTTCGGAAATGTAGTTTCCGTTGGAATAAACATCCTCTCTCAGATAATGGGAAAAGACTGTCCATAAGGTTTCTCCTATGTATGCCTGTAAATTCAGCCTGTTTCGGATGTCCTTCCGCAGACTTTCATAAGAGGCTCTGATATTCTGTACCTCTTTAATTGCCTGCTCCCGTACTTTCAGCTCGGATTCGATGGCAAGAATCCGGTTATAATACGGAACATACAGAGTGTTGTACAAATCCGCATCATAAAAGGTGGAATTGGTATTGGTTACGCCATTTTCAATCAGTACCTCAAGGCAGGTCTGATAGCTTGATTCAAAGGACTTCAAACGATTCAAGGAATATTTCTTTAATTCCGTTTGAAAAGCTTCAAGGTCCTGAATTTCAAAAACGGTTGTAAAGGCAGAATCCTCATTTCCCAGTTTCTTCCGGATTTTTTGCAGTAAGTATTCTTCATAGTCATTTCCGACGATTGCAATCTCGCAAAAATCGGTTCCTGCAGCAATGTCTTCTTCGTTGGATTGATTGGTTACGGTGAATTTTCCCGTCCATGTTTTACAGGTGCCTGATTGCTGCAAATCCGACAAAGCAGTTTCACTGACCGTAACCTCATAACGGCTGTCAACCAGTACCTTTGCCATGCCCTCTACAGCCAGATTGGCTGAGGAGAGAGAAAGTGTGGTAATATTGGCAACCGCAATCCGGGACAATGATTGGAAAAGATTGTTTAACTGCTCTGTTGCAGTTGTTTCGGGAATGATAATCTCCGGCATCATTTCATCGGTCAGATACAGCTCCCTGCTGACGGCCTCGTATACCTTTTCCGTATACGAGGCATAGTCTCCGGATAATTCTTCATATAAGGAATAATAATCCTTTAGTTTCTGTACCAGTTCCTCAGGCATATCCTCCTGCATGAATTGAGAAAAATGATATACATAGCTGCTGCCGTTGGGATTGATATTGGCAACAGTGGCGGTCATAAGGTCATCCCCGCCTTCGATTTTCAGGCAGTTAAATACATTGTCTGCATCTCCCTCCAAAGTCAGGGACTCTGCATAATTTTCTGCCGAAATATATACGCCGGTATTTTCTCCGTAGGACAGATACTGTGTATTGCCGCACACAGGACAAGCCTCAGCCTGTTCTCCCCGGTATCTGCATTCGTTGCAGACATATTTTAAATCATAGGCGGAAATGCTTCTGCTTACCGAATCGAAAACAAACAGACATTCCAGCTCCTCTGCAACCGTACCTGTCAGGAAGGAATAAATGTCGGTATCCTCTGCGGAAAAACTTCTCTGCAGTCCGGCGATGGAGCTGTCAACATGGGATATGGTATAATCGGGACATTTATCCGAAAGAATACGGTGCAGGAGAGAGACCTTATGGTTTTCGCTGTTATAAAGTACGGTAGGGACATAATCCTCCCTTATAATATCCGATTCCGTATTGCACTCCAGGGTTATCTTTCTGGCAGAAAGTTCTGCTTCACAGGCAGAGGTTCCCACAACGTGCTTGATGGTTTTATCATCTTCGTCAACGGTAACCTTTATTTCATAATATTCCTGATATTCCGGAACATAAATATACTTGAAATCCACAATCCGGTCCCATAATGCACATTTATTTTCTCCCAGCTGTTTATAAACATCAAAGGATATTTCCTGTGCCGCATTCATGTTAAAATCGGCATGCAGGCTGTCGGTATCAACCGTTTCAATTCTTCCTAAATGCTTATGGTATCTGGTTGAAAGGATAATGGACGGCAGTTCCGGATGGTACAATATATCTTGTTCAAAACGAATCATGACAACCCTGCCTTTCTGATTTCCCTGTATTTCAGCCGGATATGGCAGTCAATGCTGGTTGTAAAGGTATTGACGGAGTCCTTATACCGGCTGCATAAACGGATAAAATTGTAGTTAAAGTCTGCACTGAGATCATGACCCTCCCTGCTGCTTACAAGCTGCAGGGTATCTCCGCCGGTAAAGGTCAGCACCTCCCCGGATTTGCAGTTATTGATTCTTGTAATCCGGTTTTCGTAGGCATTGGTAATGAGAAGATTACCGTCTTCGTTAATTGTAATGACAGCATCGGGGTAGATATACCCCTCTTCGTCACTGTCTAAGGTAAGGGAATTCCCATTTTCATGGTAGGACAGCAGAACCTCCTTTTTCTCTGTATAGCCGAAGGGAGCATTGGATATGATATCCAGCTCCAGTCCTATACGCCTGTCTGCCAGCAGAAGCTGTCTGACCTGAAAGCGTACCTGATGATAAACTGTATCTGCGGCATTTTCACCGATGGGGGAAAACCACTTATATTCCTTTCGGCACAGCCAACGGGTCAGTGCGGACAGGTCTTCATTTGTAACAGGGCTCACTTTCTCACTGCCACATGGTGTTTTCATAATTTGTATTGTGCTTGACAGGTTCGTATCGTATGAAGCTGCGGCTATATGGGACCGCTCCGAAAGAGGCGATTTGATTTCGGTAACGCTCATTTCCGAGATTGCGGCGGTTTCCAATCCCACGGCAGAACCCACAGAGCATACCACATAGCCGTAATCAGACAATTTTTCACCGTCAAAAATAAAATCTTTCATTTCTTCTAAGCACCTCCTTATTAATTTCAAAGCAGATTTTTTTCAAATGGCTGTTAATATTTGTTTCTGTTCAAGCTGTTTCTTCCCAGAGCCTGCCCCAGGGTTACTTCCTGTATAAAGCCGGTAAAGCGTTTGTCCTTCTGCAGACCGGCTTTAAATTCCTCATAGTTGGTAACATTAGGCAGGGTAATGGAAATGCTGTTTTGGTTATTGACGGTTCCACCCACTCTGCTGACTGTTATGTCAGGAGCCTGATAATTTGCATGAATCATCCCATTTGGTAAATTACCCTGTGCCAGTTTCCAGAGATTTCGGGACATTTCACTGGTGAATACCATGTCATTTTCCCCTAAAGGTACCAGCATGGCACCATCTGCCGCACGGTATGTGATTTCTGTGCCGTCCTCCTGGGTCCATGCCCACTGGTTCTGTGGAATCCGCCTGCTGCCTGTCCGATAGCCCTTTAACTGGCTCAGCTTTACCCAGCCCAGATCATCAGAACCGAGAGAGGCACCCTTGGAAATATGATAAGGGTAGGTACCCTTGGAATTTACGGCGGTAATATAAACCTGTTCGCCTATGTGGTAGGAGCCGCTGCGTCCGTTACCGTAGGAATCTTCATAATATTTTCCGTTGTCAAAGGTTACCCGGTCACCCTTGTCCGCTTTCCCGTCACCCTGGGGTCCTGCCTTTGCCGCAGAAGAGGCAGAAGCACTTGTTTTTCCTGATCCGGATGCGGCAGAACCTGATGCAGCTCCTGTTGCGGCGGCTGTGGCGGTTGCGGATGTTCCTGCGGCTGTGATTTTTGTATCTTCGCCGGAACTGCTCATATTCTCTACAAGGGCTTTTATGGCATTGATGGCAGAGATAACCCCATCAAAATATGGTCGGAACGTAGTACCTACATTACCTGAACCATAAACGGACGTCAGTGCTGCACTGATTTCATATCCCAGACTTTCCGCAGTTTCAAACAGGGTGTTTTGAATCTCCGCTGAATTTTCATCCACTGCAAGACAGACATTTTCAATTAATGAATCAATATCATCCAGTCTTGCATTTAATATTTCCTCATAGTCTGTATACAGAGTATCTAAGAGCGTTTCGGTTTCGGATATGTATTTATCCCATTCTGTTTCCTTTAAGTGCTTCCTGGCTTCTTCCAGCTGTGCTTCATATTCCTGTCTGGTTTTACGCATGGATTCGGAATCATCGCCCTCGTATGCCAGTAAAATCTTTTGCAGTCTGCTTATTTCGGCAGTCTGCTCAGAGATGTTGTTCCGGTATTCATATAAATCTTTGGCTGCATCCAGACTGTTCTTATATTTATCAATTAATTCGTTTAGTGCATCCAAATGGATTTGGATGCCTTCCTTGACCAGTGATTTTATGCTGTCCTTTTCGCTCCGGGCATTTTGAATGGCTTCCTGCTGTAATTCAATCAGCTTCTCTCTGCGCTCTAAAAGGGTTTTACTGTTGGGGTCATTGGCAAGGTCTGCATCCAGTTGTTTTATTTCCTCACCGTATTCTTTTGCCATCTGTGTATAAGTACTCAGCTTGGAAAGAGTAAGGGAAGCAGTCGTAAGACCAAATCCGGAAAGATTGCCGCTGTCATCATGAAGCTGTCTGTCGGACAGTATATCAATCATAAAGTCCGCTTCATCATTTATTTTGTCAATCCGCTCCAGAATGTAGTCAAAAATTTCCCAGTCAAGGTCGCGGATTTTATTGTTGTATTCCACCAAGGCGGTGGTGGATTCTTCAATGGATTTCTGAACATCCAGAATGCTCTGATACATGGTATTCCATGCTTCGGAACCCTTTTCCACTGCACCGGATGCTACAGACTGGTTGAAAGCTTCGTTTAATTTTGCATATTCGGACTGCAGTCTGGCAAGCTCCTGCTTCTCATAACTGATGAGCTGGGTGTAATAATTCCCGGAAACAAAATACCCCTGTTCCACAGCACGGCTGATTCTCTCATCAAGAATATTTCCGTAAGCCGTAATGGTAGAGAGGTAGGATTCGAATTCAGACTGCAGATTGTTAAATTTCTGCTGCTCCAGTTCAGACAGACTGGTTTTCAGTTCCCGGACGGAATCAGAACATTTCAGGGCTTTTTCATAATACTCCTGATATGAGGATATCTGTTCCTTTAGGGTTTCGTTTGTGATGTCCTCAAGCTGAAGGGTTCCGTTCTGAATCTTACGCTGATAAGAATTGGATAAACCGGTAGCATTGGCTTTTGCCATGTAGGCATTATATGCTTTTTCCTGCAGGGCAATTTCTT
>JBJEJI010000091.1:20808-26487 GCA_051877895.1 Lachnospiraceae bacterium | reverse complement strand
GGTCTTAACTCTGAAACAGCTGTAGTATTCAATATTACAAGTCGTGAGCAGGTTATTATCAACACATGGTACGGCGGTGAAATGAAGAAAGGTATGTTCTCTATGATGAACTACTACCTTCCATTAAAGGGTATCGCTTCCATGCACTGCTCTGCTAACACAGATATGAATGGCGAGAACACAGCAATCTTCTTCGGTCTTTCCGGAACAGGTAAGACAACACTTTCTACAGATCCAAAGCGTCTTTTAATCGGTGATGATGAGCACGGTTGGGATGACAACGGCGTATTCAACTTCGAAGGCGGATGCTATGCAAAGGTTATTAACCTTGATAAAGAATCTGAGCCGGATATCTACAATGCAATCAAGAGAAACGCTCTTCTTGAGAATGTAACACTTGATGCTGAAGGCAAAATTGATTTTGCTGATAAGAGCGTAACAGAGAACACACGTGTTTCTTACCCAATCAACCACATTGAAAATATTGTACGTCCGGTATCTTCCGCTCCTGCAGCTAAGAACGTAATCTTCCTTTCTGCAGATGCATTTGGTGTACTTCCTCCGGTTTCTATCTTAACTCCGGAACAGACACAGTACTACTTCCTTTCCGGTTTCACAGCTAAGCTTGCCGGAACAGAGCGTGGTATCACAGAGCCTACACCTACATTCTCCGCATGCTTCGGTCAGGCTTTCCTTGAGCTTCACCCAACAAAGTATGCTGAAGAACTCGTTAAGAAGATGGAAGTAAGTGGCGCTAAGGCTTACCTTGTAAACACAGGCTGGAATGGAACAGGCAAGAGAATTTCCATTAAGGATACTCGTGGTATCATTGATGCAATCCTTAATGGCGATATCGCTAATGCTGAAACAAAGAAGATTCCATTCTTCAACTTTGAAGTTCCTACATCTCTTCCGGGTGTTGATACAAACATTCTTGACCCAAGAAATACTTATGCAGATGCTTCTGAGTGGGAAGTAAAGGCTAAGGATCTTGCTCAGAGATTCATTAAGAACTTCTCCAAGTATGAAGGTAACGAAGCTGGTAAGGCATTAGTTTCTGCTGGTCCTCAGTTATAATATAATGTCACACGGTGACATTAAAAAGTAATTTATAATCGGGTGTGAGAATATCACACCCGATTTTTTCTATGGCAATTAGAAATTCTGATTTGATTTAAAGATGGAGAATATCATGTTTGATTTAGAAGAAATGATTGAAAAACTTAGTGGGAAAAACTTTTGTATAATGGATAAGACCAGAGGCACAGAGCTGTTTGTCAAAAAAGAAGAAAGCCTTGAGTCTACTAATACAGCATTAAAATTCATGGCACCGGAGTATCCTTTCAATGATTTTCTTCTGATTGCCAGGGAACAGACAGGTGGAAGGGGAAGACTGGGAAGAAGCTTTCAGTCTCCGGCAGGAGGAATATACATGAGCCTGCTGCTTCATCCTGACATGCCCGCTGAAGATTCTTTGTTTCTTACAACAGCAGCAGCGGTGGCTGTGTCTGAGTCTATTGAACAGGTTTGTGGAAGGCAGACAGGTATCAAATGGGTAAATGATATTTTTCTTGGAAATCAGAAGATTTGTGGAATTCTGACAGAAGCAAAGATAACCATGGAATCAAAAAATCCTGAATATGCTGTGGTTGGAATTGGAATTAATGTGGAAGCTCCGGAACAGGGATTTACAGAGGACATTAAAACTGTTGCGGGAGCAATTTATGAGTATGGCAGGGCACCGGAGCAGGTATATGAGAAGCTGATTGCAAACATTGTGTGCAACTTTTATAAGTATTATAACACCATAAACACCCGTAGCTTCTTTGATGAATATAAGAGACGTTCCTGTCTTATGGGACGGGAAGTTAAAGTGGTAGATAATATTTTTAATCCCGGACAGTATGAAATAGCTACAGTGATTGACATAGATGAAAAGTGCCACTTGATCGTTAAAGATCAAAATGGCACCGTAAAATCATTATCCAGCGGAGAGGTCAGCATCAGATTGGAGAATTAATACAACATATCTATGGAATCCAGTATTTTTTCAACCTTTTTTTGGGAGGATTCACTGACCAGAATATATACATATCCGGAATTAATTCTGTGCAGGGCAATGGATGCATATCCGTATTCGTTACAGTCAATGTCAAAACACAGGTAAGTAACACCGGCTATATCTCTGTCATATGGGGAACTGATAGTATATTCTTCGTCGTAATCTGCAAATGCATCATCCATATTTTTTGAAATAATCTCAACAATTTCTTTGGTGGAGTAATATTTCAGCCAGTCTGCATCACAGGAATAGATACCAATAGTTCCGGCACCATCATCTTTATATGCCAGAAAAGCACATTCTTCTTCAGTGTCTTCTTCTGTTTCATAATCAGTTTCGGGAGCTTCCTCATATCTCCTTGGGATATCAAACTGAAAATTGGCCCACTTGTTATAATATGTGTAATCTTCAATATATCCCTTATCATAATCATTATCCGTATAAGAAGAGTATATGTCATCTGTATAGAATGTGTGTTCTTCGTTTGCTTCTCTTTGGGATAATTTTCCCGTAGTGATTGCTACTATTAAAATGGTAGGAATCAGGATTGAGATTAAACAGATAACGATTGTTACTACTACCGCTGTCTTTGTTCCGGAGCTTTTCTTTTCCGGAAAATCCGCATAGCAGTAAGAGGAAGGGGTATATGAACCGGCCGCATCTGTACCTGTCGGGTCATTCTGGCTGTGATAATAGGTTCCGTTGTGGTTACAGAGATTATCATCTTCGTATGAAGTGGTGTTATTATGAAAACTTTCACTAAGATCTATATCAGAAACGTCATTCAGACCGTTTCGGGCTTTTACAGCACCGCTGCATGAACAGATTTCTTTTTTAAGTAAAGTCCTTCCACAGTATTGACAATACATTGTTACCTCCGTTTACATATATGCAATTCCTAATATTTCGAATTTAAGATCTTCATAGCCTTCTTTGGCTTTGATTTCAATTTTGTGCTCGGATGAGCTGACAGTTTCAAAGGTTATATTGTAGGTCGGATTGTTCCATCCCGAAGAATCACAGGCATAAATGGATTTTGTATACTGTCCGTCAATATAAACATCAACTGCACCGTACTGGGTGTTGGAAGAAGGCATCTGACGATAAAGAATTATAATACCGCGGCATTTTGCATTAAAAGATAACGGCTTGTTGTCTGTACCCGGATTATAAGTCCAGCCGTCAGGAAAATCTGCAATTCCGCTGCCGTTGCTCCAGCTTCCGAATTCTTCTATAGGAAGAGTAAGCCCGGTATAGAGAGTCATATCCTTGTAATAATTCTTGTAAAACGCTTTTTCCGGAAGAGTATAGTGCTCTGTCTCAAAATCCAGGTTGTAAATTGTATCTGCACAATAAACAAGATAATCGGTTATCCAGTTATGACCCTGAGGTGTAGGATGGGAACCGTCTTTGGAATAATCTGCGAAGGTAATGTTGCCTGCTTCAACCTCGGCATTCATGGAGTTTACAACACTGACCATAGGAAGGTCATAATATTCCCCAACTTCCTGCATCCATGGCTGACAGGTGTGACCCTGATCTGTGATACAGAAGAGAAGCATTACGGCTGGTTCGGTTTCATAGGATAAAATCTTCGTAATAAGACTTTCGTAAGAATTTCTGTACTCGTCTTCATAGCCGTCATTAACCGCAAATTCCACCAGTACAAGGTCGGGGTTATAAGTGAGAACATCCCGTTCAACCCTTAAATTGCCCAGTACAGAAGGAGTTCCGCTGATACCTGCATTGACGTAATTTACCGAAGTTTCAAAATTGGTTTCCAGCCACTTTGTAAAAAGGTAGGCATAGCATTCATCAGGCTGCACTGTATAGCCGTAGGTTATGGAACCGCCTATATATGCCACGGTGATTTCTTCGCCTGAAGCTGCTTTGTTCAGAACATTCTGCAGTCTTTCGGTATTGCCGGTGTTTAAAAGAGAACGTTCAATAATGGACATATCCTGATGATAGATATAATTCAATTCTTTCTTTGGAGCATCAGGGTATTTGTTTACAGCAGCTGATGTGCCGCCATCTCCTGTGCCGTCTGCATTTTGTACAGGTGTTGGATTGGAGGTGCTGCTATTGTCTGAGCCTTTTCCGCAACCGGTCAAACACACAGTAAGAAGACAAAAAATACACAGTAATGCCGTTAATTTTTTCTTGATAATTTTTTTCATTATTTCCTCCATTTTTTATTTTTCTTCATCTTTCTACGGAGCATATCAGAAAACACATTCCCGGGAATTGATCTGAGAACATTAGTAAACCACTATAGTGGGATGCTCATGTAAATGAAACACCGAGAAATGTGTATGTATCGCACAACAGTCCGGATGATAATGTGCAGTATTATAAATCTAAAATTTAGTATATCATGCCAAAAAATTATGTGCAATGAAAATTGGCAAAAGGTAGTCAAAATTAACGTTGTGAAGTTCTGAAATTTCTTAAAAAAGGCAAGAAAATATTGACATATTTAAAGAATATTAGTATTCTTAAAAACAGAAAGATATTTTTGGAGGGTGACTATGGAATTAAACAGCGAAAACATAGATCTGATAAAAAAGAAAATTGCTGATACCGAGGCAGACATTGATAATCTTAATGAAGAAATAAATGGAATGGCTGAAGAAAAGGCAAAGCTTACAGAAGCCTACACAACTGCCAAGGAAGATTATGAAAATTATTTGGATGAATATACCGAAAAGAGTTCTTCAGGATTGTATTTCCTTATTGTTTCCACAATCACTTTTGTAGTAATTACATTTATGGTTTTAAATCACAGTATTGTAGATTTCTTTTTTTATCCGGCACTTGTACTTTTTATTGCAGGCATTATTTTAAAGGTTATCGGTGGTGCCAGATTTAAAAAGATGAAGCCGGTAATGGAAGAAAAAACCAAGGTTTATGAAAGCAGTAAAGAAGCCTATGAAAAATTCATGGAAGGCTACAATGCTACAGAATTAGAACTTGAAAAGAAGCAGTATCAGTGGGAACTGGTTGAAAATGACATGATTCAGGCAAGAAAAGATGCCTGGGAGGCTGCACAGAAGCTGGCCGGAGCTAATTAATATCGACTCAGTTAAAATGTGATATCTGGAAAAGGGGGCATGGCATTGGGTCATGCCCCTTTGTCCTTAAAATAAAAAACAGTGGGAGGTTTACTATGTTTTGCGGAAGTTGCGGAAGAGAAATTGTCGGTAGTGCAAAGTTTTGCCCATATTGTGGTGCAACTATTAAGCCTGCATTTACAGACGAAACAAAAGTTACAGTAGAAGAAAATCCAACCTTTAGTCCGGTGGATGAAACTTCTTTTACAAATGAAGAGGAGAGTGTTTCAGAAAATACTCCGGAAAATGCTTTTGTAAAAGCAGAAGAAGGCTCTGATGAGGCAGCAGAGACTGAAACCGAAAAGATTCAAACAGCAGAGACTGAAACTGAACAGACTGAAAACGTACAGCCTGTTAATGAATGGGTTAATGAGACTCAGAATAACGGACAGCAGTACAACAACGCGCAGTATAACAACGTGCAGAATAACGGACAGCAGTATAACAATGCGCAGTATAACAACGTGCAGAATAACGGACAGCAGTATAACAATGCGCAGTATA
>JBJEJI010000091.1:0-20708 GCA_051877895.1 Lachnospiraceae bacterium | reverse complement strand
GCGCAGTATAACAACGTGCAGAATAACGGACAGCAGTATAACAATGCGCAGTATAACAACGTGCAGAATAACGGACAGCAGTATAACAATGCACAGAATAACGGACAGCAGTATAACAATGCACAGTACAATAATCCGCAGTATAACCAGTATAATAATGGACAGTATAATGGTAACGGAGTTACACCTTATTCTCTGGCAGACATGCCTGAACAAAAGAAGAAAAAGAGAAAGAGACCTTTATGGCTTTCCTTTATTTGCACTACAATCAGTGTTATTTTAAGCATTTGTTTGTTCTGCATGTGTATGGGACAGCTTGTTTTCATTTCAATGTTTAAGTCCGGCACACCGCTTAAATCCAAAAATGCTGAATTAAGTAAGCTTAATGTTGGATTTATTGTCAACAGTCTCGATACCTCAAAGGAATATGATGATGATATTACATTGTCAGAATTCATTTATCAGCAGATTCCGAAAAGCGACAGAAATAATATCTCTGAAAAGGATATTGCAGAGATGATTGATGACCCGGGAATTCGTGATTTTATGGATGATATACTCAATGGTTATGTAGAAGTTCTTACCGGTGAAGAAAAAGAAACCTCTTTTACCAATGATGATATTATAACTTTAATTGGAGACGAGGAAGAGCTTATTGAGGAGGTTTTGGGAAGAGACCTTAAGTCTTCTGACTACAAATCAATTGAGAAGTTTTTGGATGATATAAATTTCGAAGAAAATGCAAATATAGCCAGTCATTATGATCAAGAAACAAGAGAAACTCTGAAACCGCTTGCTGATTTTATTCAGAACTCAGATTCTATGATTCTTGGATGCTGGATAATGATTGGCGTTCTGATGCTACTCATTTTGTTGCTGAATCTTCACAAACCAACAGCAGTTTTAAATTATGGCGGTGTGTGTGCAGTAATTTCCGGTGGATTAGCTGTTGCCCTGTCGCAGACCATGGAGATGGTAATTAAAAGCATGGACAAAAGAGCAAAGGCTATGATTGATCTTGCTTTAGGCGTTTTTGGAAATCCACAGGATAAGTTCATGACCTATGGAATGATTTTCCTTGGCGTGGGTCTTGGCATGATTGTTGTTTGTGCAATTATCAGAGTCATCAGAAGAGCAGTTGTAAGATAAAGAAGGAATATTTATGTACAGTTTTAACGGAAGAGTCAGATACAGTGAAACGGACAGTGAGGAAAACCTCACTGTTCCGGCTATCATTGATTATTTTCAGGATGCCGCATTGTTTCACACATTAGATGTGGGAGGAGGAATTGCATCCCTTAAAGCACAGCATTGTGCATGGATGTTATGTTCATGGCAGTTGGATATTTTAAGGTATCCGGCACATGGAGAGAATATAGTTATTTCTACCTGGCCCTATGATTTTAAATCTTTTCTGGGTTCAAGAAACTGTACACTGGCTACAGCTTCCGGTGAAATGCTGGTAAAGGCAAACTGCATCTGGACCTTTGTTGATCTGGATGCCCAGAAACCTAAAAAAGTACCGGAGTCCGTAATGGCATTATATGAAATGAACCCGCCCCTTGATATGGACTATAAATCAAGAAAAATACTACTTCCAAAAGAAGGCGGAGAAGAACTTCCGCCTCTTTTAGTGGAAAAGCATCATCTGGATTCTTTAAACCATGTAAATAATGGTCAGTACGTTAAAATTGCCCTTGGTTACAGAATGGCGGATACAGAAATACATGCCTTAAGGGTTGAGTATAAAACCCAGGCGCATTTGGGAGACGTCATAAAACCTGTCAGATATGAAGAAGAGGACAGAGAGATAATTGCTCTTATGTCCGAAAATAATGGCATATATGCTACAATTGAAGTGGGAAGATAACATGGCGGAACAAAATGTGAATAATACGACCCGGAATACATAATATCGCATCATATGGAGGAATGCATGAGCAGAAAAAAGAAAATAATTATTGTATCGGTTGTTTCTGTAGCTGTTTTGTTGTTGTGCATCCTGATTGGAGTTATCTATGTAAACTCGGGCTATCGTACGGCAAAAGGAAGCTTTTCATATAAACTGACATTTAATTCAAGAAAATATGAGTTTCTTACCAGTAGTAACAGTCTGGACATGTACCAGATTAAAGATTTAGCTTCAGCTGAAAGTGACTGCTATATTTATGTGGGACAGTATGACCCTACGCAGAATCTTCAGGAAACACTGGACATAGTAAATAAAACTGACGGAACTAATCTCAGCTTTATGACCACAACCATAGGCAGCAATGACTATCCGGCAACTTTTGTAAGTTATATGACAGATGAAGGTGCATATGCCAATATTTACTATGTGGATTATGAAGGACATAACTTTGTAATATCTACTCTGACAGACAAAAAGCATCAGAAGGATATAGAACAGATGCTTGCCTCTTTTACGATTACGGAATAGTACATTTCTAAGGGTATGCAGCATTGCAAAATACGAATTGTAATGCTTAATAATATATAATATATAAATAGGAGATACTGTGAAACGATTATTAAAATATTTCAAAGAATACCGTTTTACTTCGTTAATGGGTCCTTTTTTTAAATTATTGGAGGCACTGTTTGAACTTATCATTCCTCTGGTAGTAAAAAGAATCATTGATAATGGTATAGCGGTAGGGAATAAGGACTATTGTCTGCATATGTCTTTGCTTCTTGTGGGGTTGGGCTTTGCAGGCTTTTTGTTTTCTGTTACAGCCCAGTATTTTGCGGCGAAATCCGCAGTAGGCTTTGCTGCAAATGTAAGAAGTGCCCTTTTTAAGCACATTCATACACTTTCATATTCTGATTTGGATAAGCTTGGTACGGGTACCATGATTACCCGTCTTACCAGCGACATTAATCAGATGCAAAATGGTGTGAATATGGCACTGCGCCTTCTTTTGCGTTCACCGTTTATTGTTTTCGGAGCAATGATCATGGCCTTTACTCAGGATGCCGAGGCTGCAATCCTCTTTGTAATTGTAATTCCTGTGCTTTCCGTAATAGTTTTCGGAATCATCGCGTATACAATTCCGCGATACAAACAGGTGCAGGCAAGACTTGACAGAGTTCTGGGTCTTACCAGGGAAAATGTAAACGGCGTTAGAGTAATCCGTGCGTTCTGCAATGAAGAAAACGAAGAGGAAAAGTTTAATGAGGCAAATGATGGCTTGAAGGAACTGCAGTTCCGTGTGGGACGTATATCTGCTCTAATGAATCCCATGACTTATGTGGTGATTAATGCGGCTATAATGCTTTTGATATACAGTTGTGGTGTACGTGTCAATGCCGGGCTTATGACTCCGGGAGTTACCGTTGCACTTTACAACTATATGTCCCAGATCCTGGTTGAGCTTATTAAACTGGCTAATCTGATTATTACTATCACAAAGGCATTAGCATGTGCTAACAGAATTGCCGATGTAATGGATATAAAACCGGGTATGGAGTCCGGAACCGAAAATGTGGAAATGACACCGGATGGCAGCAATGTTCCTGTGGTGGAATTTAATCATGTATCCCTTGCTTATAATGAGGGAGCCGGAGAATCTCTTACGGATATAAATTTCAAAGTATATCAGGGGGAAACCATTGGTATTATTGGCGGAACGGGTTGTGGAAAAACCTCTCTTGTCCATCTGATTCCACGGTTTTATGATGTAACCGAAGGTGATGTCAGAATAAATGGCAAGGATGTAAAAAGCCTTGATTTAAAACAGCTCAGAAGCCGCATTGGTATTGTTATGCAGAAAGCAGTTCTTCTTAAAGGTGATATTGAGAGCAATCTGGCTTTTGCCAATGAAAATGCAGACAGCGATGAAATGATAGAGGCACTTAACAAGGCACAGGCGGCATCTTTTTTAAAACTGGATGATGACAGAAAACGAGGGTTGAAATATGTAGTTGAGCAAGGTGGAAATAACATGAGCGGCGGACAGAAACAAAGAGTAAGTATTGCCAGGGCATTGGTTAAAAAACCTGAGATTCTGATTCTTGACGATTCGGCATCAGCATTGGATTATGCCACCGATGCCGCTTTGAGAAAGGCTGTAAAAAATCTGGATCCGAAGCCGACAACTTTTATTGTAAGCCAGCGTTCTTCTTCGGTACAGTATGCCGACAAAATAGTTGTGCTGGATGATGGAAAAATTTCCGGAATCGGAACACACGAACAGTTGCTTAAGGACAATGAAATTTATCAGGAAATATATAATTCCCAGGTTTCTGCAGGGTGATAAATGGGGTGCGAATCATGAAAAAAAGACATTCGGATAAGACGGCCGGACATACAATTAAAAAGGTTTTAAGATATTTAAAATCTTACAGACTTCTTTTGGCGGCATCACTGATTCTGGCACTGATTACAACAGTGACCTCTCTTTATGCACCTGTGCTTATAGGTGAGGCTATTGATTATATTACAGAGCCCGGAAAGGTTGACCTTACAGCCATACTGGAAAAACTGTTCCTTGTAGGAATTATGGTTGTGATTTCTGCATTTACTAACTGGCTTATGAACCTTGCCAACAATAAAATAACCTTTAATACAGTGCGGGATATCAGAAGGGATGCCATTGCCAAACTGGAAAGACTTCCAATGAGTTATTTTGATAAAACAAGAACAGGAGATGTGGTAAACAGAGTTATTGCAGATGTTGATACTTTTGCAGATGGTCTGCTCCTTGGGTTTACCCAGCTTTTTACCGGTGTTATAACAATAATTGTAACTCTGTTTTTCATGCTCAAAATTAATGCCGGAATTGCCGGGCTGGTTGTGGTTCTTACTCCGGTTTCACTACTGATTGCTGCTTTTATAGCTAAAAATACTCACAGTATGTTTCTGGTTCAAAGTAAAACAAGAGCAGAACAGACTTCTTTTATTGATGAGATGATTGGAAATCAGAAACTGGTTCAGGCATACTGCTATGAGGATAAATCTGTAGAACAGTTTGACGAAATCAATGATAGATTGAAGAAATGCTCTTTAAAAGCTACCTTTTTCTCTTCCCTTGTTAATCCGTCCACACGTTTTATAAATAATGTTATTTATGCTGCGGTTGCCCTTGTGGGTTCTTATGGCGTAATCGGCGGAAAGCTTACAATAGGTGGTCTCAGCATTTGTCTCAATTATTCCAACCAGTATGCAAAGCCTTTTAATGAAATCAGCGGAGTGGTTACGGAGCTTACTGGAGCACTGACTTGTGCGTCAAGGATTTTTGAAATACTGGAAGAACCGGAGGAAACCCCGGATGCGGATGATTGTGAAGAAATTTCCAACGCAAACGGAGATGTTAACATTGACCATGTGGCTTTCTCTTATGTTCCGGATAAAAAGCTGATTGAGAATTTTAATCTTGAAGCCAAACCGGGAATGCGCGTAGCCATTGTAGGACCTACAGGCTGTGGAAAAACTACACTAATTAATCTGCTTATGAGATTCTACGATACGGACAGCGGTACCATTCGGGTTGATGGTAAGGAGATAAAAAATGTAACCAGAAAATCCCTGAGACAGAGCTATGGTATGGTACTGCAGGATACCTGGCTGGCATCCGGTACAATTCGTGAAAATATTGCTATGGGAAGACCTGATGCAACCCTTGAAGAGGTGGAAGCGGCTGCTAAAGCGTCATATGCCCACAGTTTCATTAAACGTCTGCCACAGGGCTATGAGACCTACCTTGAAGAAGGAGGAGGAAGCCTGAGCCAGGGGCAGAAACAGCTTCTGTGTATTGCGAGAATCATGTTGTGTCTGCCACCTATGCTGATTCTTGATGAGGCAACCTCTTCTATCGATACAAGAACAGAACTTAAAATTCAAAATGCCTTTGCCAGGTTAATGGAGGGCAGAACAAGCTTTATTGTTGCCCACAGACTTTCAACAATAAAGAATGCAGATCTGATTCTGGTAATGAAGGACGGACACATTCTGGAAACCGGGAAGCATGAAGAACTGCTTGCAAAAGGCGGTTTTTATGCTAACCTTTATAATTCCCAGTTCGTTCAATAAAGTACTTGATTTTACAAGTGCTGCGTATTAATATGTTACTAAGTTAGAAGCAGGAGGAAAAACTATGTTTTGTGAAAAATGCGGACAGGCATTGCCTAATGATGCGGATTTCTGCCCTCAGTGTGGTACTCATCTTGTAAAAAGTCCTAATCATCCTGACGAAACCGATATGTTTAATGTTGGTCAGGAATCTATGAAGGATGTCCCTAAAGAAAGCAGAAAAAAATCAACTCTTATTGTTGTAATCATAGCTGTACTTGTAGGAATTATTCTGACTGCTGCCATAATTGTTAAAGTATTGGGAGGCAGCGGTGCCATATCAAATAAATTATTGGCGGGGAAGACTCCTGCATCAAATCTGATTCATTCAGCACAGAAAACTGTTTTTTCTAAAGGGGCAAGTTTTGATATTTCCGGTGAGGTTTGCGGAACCCCAATTACTGGAGAGGGTTTTTTCACTGCTGATACAAAAGAAAACCGGCTGGAAGCATATTTATCCGTTTATGACATGGAATTTGTGATTACTTTTGACGGAGAAATTTTCGCTATGCTTCAAATGGAGGAAGATGGTTATTCAGATGTTGATAAAGTAGAAATTGATGAATTCCATATTGACGGTGAGGCATTGTTTGGACTTTGGAAAGAGCTTGGGGATAAGAATATTGAAAAACTGGATTTCGATAAATGGATTGATGAGCTTGGTTTAGACGAAGTTATTGATATTGATGATTATATTGAAACCGGGGATATTTCTAAGGCTCTTGAGGCTGTTCTTAAAGCACTTGATGATAATGCTGAAGACTGCCTTGGCTTTGAAAAGGATGGAGATACCTGCAGTTTTGATATTAATATTTATGATGCTTTAAATGTATGCATTGATGCACTTGAACCATATGTAGCAGATGAAGATGTTTATGATGAAATCTGTGATATGATTAAAGATAACAAATCTGAAATCAACGATTTTGGTAACCTTGAGATAGAGGTAAAATATGACGGAGAGTGTATTTCAGAAATAACTGTGGTAATGGAAGCATTTAATTTAAACATAGAAATTTTATTAGAAGACGTGAATGACTGTGATAAGTCGCTGGATTCAGATTATATTGATTTGATAGAAGACGAAGACTGATTATGAGTATCTGTCTGAATGAAAAGCAGGACTTCTTTCCGGGTTTGGGAAAGAGGTCCTTTTTTCAGTGTGCCTGCTGTGGTAAAGAGAGATGAAAAAGGTCTTGTGTTTAGTTTATAAATATTTTATAATTGTTATAAAATATTTAGAAAAACGGAGACAGGTATGAAACCACACGAAGGAAGAAAAAGACGGAGAGGGGACCGTTATGACGGATTTAAAGTAAGAAATCTTGATCCCATGGGAATGATAATCCCATATATTATGCCACAAAAGGTGGACAGCTGGGTTCTGTTCGAAGCCAGAATCGAAATCTCGAAAACAGAAGCATTTATAAAAAAAAGACGTATGGATGACATGCCATCCCTTACACTTTATCATGTGATTTTTGCAGCTCTTTCAAGAGCCATGGTTGATGTGCCGGAAATGAACAGGTTTGTAAAAAACTGTAAAATATATTCCCGTAACGTCATTAAGGGAGCCATGGTTGTCATGAAGGGTATGCGTCGTGACAGTGAAAGAACCACTATTACTCCGGAATTTGAATGTGATGATACATTAAAGGACGTGGTTGAAAGAATTGATAAGCTTACTTCGGGCATTGATAAAAATGTTAAGGTGAGAGAAGATAAAAATAAAAATGATCTTGATGTGCTTGAGGTTATTCTGTGCGCCATCCCTTCAGTGATTTTAAGAAATCTTATTCGCTTTCTGTCATGGCTGGACGGATTCGGAAAAATGCCAAAGATAATTAACAGACTCAGTCCGTTCCACAGTTCTTTCTTTATTACCAATATGGGTTCTATCGGACTGGATGCGGTATATCATCATATTTATGAATTCGGTACACTGTCTGTTTTCACCAGTATAGGTAAAAAAGAGGTTTGTTATGAACAGGACAGTTCGGGAGTTGTACACCGTAAGGTATATGTTAAAATGCAGACTGTGGTTGATGAGCGTGCCACAGATGGATTCATCTATACTCTGGGCTTTAAGGCCATGAAAAAATATATTACCAATCCGGAACTGTTGATGCAGCCGCCGGAAAAAATTACTTTCGATATAATCGACAAGTGCTAATATTTCTCCTTTTTGTCTACTGTTAATGATGCGGATATTATGTTAAAATTAAATAAGACAAAATAATTGGAGGAAAAAAATGAAAATACATAATCCTATAATAAAAGGCTTTTATCCTGACCCGAGTGTATGCAGGGCTAACGGAAAATATTATATGGTTTGCAGTTCTTTTCAGTATTTCCCGGGAGTACCACTGTTTGAAAGTGAGGATCTGGTAAACTGGAAACAAATCGGACACTGCATTACCCGCAGCAGTCAGGTTGATTTGAAAAATGTAAACTGCTCAGGCGGAATTTTTGCACCTACAATCCGCTACAATGACGGTGTGTTTTACATGGTTACAACCAATGATACCTATCACAAAAATTTCTACATTACTACTACCGATATTTACGGTGAATGGTCAGAGCCGATTTTTGTGGATCAGGGAGGAATTGACCCATCACTTTTTTTTGAAAACGGCAAAACATATTTTATGAGTAACGGAAGCGATGAAGACGGTAAGGGATGCATTTTTCAATGTGAAATTGATGTAAAAACGGGAGAAAAGCTAACAGAAAGCAGACCTTTATGGAAAGGCAGCGGCGGAAGATATCTGGAATCCCCTCATTTATATAAGTTTGGAGATGAATACTATTTAATGGCGGCAGAAGGTGGCACAGAGTACGGTCATATGATTACCTACGCCAAAGGGAAAACCCCTTATGGGCCTTTTGAGAATTATCCGGCCAATCCGGTACTTACAAACAGAAATCTGGGTGGGCACCAGAGCAGAATTCAGGGAATCGGTCATGGAGATCTGGTTACGGATGAATGCGGAAACACTTATCTGTTCTGTCTTGGATTCCGTCAGTCAGGCACATGGATTCCTTACCATCATCTGGGCAGAGAAGTTTTCATGGCTCCGGTAAAATGGCAGGAAGACGGCTGGTTCGTAGCGGGAAATGAGGGAACTGTATGTGAGGAAACGGAAGTTCCTTGTAAGAATGTGGAACAAAAATCAGATTATTCCATAACACTGAAGGAACTGGCGTACAACCCATGCAGACTGGTATATTTAAGAGAACCGGATATGAAAAATTACCGTCTTACGGAAAATTCATTTTTCCTAAAAGGAACCAAAACTACTCTTTTCGAAGCGGCATCGCCAACCTTTGCGGGAATCCGTCAGTCTGAGTTTGATACAGAACTCAGGTGCAGGGTTTGTGTTTCAGCAGGCGAGGCAGGAATCACATTTTATATGGACAGGGATAACCATTATGATCTATATGCTGAAAAAACAGCAGAGGGAGTTCGTGTTTCATTAAGAAAATGCATTGCTGATTTAAGAGTTGTGGTAAATTCCGTTGAAACTAAGATTGCAGATGGAAAGGTAGAGGCAGCATTTAAAGTTGTATCTGAACCTTACAGCTATCATTTTTATTATATGACAGACAGTGAAGAAATTTATATGGGAAGTGCTCTGACAAAATATTTGTCCTCTGAAGTATGCGGTGGTTTTACCGGTGTTGTTGCAGCTATGTATGCAGTGGATGAACAGGAAACAGGATTGTGGGCAGAATTTTCGGATTTTACCTGGAAACAGTAATCGGTTTTTAGAAAACGCTATTGCAAAATAATCAAAATGGAAGTATAGTCTAATTATATGGTGTCGAAAAAGGAATAAAGAGTTTTGTCGAACCATTCAGAAAAACAAAAGCAAAAATGCTTTAGAACGGAGGATGAACCATGGGAAAGCTGAAATCTTTCTTAAATGAATTCAAAGAATTTGCATTAAAAGGCAATGTAGTAAGTATGGCAGTAGGTATTATTATCGGTGGTGCTTTTCAGAGCATTGTTACTTCGCTGATTAATAATATTATCAATCCGATTATCGGATGCTTTAACGAAGAAGGTATCAACGGATTGAAAATTACAATCTGGAATGCAGAACTGTGTATCGGTGCATTTATTATGGATGTTGTAAATTTCATTATTATGGCATTTGTTATTTTCCTGATTGTAAAGGCAATGAATGCCGCAATGTCAATCGGAAAGAAAAAGGCAGAGCCGGAAGTACCTGCAGAGCCTACAACAAAGGTATGTCCTTATTGTCTTAGTGAAATTAACATTAACGCTAAGAAATGCCCACATTGTACTTCTGAATTATAAAATGAAGAAGAATAATCTGACAGGAATTTAAACGTAGCGCGTTTCTCACACGGGAAAACTGTTGAGAAGCGCGTTTTTTATTGCATAGGAAACTTTGCTCCTATACAAAAAAACTTTGCTGTGTGAAAAAAGTGTTAAACTTTTGGTTTTTCTTGAATTATTATCCGAAATATGGTAACCTTTCAGTGGTTGTGCGGTTAAACTGACAGAAGCGTTGCTGATAAACCGTTGTGAAAAAATGCCGCATTTATTTGTTTTATAACGCTTCGGAATGGAGATTAGGATGAAAAGAAAAATTGTTGTTCTGGGACTTTGCATGTGTATGGTTCTGGCAGCATGCGGAAAAGAAAAAAACAATACTGCGGGAGAAAATACAGCTACAGGTCAGGTGAGTCAGTCTTCAGAAGGAAAACTGACAAATCTGGGTGATTATAAAACCTTTACCTACGAAGAATACAGCTATGAAATAACAGACCAGGAAATTTTCGATTATTACGAGTCTACCATGGAGTATTACCTGGATTATGGTGTCATAGTCTATGAAAAAGATGACAGCCGTGACGGTACTGCAGTACAGGATGGGGATACAGTAAATATTGATTTTACAGGTTACATAGATGATGTTGCTTTTGAAAACGGAGCCGGCACAGATTATGATTTGACAATTGGCTCCGGAAGCTTTATTGACGGTTTTGAAAGCGCTCTTATAGGAAAAACTGTAGGAGAAACTGTTGATATTTTCGTTACATTCCCTGATGAGTATCCAAACAATCCGGATATGGCGGGAAAAGATGCAAAATTTACCGTAAAACTTAATTATGTTGGTACAGAAGTGGAAATTACCACAGATAATGCGTACAAAGACCTGTTTGGATATGAAACCATAGAAGAAATGAATGCTGATATCAAAGAGGCTCTTGAACAGGAATATATTTCAGCGGAAAGCAGCTATTATTCCGCCCAGAAAAGTGAATATATCAAAAAAATAGTTAACGGTTGTGAATTTGAAAATATTACGGAGGAAGTAAATACTCTTATTAATACGGAACTAATAATTCTTGCCAATGCGGCTGCCTCAGCAAATACAGATGTGGAAACACTGGCAACCGTATATTACGGAGCTGAGTCATATGATGCCTATAAAGCACAGGTAGAAGAGTCATCTCTCATTACAGTTAAGAAGACATATGTGGCAAACGAAATTGCCAAGCTGGAGAACATTACTCTGTCCGATGAAAAATATGAAGAACTTGTATTGGCACAGATAGAGCCTTACGGCTATACTGATGTAGCAGAATATGAAGGCGGATTTGACAGCCAGTATGGCGAGGGCTCATTCAGACAGTCCATATTTACTGCCTATGTATTTGATACCATATTTGAAAAATATGCAGTTATGACGTCTGCCGGGGAGTAAAAACAGCGGGCACAGCAGAAAAATCAAGACTGAAATAAAAAAGCGGCAGGAACCTTCCCAATGATAACTTAATGACATTGGGAAGGTTCCTGCCGCTTTTTTTACTTCGCATTAAGCTTCATAATTTTCCAACGTACGAACAGGGATGACCGTATGCTTCGAATCAAACTGAGGCTTTACGTGATAGCAAGCACACCGTCTCAATATGGAATTGGAATCTTTTTTAATAAAATCTCCTCTACAGACCTAACGTTCCCGACTCTCCTTCGAAATTTGGAATCTTTTTCAATACAATCTCATCTATAGACCTAATATTCCTGGCTCTCCTTCGAAATTTGGAATCTTTTTCAATAAAATCTCCTCTACAGACCTAATATCTATGGCTCTCCTTCGAAATTTGGAATCTTTTTCAATACAATCTCATCTATAGACCTAATATCTATGGCTCTCCTTCAGAAATCAGGATTTAATAAATCAAGAAATTTTTATTTATCTGGCATAAGTATATGAAATCTGTTGTGGCGTTAACATTGGTGGAATCAAATTCACTTTTATAGCATCTGTATGTATTCGATAGTTCAACTTCGAAAGTTCTCTATTAAGATTCCATCCCAAAGATAGTCTGGCATTTTCTTCTTCTTTCAATCGTTGATAATCTTCAATTATATACAACTTGAATTCTGGAGAAATCCATGATGCAAATTCAAATGCAATATCCTTATGTGCATAAGTTGCAGCATAGCGTCCAGCTTTTGTTACTATCCCAATTGCATTTGTGGTTTCAATCCATCGCTTTGGAGTTAACACAAAACTATTTAACCCAGCCTCATTTTTAATTGGCTCGAATTCGACACAATTAAAATTAGGATTATGAATTAATTCCCACAATCCGACAAATGCCACAGTACTTTTATTACGTAACCAGTTCTGAATGACATAGCCCGGATATTCACCTTCTCTTTTCTTTGCAATATCTGTCAACGAAATATAGTCATTTTGTAAATCCTCAGAATAAACGCTAATATCTATCCCATTTGCATGAATTGTATCTTTAATTTTCTTCGCCATTGCCCTCCTCCTTTTTAACCACATTTTCCATTCGGATATAATAAGCTAATAAGCGAAGAACATAATCTGGCGCATTGCGAGTTCCTCTTTCCCATTCAGTAACAGTCCTATAAGGTATATCAAAATACTCACAAAACTCTTTTCGATTCATTCCTGTTAATTCTCTAAGCATCGTTATTTCACTCTGACAATCAGTAATTATATCTTTCTCCATAAGTTAGAATATCCTTCCTTTATACACATTGTGTATATTGTACAGCATTTTACACAATGTGTAAAGCAACTAGCTCAACCTTTTTTCAATTATGATTATTGATTCTTCATCAGGCCCTATCATTTCTACTGAAATCTTATCTACTACACAATAAAACTTACCATTAAATCCCTTCATTTTTTCATATGCTTCATTCAATTTGTTCTCGTTTTCAAATTTTCCAACCGTTATATGTGGCACATATTGTAACCCAACATCTAATTCTGCAAACTCATTTTTATATAACAAATCATGTAATTTTATTACATTATCTGTTCCTTTTGAAAGATTGAGAAAAAGATAGTTTCCAAAACAGTCCTCACATTTGCTAATTCCACATACTTCAATAAGAAATGGTTTAATATGTGATAATCTTTTTTCTAATATCTGTGATAATTCCTCATTGGTAATATCCATATCAAAAGGAAACACTATTGTAATATGTGGCCTTATTACATCAGCCAAAGGATCATATTGCTTTCTTATGTCATCTATTAGCTCTATATTGCCAAATTTAGGAAATATCATTACTGTTCTTAAACCCATAAATACTCCAATCTATCCTAAATCATATAAAAAATTGCACCATTCCGGCGGACAAACCTTACTGAAAATACAATTCCAACGCACAGCATAAACTTTTACAACTTTTTACCCCCCTGCGTATTATACGTACGTTTTTCCCTGCTAAAAACACAGGTACATATTCGCAGAAAAAATCTCAAACCCGCATAAAAATCAAGGTTTTTTCGATAGTAAGCACACAGTCTCAATATGCCCTGTTTGCGGAAACATGTCATACGGACGGATATACACCGCCTGATAATCCCGGAGTGTAAGCATTTTTAGATCTCTTGCCAGTGTTACCGGGTTGCAGGAAATGTAAATCAGCTTCTCCGGCTTCATTTTTAATACTGCCTTCATAAAACGTTCCGAAGCCCCGCTGCGGGGTGGGTCCATAATAATGCAGGAATAATGTATGTCAGCTCCGATAGCGGCATAAAGATAATCTCCTGCATCCTCATTGATGAATTTTACATTCTTTAATCCGGCCTGTTTTGCATTTTCCTTTGCATCTGCAACTGCAGCAGCATTCAGTTCCACTCCCACAACTTCTTTGGCTGAAGAGAGAGTGGCGGCAACTGAGGCAATGGTACCGATACCGCAGTAAGCGTCCAGTACCTTGTCTTCCGCAGTAATTCCGGCTCTGTTAATAGCATCAAAATAGATTTTTTCTGCCTGAGGGGTATTAATCTGATAAAAGGATTTTCCTGATATACGGAAAGTGATGCCACACATTTTATCCGTAACATAACCGGTTCCGGTCAGAATTTCCTCGTTTTTACCTAAAATAAATGAAGTTTTTTTAGGGTTGTAATTTACAACAATGCTTTTTACAAAAGGATGTTTTTCGGAAATGACTTCTGCAAGCCTGTTCTTTTCAGAAAAGATTTTATTGCCGGAAACCAGTACCACAAGAGTTTCACCTGTAGCAGAAGTACGGAACAGAACATGACGCAGTGTTCCCTTGCCGGTATCTTCATTATATGGTTTTATGTGATGTGAATTCATAAAGTCCCTGATGGTACACATGACCTGGGAAGCATGTACATCCTCAATGGCACAGGAGGTAATATCTACAACATGATGGGTGGTTTCCTCATAAAGACCGGAAATAACCTTTCCCCTTTTGTCTGTAGACAGAGTAGCATTGATTTTGTTGCGATAATGAAATGGTTCTCCTGACACACCAACACAGTCTTCAACCTTACCAAAACCGGAGAGAAGCTTTCTTGCAACCTCTGTTTTAAGCTGAAGCTGATATTCATAGGTGGTATGAAGCAGTTTGCAACCGCCACAGGTACCGTATGCAGGGCAAACAGGCTTAACCCTGTAGGGAGACGGTTCGAGAATGTTCTCAACCACTGCCTTTCCTTTGTCCTTGCCGTAAAGAAGGGTGACTTCTGCTTTTTCTCCGGGAAGAAGTCCCGGTGCTTCAAATTTAGAATTGTTGAATGTAAACACACCATTCATTGCGGAATTGATTTCTTTACATCTTATTGTATATTTTTTAGACATTGATTTCCTCCCAATAAAGACATGCCATATAAACTATATCATTAAAATATGCAAAAATCCATTAACAATTTACTTTTTTGTTACAAAAATTTGTCATGAATAATGTGTGTTATCATTGACAGAACAAGAGGGGAACATTTATAATTAAACCAGCGTGGGAAACGGGAGGAGTGTGCTCCTTCACGAGTCTCATAAAGGATAAAAAATAAGGAAGGTATTGCTATATGATGAATAACACACCTAAAGCAAAAATCGGTATAGTTGCAGTAAGTCGTGACTGTTTCCCGGAAAGTCTTTCCGTAAACAGAAGAAAAGCACTGGTTGCAGCATACAAAGCAAAATATGACGAGACAGACATTTATGAATGTCCTATCTGCATTGTAGAAAGTGAAATACATATGCAGCAGGCTCTTGAAGACATTAAGGCAGCAGGCTGTAATGCACTTTGCGTATATCTTGGAAACTTCGGTCCTGAGATTTCAGAAACAATGCTTGTTCAGAGATTTGACGGCCCGGCCATGATCTGTGCAGCAGCAGAAGAAAGCCAGAATGACCTTTCTGACGGCAGAGGCGATGCCTATTGTGGTGTTTTAAATGCATCCTACAACCTGGCACTCCGTAATGTAAAGGCTTACATTCCCGAGTATCCTGTAGGAACAGCTGAAGAATGTGCAGACATGATTCATGACTTTGTTCCGATTGCAAAGGCTGTATATGCTCTCAAAAATCTTAAAATAATTTCTTTCGGTCCAAGACCATTTAACTTTATGGCTTGTAATGCTCCTATTAAGCAGCTGTACAACCTTGGTGTTGAAATCGAAGAAAATTCAGAGCTTGACCTTTTTGAATCATTTAACAAACATGAAAACGACCCTCGTATTCCTGAGGTAGTTGCAGACATGGAAGCAGAACTGGGCGCAGGAAATAAAAAGCCTGAAATTCTTTCACGCCTTGCTCAGTATGAGCTCACATTAAAAGACTGGGTTGAAGCACACAGAGGTGCTGCTAAATTTGTATGTCTTGCAGGAAAGTGCTGGCCTGCATTCCAGACTCAGTTCAAGTGTGTTCCTTGCTATGTAAACAGCCGTCTTACATCCCAGGGCATTCCTGTATCCTGTGAAGTAGATATTTACGGAACACTTTCCGAATACATCGGAACAGTAGTAAGTGATGACATTGTAACACTTCTCGATATCAATAACTCTGTACCTGCTGATATGTACAAGGCTTCCATCGAAGGTAAATATCCTTATACACACAAGGATACTTTCATGGGCTTCCATTGCGGTAACACTTCAAGCAAGAAACTTTCCGCATGTGAAATGAGAAATCAGAAGATTATGGCAAGAAGTCTTCCTGTTGAGGTTACAAACGGTACTCTTGAAGGAGACATTGCACCGGGTGACATCACCTTCTTCAGATTACAGTCTACAGCAGACTGCAAACTTCGTGCATACATTGCACAGGGCGAGGTTCTTCCTGTACCAACATGTTCTTTCGGTGCAATCGGCGTGTTTGCTATTCCTGAGATGGGACGTTTCTACAGACATGTACTGATTGAAAGAAATTATCCTCATCACGGCGCCGTAGCTTTCGGTCACTATGGAAAGACTCTTTACGAAGTGTTCAAATACATCGGTGTTGAAGAAATTAAATTTAACCAGCCAAAGGGAATGCTTTATCCTACAGAAAATCCTTGGGCTTAATTAAAAAGTAATTGCAGGGAAACGAGTTTCCCCAAAATGATACAATGCCCGGAGTATGAAAATGTACTCCGGGATATTGTACCTTTTATGCAGAAAAACGGGAGCAGTATGTCAAATAAAAAAAGAAAACAGAATAATACAGAAAACAATAAAATTGAAAGCAACTCCTTGCAGACAAAAGAAAATATGCCGGATGAAGAACAGAAGCGCATGCAGTATAAGTTCTGGTGGAAAATATTCATCATAGTTTTTGCGGTTGTCTGTGTGGGAATTATTATATATTTCTTGTTTATCAAAGACGAAAGCCATGTAAAGCTTGGAACCTATAAGGGTCTGACTTATACTCCGGTTGATACTTCAGTCAGCGATGAAGAGGTGGAAGAGGAGAAAGAAAGACTGATTAACAGCAGGGTAACCTATGAAAAACTTGATGACAGAGCAGGAACCCCTGTTGTGGCAGGAGATGTGGTGAATTGTTCTTATAAAGCCAGCCTTAACAGTGAAGTGCTGGAAGAAGGCTCCGGAAATTTCGAAATAGGCTCCGGAGAATTTACGGATTTTGAAAAGAAAATTGAAGGAAAAATTATTGGAGATACACTGACTATCAGCGTTGTTATACCGGAAAGCTATAATGGTATAAAAGCACTTAGTGGATGTGCGGGAGAAACCGTAAAGTTTGAAGTTACCATTAATTATGCGTCAAAAAAGAATATTCCTGAGTTGAACAATGAATTTGTATCAGACATTACAATGAATGAATGTCAATCTGTTGATGCATTTGATTCATATATTCGTGATGTTTTGGCAAGAGAAAAAGAAGAAGATGCTGAATCAGATATTATCAGAGAACTTCTGGATAAAGTAATTGCAAATTCCACTTTTAAAGACATGGACGGATTGGTTCAGGAATATTATGATACCATGTATGATACATATCTGAGTGCAGCACAGCACTATGATCTCAGTATGGGTGAATATACTCGACAGTTTTATTCCATGGAGCTTCAGGAGTTCCAGAAGGAATTGAAAAGCACCATGGTTGAACTTGTAAAGGAACAGCTTGTGCTTCAGGCCATTGTTGATAAGGAAAAATTGAAACTTTCTGATGAGAGATATAATACATATTTGGCGCAGTATATGGAAGACTATGGTTATACTGACAAGGAAGCGTTCATAGAATATTATGGTGCTGACTCCATCGAAGAAAGTATGCTTTATGATTATGCTATTGATTTTATTGTCGAAAATGCAAAGCCTGAGTCTTAAATCTTGTATTGATTTTCATAATGTGGTATACTTATACAGTATTTTAAGTGGCAAGGAGGAATTGTTGTGCCATCAAATAATAGTAATAAGAGAGTGACAGGAAAAGGAAACAGCACTTCGGGAAGGTCTGACAGATATTATAATAAATATCAGGATGAAACGGATGATGTGGTTTATAGTAAAAATAATAAATCCGGCAGTGGTTATGATGACTATGACGAGTATGATGAGGCCTATGATGATTCGGATGTATATAATGATGATTATGACACATACGATGATAACTATGATGAAGCCCATAATGATGCATACGATGAATATGATGAATACGATGACGAGTACGATGATTACTACGGTGAGTACGAAGACTATGATGACCATGAGAACAGATTACTGACATTCTTTACAAAAAAAAGACTTGCAGTAACAGCAGGAGTTTTCTCCGGTGTTATTCTTGTTATTATGATATGTATTGCTGCTTTTTCAGGTCCAAAAGAAAACAGCAGTAACAATACCAATGCACTGGGCACACCGATTCCTACCAAGGGAGCGGTTGTAGTCAATAAAAATGAAAATGGAGAAACTGTTTCAGCTTCTTTAAATGTAACCATTATACCGGGCTATGTAAGACCGGGAAGTGATGAAGGCAATCCGGGAGGTTATGACGGCGGGGATACGTATGATCCGGAGGATGAACCGGAAGTCACCGTTCCTGTGGATACACCTACACCAACACCGGAGGAGATTGCGGATGTAACAGAAACACCTGAAGTAACACCGGAACCTACGCCAACACCGGAAGCAATAATAACACCTGAAGTAACAGAAACACCTGAAGTAACACCGGAACTTACACTAACACCGGAAGGCGGAGATGTTACACCTACAGAGATTCCGGTAGAGACACCGACTCCTGAGGTGGTGCCTACAGAGACACCGGTACCTGAAGAGCCTACACCGACGCCGTCAGAAGAACTTCCTTCTGAATAGCGGGAAACGGAGGGAATTATGGGAATTCTTTTTTGGTTTGTTTTAACATTAGTGCTTCTGATATTTGAAGCATGTACATTAGGTCTTGTGACAATATGGTTTGCAGTGGGTTCAATCATTACAGCCATTCTTTCCCTGGCTGTAGAAACAATCTGGATTCAGTGGATGGTTTTCGCAGTGATTTCCGCATTGTCACTCATTTTAATCAGACCGCTTATTCTCGATAAGGTAAATTCCAAGGTCGTAAGAACTAACAGTGACAGCTTAATCGGAGAAAAAGGCAGGGTCGAAGTAAAAATTGATAACTTTAACGGAACCGGAGAAGTGGTTGTCAAAGGACAGAACTGGACAGCTGTTTCTGATTCTGATAATAAGGTTATAGAAGTGGGAGCCCCTGTAAAAATAAAAGAAATACGGGGCGTTAAACTAGTAGTGGAAGAGATTAAGGAGGGTTAAAATTATGGATTCACCAATTGTATGGATTATTATTATCTTAATTGTGGTACTTATTATTGCAGGCAGTTGCATAAAAATTGTTCCACAGGCACAGGCATTTGTTATTGAACGTCTGGGAGGCTATGTAGGTACATGGCATGTTGGAGTTCATTTTAAAATGCCATTTATTGATAAGGTAGCAAGAAGAGTTGTTCTTAAGGAACAGGTTGTAGATTTTCCACCTCAGCCGGTTATTACCAAGGATAACGTTACAATGAGAATTGATACAGTCGTATTCTTCCAGATTACCGATCCTAAGCTTTATGCGTATGGTGTTGAAAATCCTATTATGGCAATTGAAAACCTTACGGCAACAACACTTCGTAACATTATCGGTGATCTTGAACTGGATGAGACACTTACATCAAGAGAAACAATCAACACAAAAATGAGAAGCTCTCTTGATGCTGCTACAGACCCTTGGGGTATTAAAATCAACCGTGTTGAATTGAAAAACATTATGCCGCCGGCTGCAATTCAGGATGCAATGGAAAAACAGATGAAGGCAGAGCGTGAAAGACGTGAAGCTATTCTTATTGCAGAAGGTGAAAAGAAGTCTACAATTCTTGTTGCAGAAGGTAAGAAAGAATCTGCAATTCTGGAAGCAGAGGCAGAAAAGCAGTCTGCAATTCTTCGTGCTGAGGCTAAAAAGGAAGCCACAATTCGTGAAGCAGAAGGTCAGGCAGAAGCAATTCTTGCTGTTCAGAAAGCAAATGCAGAAGGCCTCAGATTCTTAAATGAAGCAAGTCCTACAACACAGGTTCTTCAGTTAAAGAGTCTTGAAGCATTTACCAAGGCTGCTGATGGTAAAGCCACAAAGATTATTATTCCGTCTGAAATTCAGGGTATCGCAGGCCTTGCAAACGGAATTGTAGAGGCTGTTAAGGAAAAATAATTCCACAGTTCTTATTGAAAAAATAAGTGCCCCCTAACAAGGGAATTTTAGGAAAGTGCCGGTGGTATGCCGGCATTTCCAATTATATAAAAAACAAAAGATAATCCACTGCCTTTAGGCGGTGGATTAGATTTAAAGCGGTACA
>JBJEJI010000090.1:0-6715 GCA_051877895.1 Lachnospiraceae bacterium | reverse complement strand
TAACCTGCTCACGACTTGTAATATTGAATACTACAGCTGTTTCAGAGTTAAGACCTAATTCTTTGTAGTTTTCAACCTTAGCCTTGGAAGCGTTATAAACAACAAAGTCAGGCTCAAATGTCTTAAGTTCTTCTTCAGATGGCTGGATGAACATGTTCTTTACGAAATGTGCCTGCCAAGCTACTTCCATGATGAAACGAACGCACATACGTGTGTCAGCGTTTGCACCGCAGAATGCATCTACAACATAAAGTTTCTTGTTGCAAAGCTCTTCAACTGCAATTTTCTTAACAGCAGCCCATGTTTCTTCAGAAGCCGGGTGGTTGTCATTTTTGTATTCATCGGATGTCCACCATACAGTGTCCTTGGAATTCTCATCCATAACGATGAACTTATCTTTAGGAGAACGTCCTGTGTAGATACCTGTCATAACGTTAACAGCACCAAGTTCGCTTTCCTGTCCTTTTTCAAAGCCTTCAAGATCTGTTCTTGTCTCTTCTTCGAAAAGCACTTCATAAGAAGGGTTGTACACGATCTCAGTAGTTCCGGTAATACCGTACTTTGTTAAATCAAGTGTTGCCATTTTACATGAACCTCTTTTCTTCTAATTTTTTAATATAATATGAGGCCCGCATTTATGCAGGTCATATAATACCATTCTAATCATTAAACTGCACCGCAGTTCAACACTTTACATTATACACATTGCGGAGAGAAAATCAATAAAAATCTCCTAAAAATTTTATTTACATATTTGATTATCATGGCAAAAGTCGTGGTAATTATTAATAATTAATCTCATCATCTATAGCAGCAATTACTTCTACTTCGCAGAGAACATTCTTCGGCAGGGTTTTTACCGCAACACATGAACGTGCAGGCTTACCTGTAAAATACTCTGCATAAACTGTATTGAATGCCACAAAATCATCAATGTCTGCAAGAAAGCAGGTAGTTTTGATTGCTTTTTCATAGGAAGAATTGCCTGCCTTCAAAACTGCTCCCAGATTTTCCATAACCTGTCTTGTCTGCTCCTTGATTCCGCCTTCAACAATTTCACCGGTAGCAGGGTTTACAGGGATCTGTCCTGATGTGTAAAGCAGGTCTCCTGCTCTTACTGCCTGTGAATAAGGTCCGATTGCCTTAGGCGCATCGTCGGTGTGAATAATCTCTGTTGTTATCATATATGTACCTCCATTATTATAATTCAATATTATCAAACGTTTTCTGAACCCTCTGCCATTTCTACAACTTCTGTACTTTCTTCTGTTTCAGTATTTGTTTCAGATTCTGTAGTTTCTGTGGCTTCTTTCAGTTCTGTGGCTTCTTTCAGTTCTGTGGTTGCTTCTGTGTGTGCTGCTTCAGTGCTTTCTTCCGCTTCTCTACTTTCTTTTAACTCTGCTGCTTCTGTATTTTCTTCCGCTTCTCTACTTTCTTCTGACTCTGCTACTTCTGTGTTTTTTTCCGCTTCAACAGCTGTTTCATTAATGCACAGCTTTAATGCATCCTCCAGGCAGCCCGCTTCTTCAAGTTCACTTTTATGTACAGGAAACAACTTTTTATCTGTAATGTTTAAAATAACAAAGTTCTCGGTTGCAAAGAAAAAGCATTCAGAATAATTTGAGTACCGCTCTTCTCCTTTTTTTCCCTGCACCGTTACCCCTTCTTCATTTACTAAGACTTTGCCGTCATAGTGTTTATTAACGGCAATTCTTTTTTTAAAGCCGGATTTCCACATCCACTCTGAAATTTTTATCTGAAGCGGGTGACACAGGCTGAAAATTGCTATGAGTACATAAATCGGCAACAGAACAAGCATGGAATCAGTAATTCCGTTTTTTATTCCCATATATAAAACTATGGCAAAACAGGCAATTGCGAAAACTCCGCAGAAACAGGAAATAAAATCAATTGGATCTCCTTTTTTTACGGTATCTTTTGCGTACTTAAAGGATTCTTCCCTGATTTCATCTGCCTGCTCTTCATACCATTTTGAAACAAAAGTAAACTCATTCATATTTTTCTGAAATACCCTTATTATTTTCCTTTCGTATTTTCCTAATCACACCGCCGGAAGGCAGTGGATTATTTTAGTTTTTTGTCAAACTCGCAAACACTACGTTTTTGCTCGTTAAAAAACCGCAATTACAATGCCCACAATTATTATTGTAGCACAAAAAAGCTTGTATGTTATATTTTTTTCTTTAAAAATTAATTTTCCGCCTAAAATTGTTACAATACATCCGGACTGCTTGATAAGAGTCATAATTGTTACCTTGCTGTCCGGATATCCGTTTGCAATGAAAAGACATCTGTCAGCAATTACAAACATCAGACTTAATATCCATACCCAGTAATTCTTAATCAAAGTTTTAACATCAAATTTTGTCCTGACTGCCAGGGCATATATCACATAAAATAACATCAGGAAAAGCATATACCAGAACTGAAGTTCTCCGGAAGTCAGATCCCTCATGAGGATCTTGTCCATAAGTCCGGAAACTGCATTCAATATGCAGGATATCATTACAATAACCACATACTTGCTCTGAACCTGCTCCTGTCCGCCTTTTTGTGTACGCTTTCCACCCTTCAGGCACAAAAGTCCCGTACATACAAACAAAAGTCCCACAACCTGGGGAACTGTCGGATCTTCTCCAAGTACGATATAGCCTAAAAGTGTAGCAAATAATACTCTTGACAAATCAAGTATTCCCACAATACTGATGGGAAGCTTTTTTATCGCTTTAAAGCTGCACATCCATGCCACAAATATTATAAAAGATTTAAATGCAACCGGAATGAGAAATACCGGCTCGATATTCATTGCTTTTGGTCCCTCCGGCAAAACCATTAGAAATGAAAGCAATGTATAAAATACAAGAACCTCAACTACGCTGTTCTTCTGTAATGCTTTTTTCTTGGCAATTTCTCTGGCACCTTTCAACACCCCGTAAACCAATACCAGAAGCATCCAAACCATTAATCATCCTCCGTGCTTTGTAAAATATCTGCCTCTTAAAGGGCATAGTATTTTTTCAGAACCTGTTCTGCTTTTTTACCATATATGGAAAATCCTGTGTTGCCGGTCCTGAAGGAATCTTCACTGACAAATGCTGACCAATCCCACCAGAAAAATCCCATAAAGAAATCTGTATCTTTAAAGGTTTCAAGACAGGTTTCATAGAACAGTGCCTGCTCTTCTTCATCATAAGGCAGATGCCCCATTCTAAAATCCCATGGCTGACATGCTGTTCCTCTTGCGGAACGACAGCCGATTTCCATAAATATAACCGGCTTATTATATTTATTTGAAAAGGCCTCCATGTCCTTTTTTACTCTCTGCCAGGAGAGAAGCATGTCCTCTCTTGTCAGGTCCATAACAGGTTCCGTTGGATTTGCCGGCATTTCTACACCATTTTTCATCATGCGGAAATATGCACTGGTTCCCAAATAATCCAGTTCATCATACCATGTGGCATCCATCTCATGTCCATGATTGGTGTTATATGTAAGCGGTCCGCTGTAAACAGCCCTGACCTTTGCAATTAATTCTCTCCAGTGCTTTTCCTGTCTCTCCATTCCAAGCATTTCACAACCTAGGCAAAGCATTTCACAGCCTGTGTATTCTGCTATTTCTGCCATATGGGTAAGATAGCCTGTATATTCGTAAAACCATTTTGCCCAGGAGCCTTCGTCATCAAAGAAATTGATTTCAGCCCTCCAGCTTCCGTCCATGCAGTTAATCATAGGCTTCAGGCACACCTTCATGCCGGTGCTGTGAACATATTTAATAAATTCTATAAGTTCAACATCTGTTACATTTCTATTATAATTATATCTGATTTCCTGAGATTTTTTTGTTTCTACTCTCTGGTCAACGCATAATGCAATCCACTCTGTCCCTGTAGCCTTTAACAACTCCAGTGAGTGTCTCGCTCTTTCTCCGGACAAATCTCCTTTGCGGGTTCCGAATGCAAAACTAAAACCTTTTATATTATATCCGCCCATTGTTTCCTCCGTGGTATTAATAATTGTTTAGCTTTTTATGACGTTTTCTTTTGCGTTCTTTCTTTATAAGGTTTCTCATATAAGAAAAAACTGCATCCTCTCCTTCTTCCGCAAGCATAGTCAGAATTTTTTCCAACTCTCTTTCAGTGTCAGGATGCATATAATATTTTCCTTTTGAATGCTTAAAATACTCGAGTGGTTCTCCGTCATTATAAGCTTCCTTTTTATATATCTTGCTGGCAGCAATACGGTCACAAACCATTTCAACAAGGTAGTTTACAGGCATTTCAAGACCGGCCATTTTACCACCGGCACTAAGATCATAATCAATCCAATATTCAAAATGATGCTTGTTTCGTCCTTTATGATGAAGCCAGGCCCTGCTGATTCCTGTTTCCCTGCGTTCCGCATCATTAGGACTTTTATTTCCCTGATAATACTTTACGCCGCGAAAAAATTCAGATGGCATATATTTGGATAAATCATGGGTAATTCCCTGAAGATATATTCCTGCACGAAAACAGTTTTTCATTACTTCTATTTTGTGCTTTGTAATTGTTTTAAAATGATTAATCAGTTTCATACCAATCCTCAATAAATTTTTACAAGTCAGACTCGCAAAAGCTCCGTCATTGAAATATGACTGAAAAAATTGCACCAAGTCTTTAACAAAATACATTATATCCTACTTATTAAAAATAGCAACATTTTTTTCTGTTGCACAAAACTTACATTTCCTATAAAATCATGTCATATTATGCTTATGGAGGACACAATGCAAAAAAATAAGAAAAAAGTTTTAATCATTGGGGGAATTCTTCTTGCAGTGGTAATTATTGTAGTTGCCATTCTGGTTGCCGGCTGTAACAAAACAGATAATCCGGAACAAAATGCAGGTAACACAAGCCCAACACCTTCAGTGCAGGCAGGAAATACTCCTACACCCGAAAGCACACCAACACCTGAGGAAGAAAACCGGATCACTCCTACTGAGATTCCGGAGGATACAGAGTTAACACCGGAACCAACGGAAGAAGCAGGCACTCCTACTCCGGAAGTAACTATTTCTCCTGAGGTTACCCGGACTGCAATACCTACTCCTACAGAACCGGAAAAAGAAACTAACAATGGTGTAAAAATAACAGACTGTAGTAAAACTTTGTATGCAACTACCGCCCTGAATGTAAGAAGTACATATTCATCAAGCGGTAACCTTTTAGGCGTTGTTTCAAAGAATAGTAAGCTTACCGTCACCGGCACCTGCGATAACGGCTGGGTAAGAATTTCCTACAACGGCGAAGACGGTTTTGTTCATGGCGATTATCTGACACCGACAAAGCCTGAAAGCGGTAACACCGGCTCCACAGGCGGTTCTACAGGCGGCTCCACAGGTGGCTCTACAGGCGGCTCTACAGGCGGTTCCACAGACGGTTCCACTGAACCGGAATCAACTGTTGAGATAACCAAATATTCCTTTACAAAACAGTCTGTTCCAAGCAATGCTGCCATTACCTTTGTCAACGGAATGACAGTGGGCTGGAACCTGGGAAATACTTTTGATGCAACTAACTGTATCTGGTTAAGTGACAAAATGGCCTATGAATGGGCTTGGTGTAATGTAAAAACAACAACAACACTTATTGATACCGTATACAATGCCGGATTTAACACCATACGTATTCCTGTATCCTGGCATGACCACGTTGATGAAAATTTCAAAATTGATTCTGCCTGGCTTGCAAGAGTAACAGAAATTGTGGATTATGCATACAACAAGGGAATGTACGTTATTATTAATGTTCATCATGACGTTGAAAAAGGCTATTACTATCCTTCCTCCGCCCAGCTTGACCAGTCCACAAAATATATGCAGGCCATCTGGACCCAGCTTTCAAACAACTTTGCTTCCTATGGAGAAAAGCTGATTTTTGAATCCATTAATGAGCCTCGTCTTTCAGGACATTCAAACGAATGGTGGTATGATTCCAACAATTCAGATTGTAAGGATGCCCTGAACTGTATTATGAAGCTGAATCAGGTATTTGTTGATACCGTTCGTGCCACAGGAGGAAAAAATGCAACACGTTATCTTATGATTCCTTCCTATGATTCAGCATATGGTCCTACTGTGAATAATTCCTTCGTACTTCCCACAGATACAGTAAGCAACAAACTGATTGTAACCGTACATGCATATCTGTCCTACAACTTTACACAGAATATAGGTTCAGGAAGTACCTCTTCATTTAATTCAATCAGCCAGAACGAAAATCTGGACTGCATGAAACAGCTTTATAACAAGTATGTTAAAAACGGCATTCCTGTTGTTATCGGAGAATTCGGTGTGGTTGATAAAAACAACGAGCAGGATTTAGTAAATTACTGTTCCTATGTTGTTGCCTGTGCACAGTCCTATGGTATACGCTGTGCAATCTGGGACAACAATGCATTCAGAACCGGTTCAGATTATGAAAACAAGTTTGGTATTATTGACAGAACAAGCTATGTTATCAAACAGCCTAACATGGTCAAAGCCATGATGCAGTATTTCTGATTCATTTCTATAATCTGCAACAAGGTTCATAGTCAAACTCGCAAACACTCCGGTTTTTGCTCTTTAAAAAATATCAAACATCAAATCAAAAAATGAATCAGCACCACCCGTCTAACGGGTGGTTTGCTCTGCGGCTATAAGCCTTTGTTA
>JBJEJI010000089.1:87691-91965 GCA_051877895.1 Lachnospiraceae bacterium | reverse complement strand
TTGTCTTGGAAATTTCAAGGTTGTTTCACTATTAAGTTTTCAATGTTCGATTTTGTTTTTTTGCTCTCACTCTCGGCGACAGCTTGTTAATAATATCACAGTTAACTACATATGTCAACAGTTTTTATCAACTTTTTTTAAGTTTTTCTGTTGCATTATTTTGACCGGTTTCGTCAATAAAAGCACAGCAATGCTGTGCTTTAGTGTACCGGAGAAAGAGGGATTTGAACCCTCGCGCCGCGTGAACGACCTACACCCTTAGCAGGGGCGCCTCTTCAGCCTCTTGAGTATTTCTCCAACTGAACCCTGTCAATTATGCAGTTTTCAAAAAGTCACTTTCGTGACGCATAAGAGAGTATATCAAAACAATTTTCCTTTGTCAACTGCTTTTTTTATAAGAATATTTTTTTGCTTTTTTATTAGAATTTTTTGTTATCTGCAATCCGAAGTTCAGCTTTAGGTATTAAGTCCTGTAGTGTTATTATAATTGGTTCTCTTTTATCAAAAGTGAATTAAAACAAAAACAGCTATGGGTGCGAGCCCATAGCTGTTTTTATTTTAAGAGAATTTCTTTCCCTTTAAACATCTGATGTTTATTTTGTTATCTTGATGCTCTTTACTGCTGACCAGCTGGAATAGAATTTATATCCTGCAACAGTTTTGTATGCTCTTACTTTAACATAATAGGTTGAACCATTATTAAGGGATGTAATGGTCTTGCTTAAGTTGGATGCACCTGTTACAGTAATAGTTTTAGTGCTGGCAGGTCCCATTGTTGGATATGGGCTGTATGCTATTTCATAACCTGTTGCTTTCGAGTTGGATGAGTACTTCACAAGCATTGCTCTGGTACTTGGGTTTGTTAATGATGAAATAAATACATTTTTTACGTATATTGTGTTCTTTGCGGAGCTGCTTGCGCTTATTACACTTCCGCTATATGCTTTTACCGCATAATAATATACGACGCCGTTTTCAACAGTAGTATCAGTATAGCTAAGGGATTTGGTTCCTCCTATAAAGTGCCAGGTTCCGGCCTGGGTGTCTTTGCGGTATACATAATATCCTGTTGCACTGCTGTTTTCACTCCAGGTTATTTTAACTCCCGTTGAAAGGTTTTCTACGCTGCTTATTGTCGGCGGAGCAAGAAACAGTGCTTCTTTTACTTCGCCGGCAAGGCTTATACCTGCACCGGATTTGGTCTTAACCATATATTCATAGGTCTTGCCGTTTACCGCGGATTTATCATAATAGCTTGTTGCTGTAGTGGTTGCAACTTTATTCCAGGTTGTGGTTCCTTTTACCCTGCTGTACAGTTCGTATCCGGTTGCTCCGCTCACATTGCTCCATTTAACGGTTAATCCGTACCAAGAGTTGGTAATTGATGTAATGGACGGTGCCGGAAGCTCCTGCATGGTAAGATTGTATCCGCTTATATCAGTTACCCCTGAATTGAATACAGCCGAAGTAAGTACTTTATTTCCGGTTTTCACCGCTACAATATAGTAATTCTTGCGGCCTTCAACTCCTGTGAAGCTGTATGAGGCTGTGTTGCCTGTCACGGTACATGTCTTAACAGGATTCGTTTCACCATCTATATAAAGATACAGGGTTACGCTGTCCGCTGCATTACCTTTACTTGTGATTGTACCTGAAACGGTAACCTCAACATATACATCAACATACTGGGCTTTTATAATTACATCTCCGGACGGCATACTGAATGTTGTGGTTGAAGCGGTTGCATCAGTAAATACAACTTCGGCAGAGCCTTCACATACAACCCATTTCTCGAATTTCGTTCCTGCAGGAGCCGAATCTGCCACAACTGTAATGGCGGTTCCTGACACAGCCTGAATAATTTCCACACCCGAATTTGTTGCCATACCATCTGTTACTGAAATACTGTATTTAGTAGTTGCAACAGTTACTGCACCGATGGCAATTTCAATAGTCTTACTGGTGCCGGTATTATCCGTTACTTTAATTACTGCAGTGGTAGCATCGGCCACAGCCGTAGGTCTTGTTCCGGTAATACATCCGCCAGTTGATACCTGTAACCAGTCAGGACCTGATTCCTTAGTGAATGTATAAGGACGGGTTCCGCCGCTTACGGCACCGCTCAAATCTACCTGACTAATTGAGGCTCCTGTCTCGCCTGCAGGAATATCAAATGTTACACTGTCTTCAAAAGAAAGCGGTTCTGTACCCACTGTTAATAAGGCTGCTTCACCTGCAAATGAACTGCCGGCGGCACAATATCTGACTTCATAGGTTCCTTTTGCCAGGTAATTTATTGTACCGGAATAGATTGAACTCCATGAATCTGCTCCTGAAACTCTGTATTCCATGGACGAATCAACACCTGTAATCTTGCCGTCACCGGCTCCTTCATAGCTTTCATTTACAGCTGCCACTCCTGTAGGTGTAGCCGGTCTTGCCGGTATTTCAATAATCTGGGCATCACTGTTACACTTGGTTTCTGTATTGGTGCGTACAAGTTTAATACTCTTACCAATCCATTCAGCCTTAATTGCATATATGCTTTCTGTTGCGGTAAAGCTTTCGGTGGTAATACCATCTCCGCTTACACTGTAGGTTGCACCGCTTACAAGGCCTGTAAGCTCTTCATTGTAGTAATTTATACCTGCATTCGGAGTGTTTTCCTTGACATAAACATCAAAAGTTTTTTGCAGACTCGAATCAACAGAGGTTATCGTTACGGTGGCTTTGCCCGGATTATATCCGGCAGTCACCTGTACTGTACTGCTTGCACCTGACGGTGTTCCCACGGATACAGTTGCAATGCCTGTGTTGGAGGAAACTGCCTTCACATTTGGATACGATGCATCTGAAGGTGTTACCGTTGCGGTAACGTTTGCGGTTGCGCCCTTCTCCAGAATTATCTCCGTCTTATCAAGTGTCATACCTGTTACAGGATTTTGGCTTACGAACGCACCGTAATTAATTGTAAAGGTTGCAGTCCGTGTGGAATCGTTTGTGTCGGTTGCCTTAACGGTGACAGAGCCCGCCTCGCATGGTGCGCTTACGGTACCGTAAATTCCGCCTTTCTCATGCAACGTCAGTCCGGAAGGCAAGCTGCCGGAGAGTATTTCAAATTTGGTTTTTGAGGTCGAATCATACAGTCCGTCCGCACCGCGCAGTCCTGCAAGAAGGTAAATAGTATTGCTTATGCGATCTCCGACCATTCCTCCCGGGATATCGTAGCAGCTTCCGCCTACCCACTTGAAGTCTGCCGCTTCTTCACTGTATTCAAACACCGCATTGTTCAAAATGCTTCCGTCAATGCCGCACATATAATAATATGTGTCGCTATTTCCTAAATCCGTGCCCCTTCGGAAAAGGTAATTGTTATCCGCAGGGGTGGTGGTCACCACATTGGCATCGAGATAAGCCGGCAGACTGTAAGTCTTCACCATGCCGTTTGTGGTCACCTTACCTCCCTCTGTCAATCCCAGAGCGCTTAGGTTTTCCACTGCGATGCATTCTGTTGAAGCTTCCTCCGGACAATCTGCCGTAGCTGTAATCACAGGTGAAGCCTCATATATATTAATCGAACTCAACGCAACAGATTTGGATTTATTAGCACTGCTTACATGAGCTTCCGCATTGATGGTGACATTGCTGCGATTATTAACATATATGCTTCCGTTGCCAAGGGCAGATAAATATCCGGTCTTTGTTGTGCCGGTGTCCGTTACCTTGACATTCAGAGTTGCCTGCCTTGTTTCTTCTTCCGTAAAATAGACATTACCCCACATTCCATAGCTGTCAGTGCTTCCCGAAGACGTGATGTCAATATTCACCGTTCCGTTTGTGATGTATGTATGGGCTCTGATTCCGTAAAAGTTTCCCTCCGTGGTTCCGTTAATGTTCAGGGTACCGCCGGTATCCGCCGTGATGGTCAGGTAGGACATAGAACTATCCGAACCGACTTTAATACCGATAACCTCAGAGGTGGACGACGGTATGGTGATAGTATTGGTGCCCACCAGGTGCAGGTTCAATTCCTTCTCTGCCGCAATAGGGCCGCCGTTATATCCGTTCAGGGTCAGGGTATTAGTGGTTCCGTCATAGCTCCAGCCTGTACCTGAACTACTGGTCTTCATTTCCACAACCGTCGGTGATGCATCATAAACACCGATGGTAAGGTATTTATCCGGCTCTACAAACGCACCGTAATTAATTGTAAAGGTTACAGTCCGTGTGGAATCGTTTGTGTCGGTTGCCTTAACGGTGACAGAGCCCGCCTC
>JBJEJI010000089.1:0-87591 GCA_051877895.1 Lachnospiraceae bacterium | reverse complement strand
CAGTCCGTGTGGAATCGTTTGTGTCGGTTGCCTTAACGGTGACAGAGCCCGCCTCGCATGGTGCGCTTACGGTACCGTAAATTCCGCCTTTCTCATGCAACGTCAGTCCGGAAGGCAAGCTGCCGGAGAGTATTTCAAATTTGGTTTTTGAGGTCGAATCATACAGTCCGTCCGCACCGCGCAGTCCTGCAAGAAGGTAAATAGTATTGCTTATGCGATCTCCGACCATTCCTCCCGGGATATCGTAGCAGCTTCCGCCTACCCACTTGAAGTCTGCCGCTTCTTCACTGTATTCAAACACCGCATTGTTCAAAATGCTTCCGTCAATGCCGCACATATAATAATATGTGTCGCTATTTCCTAAATCCGTGCCCCTTCGGAAAAGGTAATTGTTATCCGCAGGGGTGGTGGTCACCACATTGGCATCGAGATAAGCCGGCAGACTGTAAGTCTTCACCATGCCGTTTGTGGTCACCTTACCTCCCTCTGTCAATCCCAGAGCGCTTAGGTTTTCCACTGCGATGCATTCTGTTGAAGCTTCCTCCGGACAATCTGCCGTAGCTGTAATCACAGGTGAAGCCTCATATATATTAATCGAACTCAACGCAACAGATTTGGATTTATTAGCACTGCTTACATGAGCTTCCGCATTGATGGTGACATTGCTGCGATTATTAACATATATGCTTCCGTTGCCAAGGGCAGATAAATATCCGGTCTTTGTTGTGCCGGTGTCCGTTACCTTGACATTCAGAGTTGCCTGCCTTGTTTCTTCTTCCGTAAAATAGACATTACCCCACATTCCATAGCTGTCAGTGCTTCCCGAAGACGTGATGTCAATATTCACCGTTCCGTTTGTGATGTATGTATGGGCTCTGATTCCGTAAAAGTTTCCCTCCGTGGTTCCGTTAATGTTCAGGGTACCGCCGGTATCCGCCGTGATGGTCAGGTAGGACATAGAACTATCCGAACCGACTTTAATACCGATAACCTCAGAGGTGGACGACGGTATGGTGATAGTATTGGTGCCCACCAGGTGCAGGTTCAGGTCGCCGTTAGCGGAGATTTTCTGTCCCGTCCAATTATTTAGTGTCAGCGTCGCTGTATCCTCATCATAGGACCAAGGGTCGCCGTCTGTTCCTATTGTTTCTGTTATTACCGTCTGCGTGCCGTCGCTTTCGGTGATAGTTACGGACGATGCATTGACTGCATACGCCTTCAGGCTCATGGCCGGGAGCATCCCCACCACCATCACAAGGGCGAGCAGGATGCTCAGCAGCTTGTTCAGTTTCTTTTTTACTTTCATAATTATTTTCTCCTATCTTATTTCTTTCCGGCATTTTGCCGGGTGCACAGATTTGTTTCGTGATTATTATATTTCATTATGTACCTCCTTAAAATGTTGTTTTACGCCCATGGATTACTGCTTTCAGGCTGGCGGATTCCGGTAAGCAGATACTGCTCCCACAAATACCACTTTCCGTCTTTCGCCTCGCGAAGCTTAATAGGGCGGGGATCGTCGGCACCGCCTGAAGGAATGAAAAGTTTGGCAATGCCCTGCTCATCATATGAATGAGGGTCGGATTTAACAATAACCGTGTAAGGAGTGGCCGGCATGTAATCGTTACCGGGAACTGCTCCTTCAAAATATGAACGGGGAACATAATCATAAGAGCGCATACGGTCAGAAATGAACTGTTTATCCATACCGTTCATCGGTCTTGGTCCTCTTAGATAATCCAACATCCGAAAGCAAAGCTCTTTGTCACGGCAATAAATGCATAAAGCTGCGACAGTGAGTGCTGCCGTATCAAATGGATTTGAAAGAGTTGCCTGCGGAAGTGCCGTAAATGCATCAAAAGTCTCCGGAAGATCTGAAAATACAATTTTTTCTGTTTTGGTTCCGATATTTTGTGCTGATTTTCTAACGGCATTTACTGCCTGATTTTTTAATTTATCAAAAAATGCCACGATATATCCTCCTGTTTATTAATTTATTCTGTCCGGGCATAGCGAACCATATTGATTTCAATCATGCCCTCAATTTCTTTAATTTCTGCCCAAGGGGAAACTTCTTCGTCGAAGACTTCTCCCTGAATTTCAGTATTAAAGTAATTAATTCCGTCTTCGTTTTTCCAGTACTGAGTATCCAGAACAAGCATTCCGTCACGGATAACTTTGCCTTCCTCTACGGCTTCATCGATTTGTTCCTTGGTATATACACCGCTGTCAACCGGTAACAATGTCTGTACGGTTCCGTCTTCACAGAATTCGGTAATGGTATTTTCAAACACCTTATAGCTGTCAGGGTCTTCTAAAGCCGCCTGTTCCAACGGTTTCCATATCATACCCTCTTCAAGGCTGAATCCCATTACCTCCTTAACTTTCCACTTTCCAACTAAATTCATGATTAATTACTCGCTCCTTTCCTATATTATCAGCAAGATTGTAAAAATAATCTTCCAGCCTGCTGCGGGCTTCTACTAAAGGTTCGGCATGAAATACGCTTCCATCCGTAAAGAAAATACTAATGCTGTATGTGGTTTCATCTAATGCCTGAAAAATTTGTTTGGGTTGTTTGGGTTTTTTGTATTTTTCCACATAGGAAATAAGATCATTCTGTTCCAGAATATTAAATAACTTATCCTTGTCTTCGGAACTAATCTCACATCCTGATATTTCTATAGGGTCCTTATGGTCACGGATAAAACAATCCGCCTCCAGAAGCCATTTTTCTTCCTTATGGTACACACTAAATGAATAATGATAAGAATAATCCATACAGCCGCATCCGATGTAAATATTCTGAACCTCTGACAGTTCGTGATGTTTTACTTTCTTTTTGCCATGTAACAATCCGGAAATCAAACTCATCCGGCTCCCTGCCTTTCAAATTTTTTTTATTAAAGTGTATCAATCACAGCGGACAGATAAGTGGCGGAAACAGAGCCGTAAATAAAATTATCAATGATCCCGTCTTTCTTTGTCTGAAGCACCTGTTTTGCAAGCTTTTTCTCCGCATTCTCATCAACAATCAGTACAACCTTACAGTCAGGATTCTGTTCTTTAACTTCATCCAGTATTTTAAGCCTTTCTTCAAGCTTCCATGGCGAATTCCCGTTTACTTCCATAAGCAGTGCATACGGCATACACAATCTGCATAGTTCCGCCGTTTTATCGGGACTTTCAGAATTATGAACAGAAAAGTCCGAATCCGCATTTTGTAACGATTGTGCTATTGCATCTGCAAAAAGATAATTCTGCATATCCACAACAACCCGTCGCATATTCCCACCACACTTTCTTCATGACTTGTAAAGATACTCATCTGTTTATATCCATTGTATTTTTATTTATAAAAAAAACATCCCCCGAACGGGGGATGAAGGCAAATTAATTTTCAGACAGATTGAAATAAAGATATGTTTTTTCCTTAAAAACCGTTGACTATCAGTCTCTTACTCATAACCATTGCAGCAAGTTTTGTTTTGGAAGTAAATCCCGTTTTGGATAACATACTTCCCACATGGGATTTTACCGTCTCAACAGACAGCCCCAATGCATCTGCCATCTGGGAATAGGTCATTCCCTCCACAAGAACCCGGAGAACTTTTATCTCCGCCTCGGTAAAATCATAGCTTGAGGCATTACCGATTCTGACCTGAGGCATTCTGTCGGGATATACGGATTCTCCGTTCATGGTGCGCTCCACCACGGACATAAGTGTTTCCCTGCTGACATCTTTAAACCATATGCTGTCGGCTCCCACATCTCTCGCCCTGTTAATATAGCTTGAATCAAGCATGGATGTAACTATGACCACTTTAATCTTGGGAAACATGGTTTTGAGAATCCGGGTTGCCTCAAATCCGCTTTCATCATTTTCGGTACACACATCCATAAGTACAAGATTTACCGGATTACTCATACAGAACTTATCTGCAAGTCCTGCTCTTGCAACAGAACCGGCAAGATGGTATCCCTCACTCTGCTTTATATAATTTTCCATTGTTTCACGCATCATTCTCTGGTCTTCAACAATTAAAACATTTATCATGTTCTCTCTCCTTCTTACGGATTATCCGTTTCCCCTAATCTGACAGTTACTTTCAGTTCAAATTTCGGCTCGCTTATTATTTCCATGGTTCCGCCCTTCTTTTCAATTCGTGAGCGCAATGATGATAAACCTCCGCCCTCTGTTATTTTCCCTTGAGGAATTGCTCCGTTATTGGAAATTCCGGCAAAAGCCGTATCTTCGTTGCAGTTCATCTTAACATAAAGTTCGGTGGCACCTGCATGATGAACCGCATTGGTGATACACTCTCTTATAGCCACAAGAAAAATTTCGGCCGCCCCGGCCTCCGGCGGAAACTCCCCTTCTTTAATAATCTGTATTCCGATACCGGAAGCATCTGAAACCAGTTCTGTAAATGCATAATTATCTTCCAGAATTGCATTGTCATGCTTTAATAACTGTACTGCATTTTTCCAAGTGGCAATATCCAGTTCTCTTGTCGGTTTGTTCTGCCTGAGAAGCCTTCTTGTCGCAATAACACTCCTTCCTATATCGTCATGAACACGCATTTTCATCTTAAGGATTTCTTCCTCGCGAATAATTGTAATAATGTTGGTGGAAAGTTTCTTCATACGCTCGGCATATTCCTCAAGTTTCTGTTTTTCCAGCTCCAATTCTATCTTCTTGTAATGCAGCTTTGTAACATCTGATGCAATAATCTGGGTATATGTATTTCCGTCATTTGTCTGTATATTTTCCACGGAAAATCTCCATACACTGCCATTTTCAAGAATAAATATTTTCTCATCTTCATCGTTTAAAATTGTCCGTAGTTCGGTAAGACTCTGTAAATCTCTTCCGGTAATGGCAAAAATAAGTCTGTGCATCTGATAATTGCACATCGTTACCATTCCGTTTTTGTCAAAAAAACAAACACCGCAAGGCAGATTATCAAGCGCTTCCTTTACCGAATTTCCTTTAAGTCTGATCATTCACCATCACCTCCGCTACCATACAGCATTGTAATTTTCCATTCACCATCTTCATCCTTAACTGCCGTAACAGTATCAGAAATGATATCAGAAAAATCAGAGTCGGAATCCGTATTTATTATAATGAAAAACCTTTCTTCGTCCACTCCTGCATACACGGTAATGCAGCTCATATGTTCAAAAGATTTTTCTACTATTTTCTCAAACAAATCATATGCTTTAATTATCAATTCAGACGGAACATTTTGGTAAATTTCCGATTTAAAACCACATACCACCCCGTATATTTCCAGGTTATCCAATGATTCGCCAAAGGTAAGTTCAATTTCCTTCGCCGGAAGCATTGACGCTTTATCCGAAAGAAACACAAGATTACTCCGCCTTTTCAGATAAGCCCCTACAACAAGCATTTTATGTAATATTTTTACCCTCTCTTCCTCCGAAACCGCCGATTCAAAAATACCGATTAATTCATCCATGAAGTCAATCTGCCCGGCTGTATCCCTTTGAATTATATTGTACAATCTTTCCTGTTCGGCAATATGCGCCTCACGGGCTTTAAGTCTGTTCTCTTCTTCAAGCAGGGCGTTTTCATCTTCAAGATTTTCCTTGGCCTCATTTAACTCATTAAGGACTGAAAGAAGTGACGATAAATCCTCCGACCATATTACATGGCCGCCCCTGATAGGAGCTTCCAGAATTCTCACGCCATCATCAATCATTACCGGTCCGTTCTCTGTCTTGCAAAGAATTTCCTGCGGTACCGCCTTTGCTGTTCCGGAGGACAGAAAAACATTATATTCTTCATCCGTTATCTGGGCTCCTACGGTTGAAGCATCAAACAGTTCCGGATAATGGGTATTCGCCTGAATAAAACCGCATCTGATACAGATTTCAAATGTAATCACATACATAACACAGGTTACCGCTGTCATATCTCCCATAATAAATCTGACCCATTTAATACCTGAATAATACAGTACCATATAGACCAGGAGAAAAAAAGAAGGAATACACGGCAGTATAATATGCTTGTAGGTATCGGGAACCCGACTCTTTTTATACAGTGTAATAAACATCTTAACGGCACATATAATCATCCAGCCAATAGTAATATAGTATAGCACCATATACCCGTTATTCTTGTCACTCCATACCGTTGCATTTTCCGGGAAAGTAAATACAAGCTGATGAAAATCATTTGTAATTATAAGTCCAAATAAAAGTCCGGCTGGAATATAAAACAGGGAAGTCTGTTTTGGTAGATGATAATTTTCGGGTTTCCCCAGTGACATTGCAACAAACACTCCCAGTAACGGGATAAAAATCATTGGAAAATAATACAGATACCAGCAATATCTGATGACATCCGGATACAGAGTTTCAGAAATAAAATTATATTTGATTGTTCTTATAAGAAACCAGAATACGATTAAGAAAACAACAGCATACAGATAGCGGCGCACCTGTACCTGGAGAATATGGTTTTTTACATAAATCCCCCAAGAAATAAATATAGTAATATATATTCCGGAACGGATGATTCCCACAGTTCTTGAATGGATGCCGGCATTCCCCATTATACGGCATGCATAGGCAGCCAAGACCGCTACAGATACAATTATCCATATTCGAATTGTCTTTCCGGCCGGTTTCATGATAATATCCCCCTTGCTCAAATATGTTAAATTATATCATGATATTTTCTTTTGTTCAATTTTGAAAAAAACCTTTCGATTTATATAGCATCTCCTTTCGTGTTTTTATAATTTACGGGCATTTTGCTCTTATTTGTTTTTTTGATAGTAATATTTTGGGGGTGGTTACGAGCAAACTGCTCAGTTTTCGGTTTTTCATCGTAGTCAGCGCCCCAAAACTACGATATAAAAAGGGGAAGCTCTCGCTTCCCCTTAAACATCTAAGGTTTATTTAGTTATCTTGATGCTCTTTACTGCTATACTGTTCCCTCACACGGCAAAGAGAACTTCTGCCGTTCATCATCAATTCATAGGCTGGCATTTTCTGTTATTTCTGCACTTTCGGATTCTTCTACTGTTCCGTCCACTTCTACGATTTCGGAATCTCCTGCAGTTTCAATGCCTTCCTCGGTTTCCTCCGGCATGTCCGGTTCTTTATCAGCTATGGTAATTGCTGCAACAGCTACATTTTCTTCTTCAATATTCATGCACTTAACGCCTGAAGTATTTCTTCCGATTATGCTTATACTGTCCACCGGTGTTCTGATGATAATACCTTCATTTGTTATGGCAATGAGATCCTTATCTTCATCTACTACTTTCATACCAACTAGTTTTCCGGTTTTTTCATTGAGCTTATAACAGATAATACCTTTTCCACCTCTGTGCTGTCTGGAGAATGCGCCTGTTTCCGTTCTTTTGCCCATTCCATTTTCGGTAATCATAAGAACATGACTGCCTTCGCTCATTATCTGCATTCCAACAAGTTCATCTTCTTCTGAAAGGGTCATACCCTTTACACCCATAGAACTTCTACCGGTAGCCCTTACATCTTCCTCATTACATGTAAGAGACATACCATTTGCAGTAGTCATTATAATTTCATCATTGCCGCTTGATAACCTTACTTCAATCAGTTCGTCATCATCACGAAGTGTAATAGCCTGAATACCAACTTTACGGATATTTGAATATTCTCTTAAAGCGGTTTTCTTGATTGTTCCGCCTTTTGTCGCCATAAGAAGATTTCCATCTACATCAAAAGTATCAATTGGAAGTATTACTGAAACTTTTTCATCAGGCTGAAGCATAACAAGATTAATTACAGGAATTCCTCTTGCCGTACGGGACGCTTCAGGAATCTGATATCCCTTTAATTTATAAACTCTTCCTTTGTTGGTAAATACAAGGAGAGTTTTATGGTTTGTGGTGGTAAAAATTCTTACAATCTTATCATCTTCGATAATCTGCATTCCCTTGATTCCCTTACCACCTCTGTTCTGTGCCCTGAAATTATCAGGAGACATTCTCTTGATATATCCTTTTTCAGTCATTGTAATTACAATTTTATCATCCGAAATGAAGTCTTCCATGCTCATTTCGGATTCATCAAATACAATAGCTGTTCTTCTCTTATCGCTGTATTTACCGGATACAATCAGTATTTCTTCTTTTACAACGCTTAACAGCTTTTTATTATCAGCAAGAATTTCCCTGTATTCTCCGATTTTTTTCATGAGCTCTGCATATTCCTCTTCCAGCTTTTCTCTTTCCAAGCCTGTCAGCTGACGAAGACGCATATCTACAATTGCCTGTGCCTGAACATCATCAAATTCAAATCTGTCCATAAGTCCCTGCTTGGCAAGTGGTGTAGATTTGGAATTTCTAATTATTTTAATTACCTCATCAATAAAATCAAGGGCTTTTAAAAGAGCTTCCATGATGTGAGCTCTTTCCTCTGCCTTGTTTAAATCGTACCGGGTTCTTCGTCTTACAACATCTTCCTGATGTTCCAGATAAACCGTAAGCATTTCAAGAAGATTTAAAATCTTTGGCTCCTGATTTACCAGTGCAAGCATAATTACACCAAAGGTATCCTGCAACTGGGTATGCTTATAAAGATGATTAAGTACAACAGTAGGATTTGCATCTCTTCTCAGTTCGATTACGATACGCATACCTTCTCTGTCAGACTCATCTCTTAAGTCAGTAATTCCGTCAACCTTTTTATCTCTTACAAGCTCAGCAATTTTTTCAATTAATCTGGCTTTGTTTACCATGAACGGGATTTCTGTTACTACTATTCTGTTTTTGCCATTTGCCATGGGCTCAATGTTTGTTACGGCACGAACCTTAATCTTTCCTCGTCCGGTGCGGTAGGCATCGTTGATTCCTCTTGTACCTAAAATCTGTGCACCTGTAGGAAAATCCGGTCCCTTTATAATTTCCATAACCTCATCGATAGTGGTTTCCTTGTCTTCAAGACGATTATCGATAATTTTTACTACTGCGTTAATTACCTCTCCCAGGTTGTGAGGAGGAATATTTGTAGCCATACCTACAGCGATACCGGAAGTACCGTTTACAAGCAGGTTTGGAATTCTGGATGGTAATACCTTTGGTTCCTTTTCTGTTTCATCGAAGTTTGGAACAAAATCAACAGTATCTTTATTGATATCTGCCAGCATTTCCATGGATATTTTTGAAAGTCTTGCTTCCGTATATCGCATGGCAGCAGCTCCGTCACCATCAATGGATCCAAAGTTTCCGTGTCCGTCTACAAGAGGATATCTTGTAGACCATTCCTGAGCCAGATTAACTAATGCTCCGTAAATTGAACTATCACCATGAGGGTGATATTTACCCATTGTATCACCCACAATACGGGCACATTTACGATGTGGCTTATCCGGTCCGTTGTTAAGTTCTATCATTGCATAAAGAATTCTTCTCTGAACAGGCTTTAAACCGTCTCTTGCATCAGGAAGTGCTCTGGCTGCAATAACAGACATTGCATATTCGATGTAGGATTTTTCCATAGTTTTCTGCAAATCTACATCATGTATTTTATCAAAAATATGTTCGTCCATATATCCTCCATATTGTGAACATAGTCTTCAGAATATATGTATGTCATATATTCCGAAATGTTTTTGGATATTAAATATCCAGATTTTCAGCAAATTTAGCATTTGCTTCAATAAACTCACGTCTTGGTTCTACTTCATCACCCATTAGTGTGGTAAAGGTAACATCCAGCTCACTTAAAGAGTCGTCATCGATGTTAACTCTTTTTAATATTCTCTTTTCAGGATCCATGGTTGTTTCCCAAAGCTGTTCAGGATCCATTTCACCAAGACCTTTGTATCGCTGGATTTTGTTATTGCCATCCCTGCCGATATCTAAAAGAATATTGTTTAATTCATCGTCGTTATATGCATACCATACCTGCTTGTTTTTCTCTATCTTGTACAGAGGAGGTGTTGCAAGATATACATAGCCTTGTTTTATTAATTCAGGCATGAATCTGTACAGGAAGGTTAAAAGCAGTGTTGCAATATGAGCACCATCTACATCGGCATCTGTCATAATAATAATTTTGTGATATCTGAGCTTTGTAATATCAAAATCATCATGGATACCTGTTCCAAATGCAGTAATCATAGCTTTAATTTCTGCATTTGATAAAATGTGGTCAAGCCTTGCCTTTTCTACGTTCAGTATTTTACCTCTTAACGGAAGAATTGCCTGGGTTGCTCTGGAGCGTGCTGTTTTTGCAGAACCGCCGGCGGAATCACCCTCTACAATATAAATTTCACAGTTTTCAGGATTTTTGTCTGAACAGTCTGCAAGCTTTCCGGGTAATGCCATGCTTTCAAGAGCTGTTTTTCTTCTTGTAAGATCTCTTGCTTTTCTCGCAGCATCTCTTGCTCTCTGTGCAAGAAGTGATTTTTCCACAATAAGCTTTGCAATTGCAGGATTTTGTTCAAGAAAATATGTCAGCTGCTCACTTACTACACTGTCCACTGCTCCCCTGGCTTCTGTGTTGCCTAGCTTCTGCTTTGTCTGTCCTTCAAACTGAGGCTCAGAAATCTTTATACTGATAATTGCTGTTAAACCTTCTCTGATGTCTTCACCGGACAGATTTGGTTCACTATCCTTTAAAAGTTTCTGCTTTCTTGCATAATCATTAAAGGTTTTTGTAAGCGCATTCTTAAAACCTGCAAGATGAGTACCACCTTCAGGAGTATTGATATTGTTTACAAAGCTGTAGCAGTTTTCGTTATAACCGTCATTATGCTGAAGTGCTACTTCAACGCTTACATCTCCCACTACACCTTCACAGTAAATTATATCATTGTACAGAGGCTGAGATGCCTTATTAAGATATTTAACGTATTCAATAATACCACCTTTATAGTGGAATTCATTGCTTCTTTCCATTCCGGGTCTTGTATCTGTAAGAATAATTTTCAGACCTTTAGTAAGAAATGCCATTTCACGAAGTCTCTGTTTTAATACGCTGTAATCATAAACAGTTTCTTCAAAAATAGTCGGATCAGGAAGGAAAGTTACTTCAGTTCCGGTATGATTACTTTCACCGACAACTTTTAATTCATTTTGTGCCTTTCCTCTTTCATATCTCTGGAAATATTTATGACCATCATGATTTACGGTTACTTCAAGCCAGGTGGAAAGTGCATTTACTACGGATGCACCTACACCATGAAGTCCGCCGGATACTTTATATCCTCCACCACCGAATTTACCACCGGCATGAAGAATGGTAAATACAACTTCTACAGTTGAAATTCCTTTTTTCTTGTTTTTCTCTACCGGAATTCCTCGTCCATTATCCACTACTGTAATGGAGTTATCAGAGTTAATTGTAACCTTGATTGTGTCACAATAACCGGCAAGAGCTTCATCCACGGAATTATCCACAATTTCATAAACAAGATGATGAAGACCACGGCTTGATGTGGTACCGATATACATACCGGGTCTTTTACGTACAGCTTCCAGACCTTCAAGAATCTGTATCTGTTCCGCACCGTATTCCTGTTCAACTTTCGTTTCCATTTCCATACTAATCCTCCATTCCAAAGTATTTACATACTTCGGCAAACTATCGAAATCTATTTAATAGTCAATTGTTATATTTGATGTACTTTTCCACTTACAACGTGGAAAATACTGTCTTTTTCTTTTCTGGTTTCTACAAATTCTTCCAGACCGGTACATGTAAGAAAAGTCTGAACTCCTCCTATTTCCGAAAGAAGCCTTATCTGACGATTTCTGTCAAGTTCCGACAAAACATCGTCTAAGAGTAAAACGGGAGTATCATTAATTTTTCTTTTTACCAGTTCTATTTCTGCCAGCTTTAATGCAAGAGCAATACTTCTCTGCTGTCCCTGAGAACCAAAAATTCTGGCATTAACCCCATTGATTTCAAAAATTATGTCATCTCTGTGAGGACCTTTTGTAGTTGTCTTTTGTTCTATATCTTTTTTTATACTTTCTGCCAGTTCAGCAGCAAGGTTTTCCTTATCCGCATTTGGTTTATAAATGATTTTTAAATCTTCTTTTCCATCCGTAATGATTCTGTGTTTTTCACTCAAAATTTTTTCAATTTCGTTAACAAACTGCTCTCTGGTGTGGATAATCTGCCATCCATATGTTGCCAGCTGTTCATTCCACACTTCCAAAGTCTGAATTAACTCATTATTGTAAGGAATCTGTTTCAGAAGATTGTTTCTCTGAAGAATTATTTTATTATACTTAGATAGACAATTAATATAAATTTTGTCCAGCTGACAGAGCTCCATATCCATAAATCTTCTTCTTTCAGACGGACCATTTTTTATCATGGTAAGGTCTTCGGGCGAAAATGAAACTATATGAAGCATTCCGTAAAGTTCTGCACCCCTCTTGATTCTTATTCCATCAATTGCTGCTCCCTTTGCACTGCTTTTTTTTATATGCATATCTATTCTATGGTTAATTCCCTGCTTTTTAAGTCCAAGTCTTATATGTGACTCTTCTTTTCCAAGCATAACCATTTCCTTGTCTTTACTTCCTCTATGGGATTTTGTTGTAGCTGCAACAAACATAGATTCCAGCACATTTGTCTTTCCCTGAGCATTATCACCGTAAAGAATATTTATGCCTTCACTGAAATTTATATCCAGATTTTCATAGTTTCTGAAATCAGAAAGCTTTAATGATTGAATAATCATAATTAGTTTGTTACCTTAAACTCCTGTCCCTCACATGAAACCACATCACCGGGATAAACCTTTCTACCACGACGAATATCTGTTTCACCGTTAACTTTTACAAGTCCGTCCTGAATCATTATTTTTGCCATAACACCGTTTTCTGCAACTCCGGCAAGTTTTAAAACCTGTCCAAGTTTAATAAATTCATCCCTGATAGTTATGTTTTCCATATATTTCCACCTTCCAAATCAATTTGTATACTATTGTTTTGATTAACTAAAATATATAATTCTTCTCTGACTAACTTTAAATTAAATCATTGTAATTATTAAAAAAATCAAAATCAGATTGTATTGAAATTAACCGGAAGTACCAGGTAATTATAAGTGGTTTTTTCATCCCTGATATAGCACGGAGCTTTCGCATTTGTTAAGTAGATTGTAATTTCCTCATCATCTATAACTTTTAAAACATCCATAATAAATTTAGGATTAAATCCAATGAGTAAATCATTGCCTTCCATGTCCACTTCTATTTCTTCATCAAGACTTCCAAGACTTGTATTCATGTTAAGTGTAAGCTTGTCTTTGTAGATTCCCATGATTACCGGCTTTTTATCACTTTCTTTAATTAAAAGAGTTGCCCTGTCAAAACAATCAAAAAACTGTTTCTTGTTAATGGTAAATTTTGTATTATAATCATAGTTTATCATCTGCTTAACATTGAGATAACGTCCTTCAATTAATCTTGAAAGAATAATGGTATCATCCAATTCAAACATAACATTATTCTTGTCAAAATAAAGCAGTACTTCTTTTTCTGCATCACCTTCAAGAATCTTTGAAATTTCAATTAAAGTTTTACCCGGAATAATTACATCTTTTTGTGAATAATTACCTTTCAATTCCACATTTCTGATGGAAATACGATGTCCGTCAAGAGAAGTAACAACTAACTTATTACCATCTATTTCAAAATGTTCACCTGTCATTACCTTGTTATTCTCATTATCGGATACAGAGAAAATTGTCTGTCTGATAACTTCTTTTAAAGTGAACTGACTGATGGAAACGCTATCCTGTTTTTCCATTGCCGGCATAACAGGAAAATCATCTCCACTTAAGCCTGCTATCATGAATTTAGCACTTCCGCAGAAAATAGAAGTTGTACTGTTTTCATCTACTTCTATGATTACTCTTTCATCAGGAAGTTTTCTAATGATTTCAGAGAATATCTTAGCATTTAAGGCAACTTTGCCTTCAACGTCAATTCTTCCTGCAATGAGAGTTTCGATACTGAGTTCCATGTTACTGGTAGATAATTTAATTTTATCATAATATGCTTCAATAAGAACGCATTCCAGTATTGCCATATTTGTTTTTCCTGAAACAGCTTTTAATGCAATATTAAGAGCTGCAAGTAACTCCTGCTGTTTACAAATGATTTTCATAATAACCTCCGATTTCATGCGGAAAAGCATTTATTTTATTAATAAAATTATAGTATGTATTATTAGTCTGTGTTAATTTGTGAATAAGTGGCTCAAACCCTTTTAAAACCTTGGTTTATGGCTGTTTATCATAAGTTGATGTTTTATGGGTTTATAAACCTTAATCCACATACAATAAATGATTTATTTTGACAACAATCATCATCTATATAATGAATAAATGTAATCCACAATGTTATACAGATAAATTAACAACAGGGCTGTGGATTAATCTTATAAATCAGGTAAGTTATGAATGTGTTTCTTCCTATTATAAATGTATGTTTAAATGTAAGAAGAAACTATTGTGGATTAATTTTCTTTATTAAGATGTCAATTGTGTTTTTAAGTGCATCATCAGTTTTTAAATCACTGTCGATTTTGTTGCAGCCATGGAGTATTGTTGTATGATCCCTGTTTCCCATTGCAGCACCGATTTCTGAAAGTGACATTGAAGTAATGAGAGTTCTGCACAGGTACATTGCTATCTGTCTCGGATATGCAATGTTTCTGCTTTTGGTTTTGCCACAAATCATTGCCGGTGTAAGGTCATAATGTTCTGCAACAATGTCTAAGACCAGAGCCGGAGTTATGGTTTTCTTCTCATCAGGAGAAATCATGTCTTTTAAGGCTTCTTGAGCCAGCTCAAGATTAATTTCTCTTTTTTGAAGACGTCCCATGGCAACAACCTTGGTAAGAGCTCCTTCAAGTTCACGAATATTGGATTTAATATTTTCTGCGATATATGTAATGATCTTATCGTCCAGTTTCAGATTGTCCTGATTCATTTTTTTGTTCAAAATTGCAACTCTTGTTTCGAATGCAGGAGGCTGTATATCAACAGTTAATCCCCACTCAAATCTTGAACGGAATCTTTCATCAAGAATTTTCATTTCGCGAGGAGGTTTGTCCGAAGAAATGATAATCTGTCTTCCTGAATCTTTCATTTCGTTAAAAGTGTGGAAAAATTCTTCCTGAGTACGCTCTTTGCCGATAATGAATTGTACATCATCAATTAAAAGAACATCGTTGGTTCTGTATTTCTGTCTGAACTCTTCAGGGGCATTGTAGCCTGATTTAATTGATTCAATTAAATCAGTGGTGAATTTTTCACTAGAGGTATAAAGAACCTTAAGGTCAGGTCTGTGTTCCATGAGAAAATTGGTAATTGCATACATTAAGTGTGTTTTACCAAGTCCCGGACCACCATAGATAAAAAGAGGGTTAAAAACCTTTCCCGGAGATTCTGCTACGGCAAGACATGCGGCCTGGGCAGCATTGTTATTGTCACCTACGACAAAATTATCAAAGGTATATTTGGTATTCAGATAATTTACCCGGGATACTTTATTTTCGGTTTTTTCATCCTTTTCTTTTTCTTCCAGTTCGGTTATGTAGGATTGACGAACAAATTGAATTTCGTAATCTTCATTGGTAATTTCGGCAATGGCTGTTTTAATGAACAGACCATATTTATTACGTATAAAATCTATAGCATTGTCACCCAGGAGGTTATCTTTTATTATGATTGTTATGATATTTTCTTCTAAATCATAAAAAGTTAAGTCTTTCAGCCATGTTTTAAAAGAAACATCGGAAATGTTATATTCTTTTTTCATGTACTCAAGAATATCATTCCATTTTTCCTTTATAACTTGTTTCATAATTACCTCCTTTTTTAATACATTCTTCAGTATCTTAAAACGGCTTAAAATGGCGTTTAATATAATTTTTTTGATACATACACTAAAAATGGTGTATATGCCTAAAAAAATTGAAATTTGGTTTTTAAATTGCTTGTAAAATGCTTAAAAACAAATAACCCATAATATGTAATCATTATACATTAAAAAAGGTTTTTTATCAACAAACATTAAAATTTTTTTTCATTATATAAAAAACTAAAGATAACCCACTGCCTAAAGATAACCCACTTCCTTTAGGCAGTGTAATTAGATAAGAAGATAATAAAAAAATATTTTAAAAGAGAAATTTTCATTATATTGTGGATAAGTTTGTGGATAACCTTAATATCTTGTGGATTTAAGGTTGAAATAATGTTAATTTCTGATTTTTGATAAAAAATCATGATTTTTTTTTCTTGACTAATGAAAGAATGCTTATTATAATATAGAATGCTATTCAATGGAAAGTATGTCCTAATAAGGAGGTGTATATATTATGAAGATGACATTTCAGCCAAAAAAGAAGAGTCATGCAAGAGTTCATGGTTTCAGAAAGAGAATGTTAACAGCTAATGGAAGAAAAGTTCTTTCTGCCAGAAGAGCAAAAGGAAGACATAAGATTTCTGCTTAGGTCGCATTTATTGTGACCTTTTTCCTTTTATCAGGAAAAATCATTGTAAATTAGAAAATGCCAAAACAGGCATGGAGGAAAGATGGTTTCCTTAAAAAATAACGAATTTAAAGTTGTCTATGAAAATGGTAAATCTTACGGCAACAAACTTTTGGTCATGTACGTGAATAGCAATGACCTTAATTACAACAGAATAGGTATCAGCGTAAGTAAAAAAGTTGGAAACAGTGTTGTAAGACACAGAATTAAAAGATTAATAAAAGAAAGCTTACGTCTTAACGGCAGCATATTTAACATTGGGTTAGATATTGTCGTAATTGCCAGAGTGAACGCTGTGGGAAAAAGTTATAAAGAAATTGAAAGTGCATGTCTGCACCTGGCAAGACATTTGAATGCAATTCAAATTGAAAAGTTTGAGGAAAAACAGTTATGAAGTATTTATTCATAAAATGTATCCGTTTCTATCAAAGGCATTTGTCAGGATTAAAGAAAGTACCTACATGTATTTATTATCCAACCTGTTCACAATATGCAATTGAAGCATTGGAAAAATATGGAGCTATTAAGGGATCTTATCTGGCAATAAGAAGAATACTTCGTTGCCATCCTTTTCATAAGGGAGGTTATGATCCTGTTCCCTAAGGTTTCATATTATTAAAGGAGGAATTTAGTGAATTTATTGTTACAGTTACCGGTACTGGGTATCCTTGATCCGTTTGTAAAGCTTCTTGGATTTATTATTAACTATATTTATAAGTTTCTTTTACTGTTTGGAATAACAAAGGTTGCTGTATGTATTATTGTATTTACAGTTGTTATCAAATTATTGATGCTGCCACTTACTTACAAACAGCAGAAATTTTCCAAAGTATCGGCGAAAATGAATCCGGAAATACAGGCTATTTCCGAAAAGTATAAGGATAAAAAAGATAATGCTTCCATGATGAAAATGCAGGAAGAACAGCAGGCAGTGTACAAAAAGTATGGTGCTTCTCCAATGAGCGGATGTCTTCCTATGATAGTAATTATGATTATTCTTTTTGCCCTCTATCCTGTTATTTATTCTATTCCAACCTATGTAGATGACGTTCAGACTCATTATAACAAAATTGTTTATGTGATTATGCATGATGATGAGATTCCGGATGAAATTACAGTTGATAAGGATGGAAAGGTTATTGCTGTAGGTGATGAAAAAGTAACGGAAGAAGGTACAACAACTTATACTATTACGGATGCTTTTTATTCTTTCTATAACATTAATGGTGTTTATGTAAGAAAAGCTCCTTCCTACGAAGCAGGTGAAACCAGTTATACAAAAGAAAACTACGTTGCCATTATGGCAGGTTTTTCTGCAAATAACTGGGACCAGGTGTTTAACGGAACAGAGCTGACATCCAATAGCAGCAAAATCGATGCAAACGCATGGAATGTGTATGCACCATATATCAGTGCTGCTCTTGCAAATAATTATACTGATAAAGAAGGAAATGAAGTAAATCCTACTGAAGTTAAAAATGAGATAATAAACATTAATACATTTCTGTCTTTAAATATTTTTGATAAGCCATCTCTGAAGAATATTACTATACTGATTCCATTAGTTTCCGTACTTCTTAATTATCTTCAGACTCATATTTCAATGGCTCTCACTAAAACTAAAGATAATGAGAAGAAGAAAAAGAAATCCAGTCAGCCGGATCCAATGGATTCAATGAAGACAATGAATGTGGTTATGCCTATTTTTTCCGGTATTATTACATTATCTCTTCCTATCGGTGTTGGCATTTACTGGATTACTTCATCTATAGTTACCATTATTCTTCAGTTAATAATTAATATAAAACTTAAGAATATAGATGTTCAGGAATTCGTTGATGAATCGGCAGAAAAAAATAAGAAAAAGATGGAAAAGTACGGAGTTCATACTGATAATACAGGAGAAATGGCTTCCGTAGCAAAAACTTCTACAAAGTCTATTTCATCAAAGGCTTCTTATAACAACAGCAATAAAAAGGGTTCTAATTCCAGAAAAGACGTTAGAATTCCGGAGGAAAAGAGACATTTATCAACTTCAAGTATTGCTGCAATTGCGAATATTTATAAAGATGATGATAGTGAAACGGTTGAAAATAAGGATGAATAGTCCTTTTGGAATGGAGGATCAATATGCAAAAGGAGTATAGTGCAAAGACTCTTGATGAAGCCCTTGAACTGGCAAGTAAGGAGTTATGCGTTGAAAAAGAATCATTAAAATATCAGAAATTAAGTGAAAACAGTTTTTTGGGACTTTTTAAATCTGTAAAAATTCTTGTTTCAGTTCCTGAAAATAAGGAAGGAGTTGAAAATTCTGAAGTTAAGGCAGAAAAAGTAAAATCTGAAGAAATTAAAGTTTCTGAAGTTGATGCTGAGACAGAGGATGCAATTAATGAGGATGCAGAAGAAGAGGCTTCTGAAGAAATAAATATTGCAAAAGATATTGTGGAAACCATTAATGAAGAAACAGCAAATTCTGTTAATCTTGGTAAAAGCAGTGATGTTGCAGATAAGGTAGCATCTGAATTTGTTTCCAACGTATTAAGCAAGATGGGACTTGAAGCTAATGTAGTTGCTAAATTAGATAAGGTTGAAGAAACAGTTTATGTTAGTATCGAAGGTCCTGACATGGGCGTTCTTATTGGAAAAAGAGGTCAGACTCTTGATTCACTGCAGTATCTTACAAGTCTTGTTGTAAACCGTACCTGCAATGACATGTATCTTAAAGTTAAGCTTGATACAGAAAATTATAGAGAAAGACGTAAGGAAACACTTGAAAATCTTGCAAAGAACATTTCTTCAAAGGTTAGAAGAACAAGAAGAGCAGTTGTTCTTGAACCAATGAATCCTTATGAAAGAAGACTTATTCACTCTGCACTGCAAAATGACAAATATGTTGAAACACACAGTGAAGGTGAAGAACCATACCGTAGAGTTGTTGTTACTCTGAAGAAGGATGCTCCTATTGAAAACAGAAGATACAACGGAAGAAACGGTGGAAAATACGGTAATTCCAGAAACGGAAAGTATCGTAATAATTATTATGGAAAAAACAAGCAGCGCAATTATCCGCGTTATAATGATAAGAGCGATGATTACAGTGAAGATTATAAAGCAGATTATGCTGCATATCTTGAATCCAAAGCTGCTGCAAAGGCTGCCAAGGAAGAAGAATCCAAGTAGTTTTTTATGCGGGGTGCAGTAATGCATCCCGTATTTTTTATTGTATAGTAAACTTCGTTCCTATACAATAAAAAACGTTCCGAAAGGATGAACACTCATTAAAAGTAAACAAAGTGTAGCGCGTAAGGCACGAAGTGCCGTTTTAAACGTCGCAAAAAACGGAGCATTTGAAAGTTTGACAATAAAAATATATGAAAATCGTGATATTATTCACGTTAAAAAAGGAATATAGAAGAGCCAATAATCTGAAAGGAGCACTTATATGATAAAGGATACAATAGCAGCAATTGCAACAGGAATCACAAATGCAGGAATATCAATTATACGTATCAGTGGTCCTGAAAGTTTTTCTATTGTAGAAAAAATATTTAAAACCGGGAAAAAAGGATCCAAAGGATTTATAGATATATCTAAAACAGAATCTCATACAGTTCATTATGGCTGTATTGTTGATGGTGATAATATTATTGATGAGGTTATGGTACTGGTTTTCAAAGCACCTTCTTCATACACTAAAGAAGATGTTGTTGAAATTGATTGCCATGGCGGAGTTATGGTTACGAAAAGAGTGTTGGAAACTGTTTTAAATGCAGGAGCCAGAATTGCTGAACCGGGCGAATTTACAAAGAGAGCGTTTTTAAACGGAAGAATTGATCTTAGTCAGGCAGAGGCAGTAATTAATCTTATTAATTCAAAAAATAAAATGGCAATAGATAATTCCGTAAAGCAGCTTTATGGAGTTGAGTTTAATAAAATCAGTGAAATAAGAGACAGCATTTTACATGATACAGCTTTTATTGAAGCAGCATTAGATGATCCTGAACATATTGAAATAGACGGATTTTCTACAGAACTTCGTGAAAATGTTCTTAAATCAATAGATAAACTTAATAAGATGATTGATTCCGCAGATAATGGAAGACTGATGAGTGAAGGAATCAATACAGTTATTGTTGGAAAACCAAATGCCGGTAAGTCTACACTTTTAAATGCCATTTTAGGTGAAGAAAGAGCAATCGTTACCGATATAGAAGGGACAACAAGAGATACACTTGAAGAAACAGCCGTTTTTGACGGAATTACTCTTAATATTATTGATACTGCCGGTATCAGAAATACTGAAGATATTATTGAACAGATGGGTGTTGAAAGAGCTTTAAAGGCTGCCAGTCTGGCAGATTTAATCCTTTATGTTGTGGATTCCTCAAGAAGTCTTGATGACAATGACAGGAGAATTATTGAAAAAGTTAAAGACCGCAAGGTTATTGTATTGATTAATAAAACAGATATTGCGTCAGAAATTGATGAAAATATATTTAAAGAAAACCAGATGGATGTAATTTATATCTCTGCTAAAACCGGGCAGGGTATGGATGCACTTGGTTCGTTTATTAAGAAAATGTTTTTCCAGGGAAATCTGCTACCAAATGACGAGGTATATATTACTTCAATGAGACATAAAGAGTGCCTTGTTGATGCAAAAAAATCTCTGGAACGTGTAATAGAATCCATTGATATGGAAATGTCGGAAGACTTCTTTACTATAGATTTAATGAATGCCTATTCTTCACTGGGATATATTATTGGTGAAGAAACTGATGAAGATTTGATTAATAAAATATTCAAAGATTTTTGTATGGGTAAATAATTGGAGGAAATATGGACAGTATACCTACCTTTCACTGTGGTGATTATGATGTTGCAATAATCGGTGCCGGACATGCAGGTTGTGAGGCTGCATTGGCATCTGCAAGACTTGGTTGTAAAACTATTTGCTTCATGGTAAGTACAGACAGTATTGCCATGATGGCATGCAATCCAAATATTGGTGGAACCAGTAAAGGTCATCTTGTAAAAGAACTTGATGCCCTTGGTGGTGAAATGGGTAAAAATATTGATAAAACCTTTATCCAGTCCAAGATGCTTAATACCTCCAAGGGACCGGCAGTTCACAGTCTTCGTGCCCAGGCAGACAAGCAAAAGTACAGCAATGCCATGCGTAAGGTAATGGAAAATACTGAAAATCTCACCTTAAAACAAGCCGAAGTTTCAGATGTGCTTTGGAAAGAAGACGAAAACGGAAAGTATGTTACCGGTGTAAAAACAGTATCCGGGGGAATATATAACGCAAAGGCTGTTATACTTTGTTCCGGAGTATATTTAAATGCAAGATGTATTTTCGGTGAAGTAAGTCAGTACACCGGACCGAGTGGATTGCCAAGAGCAACCTATCTTACAGATTCATTGATTAACATGGGTATTGAAATGTATCGTTTCAAAACCGGTACTCCTGCAAGAATCGACAAGAGAACTATAGATTTCTCAAAGCTTGAACCACAGACAGGAGATGAAAAAATTACACCATTCTCATTCACTAACACAGAAGAGGGCTTAAAACGTGAACAGGAGGTGTGTTATCTTGGGTATACCAATGAAAAAACACATGAAATAATTCGTGAAAATATCAGTAGAAGCCCATTATTTAGTGGTAATATCAAGGGTACAGGCCCAAGATATTGTCCTTCTATAGAAGATAAGGTTGTAAAATTTGCAGATAAGGAAAGACATCAGTTCTTTGTAGAACCTGAGGGTGATTACACTAATGAAATGTATCTTTCCGGACTTTCATCTTCACTTCCTGAAGAGGTACAGATACAGATGTATCGTTCCATTAAAGGACTTGAAAATGCTGTAGTTGTAAGAAATGCATATGCAATTGAATATGATTGTATTAATCCCATGCAGTTAAAGGAATCTTTGGAGTGCAAAAAAGTAAGAGGATTCTTTTCTGCCGGACAGTCAAATGGTTCATCCGGCTATGAAGAAGCTGCTGCACAGGGTATTATTGCCGGAATTAATGCAGCCAGAAAAGTACAGGGAAAAGAAGCAATTGTACTTGACCGAAGTCAGGCATATATTGGTGTACTTATTGATGATCTTGTTACAAAGGAAACCCATGAACCATATCGTATGATGACCAGCCGTGCAGAATATCGTTTGTTGCTCAGACAGGATAATGCGGATCTCAGACTTACAGAAATTGGTCATGAAATTGGTTTGATTGATGATGCTCGCTATGAAAAATTCTTAAACAAGAAGGAATCTATCAAAAAAGAAATTCAGAGGCTTTCAGAAACCACCGTTGGGGCAAGTGTGAAAGTAAATGATATTCTGGAGAGTATTGGAACATCTGCAATTCATACAGGTACATCCCTTGCAGAATTAATCAGAAGACCGGAACTTGATTATAATAAAATTGCTCCACTTGATAGTAACAGAACAGAACTTGATGGTGAAGTGATTGAGCAGATTAATATTGAAATTAAGTATGAGGGATACATAGAAAGACAGAAACAGCAGGTTGAACATTTTAAAAAGCTGGAAAACAGAAAAATACCTGCTGATATTGACTATGATAAGATTGATTCACTCAGACTGGAAGCAAGACAGAAACTTGGAAAAATTCGTCCTGAAAGTGTAGGACAGGCTTCAAGAATTTCCGGTGTTTCCCCTGCGGATATTTCTGTGTTGTTGGTTTATTTGAAACATTAGTGATTTAATTGATATATTGTAACAGCTTGATAGGAGAATAGCTTTGGGTGATATAAATATATTGGTGGAAGGATTAAAAGAGTATGGTTTTAATCCTACAGATAAACAGATTTGGCAATTTGATATTTATTACAAAATGCTGGTAGAAAAAAATAAAGTAATGAATCTGACAGCAATTATTGAATATGATGAAGTTATGGTTAAGCATTTCCTTGATAGCCTTGCAATTGTTAAAGTTGCAGAACAAAATGGTGATGTTAACAGAATGCTTAATGGGTCAGATTCTGTAAGTCTTTTAGATCTTGGTACCGGTGCCGGTTTTCCTGGACTGCCTATAAAGATTATGTTCCCTTATATGAAAGTAACCTTAATGGATTCATTGAATAAAAGAATTAGGTTTCTTAATGAAGTAATTGAAACTTTACAACTTGAAAATATTACTGCAGTTCATGCCAGAGCAGAGGAATTTGCAAGAAAACCTGAATACAGGGAACAGTATGATTTTGTTGTAAGCAGGGCAGTGGCAAAAATGGCAACACTTACGGAATTTTGCTTTCCTTATGTTAAAGTCGGAGGATATTTCCTTCCATATAAATCAGCATCAGCTCAAGAGGAAATCAATGAAGCAGAAAATGCTATAAAGACTCTTGGAGGAAAGGTTGATGAGATAGTTCAAATAGAACTGCCACAATCAGATATTGTCAGAATGATACCTGTTGTAAAGAAAAATAGTTCTACTTCATCAAAGTATCCAAGAGTAGGTAAAAAAGCAGAAACAAACCCTATTTGACATTGAAATGAAACTGTCAATAGAGTATAATTAAAAACGGTGATAAAATATTAGAAAATTCTGATATTAAATTATTGATTTATAAATAAAATTCAAATGTTTTACGTGAAATATTTTCATTAGACTATAGTTTATAATTTGAATGTTTCACGTGAAACATTGCTAACTTTCACTTATTGAAAGGAACCAAGTGTATGGGAAAAGTAATATCTATTGCAAATCAAAAGGGCGGAGTAGGAAAAACTACTACTGCCATTAATCTTTCTGCCTGTCTTGCTGAAGCCGGAATGAAGGTTTTAGTGGTAGACATGGATCCACAAGGGAATACAACAAGCGGTTTGGGAGTAGAAAAAGCTGACCTGGATTATTCTACATATGATCTTCTCCTTTGTGATTGTACATTTAATCAGGTTTTGATTCATACTGAATTTGAAAATGTTGATATAATTCCTTCTGATGAAGATTTGGCAGCAGCAGAGGTGGATTTACTTGGAATTGATAATAAAGAATATATTCTTAAATCTCATCTTATGACTAATAAAAACAGATATGATTATATTATTATTGATTGCCCACCTTCTTTAAATACTTTGACGCTGAATGCTCTTTCATGTTCTGATTCAGTAGTTGTTCCTATTCAGTGCGAATACTATGCATTGGAAGGTTTGTCACAGCTTATGCATACTATTGAGCTGGTAAAAGAACGTTTGAATTCAAAACTTAAAATCGATGGCGTTGTATTTACAATGTATGATGGAAGAACAAATCTCAGTCTTCAGATTGTTGATACTGTTAAGGAAAATCTTAATCAGCATATATATTCCAGCCTAATTCCACGTAATGTTAGACTGGCTGAAGCTCCTAGTTTTGGAAAACCAATTATTCATTACGACAGTAAGTCCGTTGGGGCAGAAGCATACAGAGGACTTGCAAAGGAAATTATGATTGCTGACGGAAAAGCATATGCAGTTAAAAACATGGATAAGAAGAAATTTTTCTTTGCGAAAAAAAGTTGACAAAATGATAGCCCGGAAAATAGAAAAGCTGGAAATATACGATAAAAGCTGGAAAAGGTAATAAACATGTAATATATATGCCTAAAATGGAGGAAAATAATGGCACAGAAAAGGCTTGGCAGAGGACTTGATTCTCTGATTTCAAATAAAATTGATAAATCATTAGATGCTGCGGTTGCAGGCAAAGAAGAAAATGTTTCACGTGAAACATTGGTTAGAATCTCTGATATTGAACCCAATAAGGGACAGCCACGTAATAATTTTGACAAGGATGCTCTTAACGAACTGGCTGAATCCATTAAAATTCATGGAATTATCCAACCGATTGTTGTTAGAAAAACAGGAAATACTTACGAGATAATTGCAGGAGAGCGTCGTTGGAGGGCAGCCAGACTTGCCGGACTTACTGAGGTTCCTGTTTTAGTTCGTGACTATTCGGAACAGGAAGTATACGAAGTGGCATTAATCGAAAACATTCAGAGACAAAATCTGAATGCAATTGAAGAGGCAGTAGCTTATCAGAAACTTATTGATGAATATAATTTGAAGCAAGATCAGGTCGCTGACAGAGTAGGTAAAAGCAGGACTGCTGTGACAAACTCACTACGACTTCTTAAGCTTGAAGATCCTGTAAAGCAGATGGTAATTGATAATAAGCTTTCTGCCGGACATGCCAGAGCATTGCTTGGTATGAGTGATGGGGATGCACAGATCAAACTTGCAAATAAAATAACCGATGAAAATCTCAGTGTGCGTCAGACAGAAGAATTAATCAAGAAAGCTTCAAAAAAAGCTAATGAACCTGAAAAAGAAACAAAGCCGGAAAAAGATGCGGCTCGTGATCCGGAATATGTAAGAGTTGAAGAAGAACTGAAGCATGTTCTTGGTACAAAGGTTACAATTAAACCGGCAACTGACGGTAAGGGAAAAATCGAAATTGAGTACTATTCTCTGGATGAGCTTGAGAGATTAATCAGCCAGTTGGGTGCTGAAATATAATTAGTAGGGATAGAGAAAATACAAATATCTTCATTATTATGTTAATTTCTATAAAATCCTGTGAGGCTGCATAAGGCAGTAATGAATCTAAAACATACAATATGTGGTATTAATTGTATGTGATATATACAGCATGATGTAATATTGTAAGATATTATGATTGATGGAAATATGTAATATAAGACAACGAAAAATAAAAGTTGTTTTGATTTAAGCGGAGGAAATAATGCTTGAAAAATTAGGACTGAATACAGATGTTATGATTATCTGTATGCTTGGATTGATTTTTGTTCTCTTGGTTCTGGTTTTTGTTTTGCTGGGAAAGGTAACCAGACTGAGCAAAATATATGTTAAATACATGAAGGGTTTGAATGGTAAAAGTCTTGAAGAAAAATTTCAAGAGAAATTTGATCAGGTTGATAAAGTTCTTGAAAATGAGGAAACCATTAAAAACAGACTTACTGCAATAGAAGCGGCAAAGGAAGCAGGATTTTGTAAGTTTGCAGTTAAGAAATATGATGCATTTGATGGGATTGGCGGAAAACTTTCTTTTTCTGTTTGTATTTTAACAGAAAGTAATGACGGTATTATTCTTTCTGCAATGCATAATACGGGAGGCTGCTACACATATTTAAAGGAAATAATTAAGGGAAAAGCTTTTACAAAACTTTCAGAACAGGAAAGCAGGGTATTGGCAGAAGCCTTGGTATACAATGATCCTGTTGCCGAAATAATAAAGGAGTAACACATATGCATCGGTTTTTAGCATCTATAGGGCTAAAAAAAATTGATTCTTTTGAAAAAGAGAATACTCTGCTCTTAGAAATTATTAAAAAACCTAAAATCAAAAAAGTTATTCCATGCTGGTATGATGATGAAATGCTCTATGCAGAATTAGGCATTGAATTTGTCCCGGGCGTGGGAATAAAAATAGCAGGACTAGTTGACAGTGCTAATAAATTTCATATGATATTCTACTATCCATATTTTAAGGGCAGATATACCAGTGTGACAGAAGAGTGTAGCATTGGAAAGAAAATGGATAATCTCTCATTTTCAGGGATGTGTGAGAATGATAAAATAGGTGTTTCTTTGATTTTTAATTTAATAAATACCATTGATTATGTTCTGCTTACAACAGGGAAAAATAAGAGTGCTGATGGAAGCAAAAAAATCAGAATATCCGGGCTATGTAGTGAGGGTATAATACTGTTGCCTACAATATATAGCGTTAGAGCAGTAACAAATTCCAATCAAATCACTGAAAAAGAAAGACTGGTAGAAGATGCAAAAAACGGAGATGCGGAAGCAATAGAGAAGCTTACACTTGAAGAAATGAACATATATTCTCAGATTGGCAGGAGACTGGAAAGTGAGGATGTGTTTTCTATAGTTGAAACATCTATTGTTCCATACGGGGTAGAAGCTGAGGTTTATAAAATACTTGGAATTATTGTAAAATCGGAATGTGTCATTAACCCGATTTTGGATGAAAAAGTTTATATTCTTGCTATAAAATGTAACGGAATTGTTTTTGATATAGTTGTTAATGAGGCGGATTTAGAGGGAGAACCTTTGCCGGGACGACGATTCAGAGGAATTGTATGGTTGCAGGGAATTATAGAATTTTAGGATGATAAGCGGGAATCCTCGGTTATTCAATTGCCGATGTAGTTCACTTAATACATGAAAAGTTGTATTAGCTTGCAGACTTCAGGTTGATATTTTTTCACATTTATAGTATTATTGTTCGGTATGGTAAAAGTACTCAATAAGTTCTCATAGTTAAACGGATATAACAAGCGCCTCCTAAGCGCTAGTTGTGGGTTCGATTCCCGCTGGGAACGTTCGCGAAAGCTACAAGCCTTGCTAAAAAAGAGATAATGCGGATTGTGCGAGTTTACTCGCAAACAAGCCGTGTTGTCTCTTTTTTAATAGGGCGCCAGCCCGCGACGAAAAAGGCCGAAGGCCTTTGAGTTGAGCAAGGCTTGTAGCTTTTGCGAAGTGATGGATTTTAAAGGGCGCCAGCCCGCGACGAGAAAGGCCGAAGGCCTTTGAGTTGTGCGGGGCTTGTAGCTTTCGCGAAGTGATTGATTTTAAAGGGCGCCAGCCCGTGCATGTTTTAGCCTCGAAGAGGCGAGTTTGCGCAGGAACCGGAGCAAAAAGGTGCGTGCGAGGAGTAGAAAACGCAGCGGTCACGAGACTTGTACCTGAACTGACTTGTGACGTCAAATAAATCTGTGTGGAAAAAAGCTGCCAACGATTACTTGACAGTAACGGCAAGGTTTGTAGTATAATTTTTTTACTTACATTTATTGTTAAAATTTGTTAAAATATTTTAGAAATAAATAACGAACATAAACGACACATGTGGTGTACAACACGTAAATCTGATCACGGTAAATATGTATTTTATTAAGATATGTCAGATTTATAATTGTCCCATATGTGTCTTTTTGTTTGAAAAAAGGAGAAATAATATGCCAAAAAACCAATTTCAGAGAATGGTATTTGCCTTTCTCACAGTATTAGTAACCGTACATGGATATGTATTTTACAGTCTTTATGTTGTCAATGGAAACACTTTGATGCAGATAAACAATGCAGATAGTGTACTTCATGCAATTAACACTCAAGGTGGTGTGTATTTATTTGGCAATATGCTTCCAATATGGGCAGTGGTAGTTATAGAATTTTGCTGCGCATACATACTTGAATGTGTGATTGGAAGCCCAATGTCGTTTAAAATGGCATGTAAGATGTTTGATCCAATGAATAATCACCCTATGATATTTGAAACAGTTATCATTAGTTGTACAGTACTCATTATGTGTCCGCTAATGAGCTTTTTAGCTGCCTGGATGTATTATCCATACTATGCAGGATTTAATATTTTCACGCTTCTTGCAAATTGGCTAAAGTTAATCTGTTTTAATTTCCCCTTTGCCTTCTTTTCTCAAATATTCTTCATTCAACCTTTTGTGAGATGGGCATTTGGAAAACTTTTTGCAAAGGATATAGCTGCTAGAAATGCACAAGAAATGCGGGAGCGACCAAAGAATGAACAGGAAGCCATTGCAGACATTTATAAAAGAATGGAAGTCATTCAGGAGAATCTTGCTCATGAAAGAAGACAAAGAAAGAAACTTGCTGAACAAATGAGTGATAAGTAATCTCCGAAAATAACAAAATTTCCCATTAGGCACTTGATTCTTATATACAAGGCGAGTATAATGTCCATTATAATGCACATAGGGATAGGAGTAGTGCACTAATATGGAAAATACTCATATGTTCGGAAGGGAAAAAATCAGTAAAATACTGTTTAAACTGGCGCCGCCGGTTATGTTAGCACAATTAATCCAGGCTTTGTACAATATTATAGACAGCCTTTTTGTGGGCAGATACTCAGAATCAGGTCTGACAGCTCTGTCAATTGTTTACCCATTACAGCTTTTAATGATAGCCCTCGCGGTTGGTACCGGCGTGGGCATCAATACTGTCATGGCAGCGAAGCTGGGGTTGGGACAAAAGGAAGAATCCGAGGAATATGCAGGTATCGGCACCCCTTTGGCAGTTGCAATGTGGCTGCTGTTTGCAGGCATTTGCTGGTGTTTCATGCCAGCTTTCGCCAGAATGTCCACCAATGACCCGGGAATTATAAAAGATGTCATTACCTACGGACGCATTGTGTGTCTGTTCAGCTTTGGATTGTTTTTAGAGAGCATCTGGACAAAGGTTCTGCAGGCAAACGGGGATATGAAAACACCAATGGCTGCCCAGGTGGCAGGTGCAGTAACAAATATCGTTCTTGATCCACTGTTGATTTTTGGAATGTTCTTCTTTCCAAAGATGGGAATTGCGGGGGCAGCCGTTTCCACAGTAGCAGGACAGTTTGTTGCAGCCCTTATGGTCATGAAAAAGGGCTTCAGAAAGTCTCCGCCATTAAAAGTGTTTCCACATCATGTAAAATCCATATTCCGAATGGGTATACCAAATATTTTAATGCAGTCCGCATATACCTTTTACATATTTGGTTTAAACATGATTCTTGCCACCTTCTCCGATGCGGCAGTGACGGTTCTTGGACTTTATTATAAATGGCAGTCCATTTTCTTCATTCCACTGGGTTCCATGCAGACCTGTATCGTGCCGGTCATCAGTTATAACTATGCCACAAGAAAAGTGGAGCGTTGCAAAAAGACCTTGTCCACTTCCGTAATATTCGGATGGGCACTGATGGCAGTGGGGACCCTGTGTTTTGTTACCATTCCGGAGCAGATGCTCCGAGTTTTCACCTCTGATCCTCTTGTTATTGAGATTGGTCGGGTAGCATTTTGTTTCACCGGTATAAGCTTTTTCCCATTGGTAACCTCACTTACATTTCCTGTTTTCTTTCAGGCAGTGGGTTCCAGTTTAAAAAGCTCTATGCTGACAATTGTGCGTACAGTGGTGTTGTTCGTACCATTGGGATATATATTTTCACGTTTTGGTCTGAACTGGTTCTGGATGACCTTCCCTGTTACAGATACTATCACCAGTATTGTAGGTGTTATTTTCTACTGTCAGTTCCTGAAGAAGGAATATGTCAGGGAGCCAAAGCCAGTGCGTGCAGACGATGGAGATGCTATAGCATTAAAGCCATCCAAGCCCGGTGTCATTATCACAATAGCCAGAGAACACGGTTCATCCGGCAAGCAGATTGGCAAGCTGGTAGCGAAAAAGCTTGGAATACCATTCTATTATAAGGAAATGATTGCCCTGGCTGCGCATGAAAGTGGTCTGGACCGGGAGTTTATTTCTGATATTAATAAAAATTCACCGGAAATTCTGCAGTCTCTTTATCTGAGCAGCGAGGTTGTGCGTCAGGCAGTTGTAGCCCAGGAGCAGATTATCAGAAAAATTGCGGATAATGGAAGCTGCGTCATAGTAGGCAGGGCAGCGGATTATGTTCTTAAAGACTATGATCAGCTGGTACGTATTTTTGTCCATGCCCCGAAGGACTTCCGTATCAGCAGAATAATAGAGGTTTATGGGGATACACTGTCGGAAGCAAAACGAAACATACGCCACTCCGACAAGGCAAGAGCATCATATTATAAGCATATTTCCGGCAACACCTGGGGCGATGAAAGATATTATGAGCTTATGGTAGATTCCTCCACGGGTATAGAGGAAAATGCGGATATGATAGTGGAGTATATAAAAAGCGTAGCGTTTGCGAGTTTTGATTACAAGTGATTCTTGATTGACAGAGTGATTTACAGAAACTATAATCTTAATCAGACAGTATACTTTTCTAAATTTTTCCGGAGAAAAAGATACAATTATTCATAATATGAGTACAAGGAAGAATTTTAGAAAGAAAACTGAAAGAAAAGGAGAACGAGAAACATGAAATTAAAGAAAGTTTGTGCAATAATTCTTTCCGTAGCCATGACAATAAGCTTATGTGCCTGTGGTGGGGAAGATGATAAAGATGGAGACGTTGCTCCGACAAACACGCCTACTGAAGCAGTAGCAACTCCGACACCGGAGCAGGATAAGACTCCAACTGATACACCGGAGCCAACTCCTGAACCAACACAGCCGGTAATTCCGGACAAGGTTGATGTGTCTACCATACAAACCATAATACCGGGACAGGTTACTGTTGATGGAACAGATTTTGTTGTAAACGGAGAAACACTCTTTATGAATGGTGTAAATACACCTTGGGACAAATGGAACGATTTCGGTGGCAAATTTAATGAGGGCTTCTGGGAAGAGCATTTTGCAGAGCTTCATGAAAACGGAATCAATTCAACAAGAATCTGGATTTCTTGTAATGGTGATGTAGGAATGCTTATTGATGAGGATGGTTATGTAAGCGGCGCAACCACAGAGTACTGGGAAGATTTGGATACATTGTTTGAACTTGCTGAAGAAAACGGCATTTATATTATGGCAACATTAATGTCATTCGATCATTTCAAAGATTCTAATAAAACCTATGCCAGTTGGAGAAGAATGGTTAAGGATGATACTTTGATTGATTCTTATGTTGAAAATTTTGTAATTCCGTTCTGTGAACGTTATGATGATTATAATTCTTTGTGGAGTATTGATCTTTGTAACGAACCTGACTGGATTTATGAAAACAGTGAGTGTGGTCAGATTGCATGGGATAATATATGCAAGCTTTTTGCAAAAGAAGCAGCGGCAATCCATGAAAACAGTGATATACTTGTAACCATCGGATTCGGTATGGTTAAGTATAACAGTGACAAGTACAGCGGAAATAAGGGTTCAGATTCATATTTGCAGTCCCTTTATCCAAATGAAAATGCATATCTTGATTTCTACTCCACTCACTATTATGAGTGGGAAGCACCTTGGTACGGTTTCCCATTTGATAAAACTCCTGTGGAATTTAAGCTGGATGGAACAAAGCCTTGTGTAATCGGTGAGTTCCCTGCATCGGGAATGACCGGTGATGTTAATGGTGCTCAAAAAATGAGCGGTTCAGACTGTTATCTTGGATGCTACAATAACGGTTGGAATGGTATAATGGCATGGACCTCGAACGGAGTAGACGGCTGCGGCAGTCTTGATGATTTCAAAAATGGTGCCACAGAAGTTTATGAAAAGATGACGGCTCAGTAAGATAATATACGCATAATAATGTAATGATAGTGAAGTTAGTGAGTAATTAGTACATTATAATTATGACAGAAAAGTAAGGGGTTGTATGCATTACGAAATTGAGGTAAAGGAACTTGGAGTTTCCACAGAAGAAAAGAATATTTTCGGAAAACTTTTTGTTCCAAAAAATAAAACCGGAAGATTACCGGCAGTGATTTTAAGTCATGGATATAATTCCTCCCATGAAGATGTGGAGGATGTGGCAATGATGCTTGCCAGAGAAGGAATCCTTGCATATTCTTTTGATTATTGCGGTGGTTCCGTAAGATCAAAAAGCAGCGGCAGTTCGTTGGAAATGAGTATACAGACTGAGATTGCCGACTTGAAAGCGGTAACGAAACTCATTGCAGGCCTTGAAGATACAGACAGCAGCAAAATCGGTTTATATGGAGAAAGTCAGGGAGGTTTTGTATCTGCTTTAACAGCAGCGGAAAATCCACAGGCTTATTCTGCCCTATTTCTTTTATATCCTGCGTTTTGTATTCCGGATGACTGGAAAAAACGGTGCAGTGAAGGAGTGCTTTCACCTACATTTGATCTTATGGGCATGACGTTGTCCGATAAATTCTTTAAAGGGCTTCCTGATTATGATGTGTTTGAACGGATTAAACGCTTTGAAAAACCTGTTTTTATTGTACACGGAGACCGGGATGGGCTGGTGCCTCTCAGCTATTCAGAAAGAGTGGCAGCAAGCATGCCGGAATCAGAGTTGCACATTTTTGAAAACGAAGGACATGGTCTGTCTTCACTGGCAAGGATTAAGCTGGTGAAACAGGTATGTGAGTTTTTTGCGGATAACATTTTATAAGATTATAAGGCATTCCAGCGGCGTAATTTCTTACGCCGCTGTCTTTTTTATTTTTGGGAAGCTTAACAAATAATAATTTTAATTTACCATTACCTTATATCCAATGAAAAAGTAAAATCAGCCATGTTATTTCATCAGTTCATCGGTTAATTTGAGGATTTCCGGGGCGATTCTTTCGCGTTCTGCTTTTAATGTACGCATGTAAAGCGGATATGCACAGCCGACCATGACCAGGCCTACAAGTCCGATAATAATTCCAATTATCATGGCAGGGTGGTAGGAAAGTCCCAGAACATCCGGAAAATCCGATATTGCAAGACTCATACCCAGACCTAAAATCAGTGCGCCTATAATACCTAAAACCAGTGCGCGGACAGTGGCTTTTTTGGTAACACTTTCATCTAAGCGGCGCAGCTGCTCCAGCTTGTTTTCTTCGACCGGGGCATATTTTTTCCTTATTTCTTTTATTTCTTCCTGCTGCTTTGCAGAGTAAGTATACTTAAATGTTTCCTGTTCTTTATTGTCCATCAATCTGCTCCTTCGTTGATTTAAGTAGTGATAATTTTTTGCTGCTTTGTATAATCATATATACAGCCATTCCGATAATAAACAGGGATATAACGCCACCGGTTACTCCCAGCATAATGCGTCGGGCAGTGAGACTCATGGTGCCGTCGTTAAATGTAGTGATCATTGTGGATTCAAGAGTAATCATTGAAACACAGGCGGCTGCAAGGTTTATTGTTTTGGAGGCAGAATATACCGGGCTGCCGATTTTTCTGTATTTTATAACATTGACAATAGCCATTGTAAATGTTCCGAAGGTGTAGGCAGCCATTGTAATAGTTGTTATTTCATGATGGCTGAATGTTCTGTTCCCATAAGCCATAAAGAATATTATTACAGACAATGCCAGGTTCATTATCAGAAATACAATACCGCAGCTACGGTATCTGATTAGTTCCTCCCTAAGCTGTTCCCCCGGTTTATACCTTCTTGTGTGGCGAACGAGGAAGAACCGCATAACCGCAAGACACAGATAATACGCTGCCAGGGAATAAAACCAGAACGTATGATGCCATAAGCCCAGTCCCAGCTGGAACACTGCATATGCCGTATTCCACATTAATGAGCCGTACAGCGATACGTTTATTCTAAGGTGTCTGTCCGTGAGCCATTTTTGTGCATATTTGTTTTCTTCCTTGATTTTTTTAAGAAAAGAAATCAGCCACGGAATTCTGGCACACCATATGGTAAAGGTATAGGCGGAAAGTCCGTAGGAAATATAGGCAATTAACGACTCTGTGCCCATAAATGTCATTGAATATATGAGCATTACAGTGGCAACCGGAAGTAAAACTAAAAGTATTGCCATGTGCGGGAAGAGAAGAGCCTTGCAGATTTTAGTTATCCGTGTTTTATTTTTTGAATTGCCGTTTTTGATTTTTGGATTCTTCAAATTACTGCTCTGCATTTTTTTCACGAAGTATTTTAACGGTGAAAGTGGTGCCTACATTTACTGTACTTTCAACGCTGATTTCACCTTTCATAATATCAATAACTCTTTTTACAAGAGCAAGCCCCAGTCCGTTGCCCTGGACTGAGTGGGAGGTGTCTCCCTGATAGAATTTTTCAAAAATATGGGCTCCTACATCCGGTGATATACCGCAGCCCGTATCTTTTACTTTTATAATGGCATATTTATCATCTGCAGTCAGGATGACAGAAACGCTGCCACCTGTTTCGGTAAACTTAAAGGCATTGGAAAACAGATTATTCCAGACAAGTCCCAACAGTTCTGCATCCGCTTTGACGTAAATGTCATCGGCTATGTCTGTTTCGATTTCAATTCCGGCATTTTCCCAGATGTTTTCATATTGTAAAAGACATTCACATATTTGTTCACCCAGGTTAAACTCGGTAGTCTGTGGAAAAATCTGCTGGTTCTCCAGGCGGTTTAACTTAAGTATATTTACCATCATATCCGCCATTTTTCTGGAACCGTCTGTGACACCCTTGGCATATTCAATCCGCTTTTCTTTCGGAAGGTCCGAAGCCTGGAGAAGGGTTCCATAATTCTGAATGACTGCAAGGGGTGTTTTCATTTCGTGGGATACGTTGGCAATGAAATCTGTACGAAGCGTTTCAACACTGCCCAGCTCTTCAGCCATTCTGTTGATACAGTTAATAATGTCATTGAAGGTGTCATCAGAAGCAAATTTTGATATCGGCTTTATACGGACACTGAAATCTCCTTCAATCATTTTTTCGGTAGCCTCTGTGATTTTTTTCACAGGACGCTGCAATGTAAATTTGCGCCGCAGGGCATCAATGACGGAAAACAACAGACTGATAAGAATTACGTTTGTCAAGGTGGCCTTTGCGGCAACAGAGATTTCCTCTTGCGTGAAAGTCACACCCAGTGTTGTCTGTAAGGTGGTTACAAACAGCATTAAACAGCAGGTGATAACGAAGGCCACAAGCAGGAAAAAAATTAAAAAGTTACTGAAGTTTTTTAGTAATGCTTTTTGTCTGCGGTTCCTGTTCATTTTATCACCGCCTTATAGCCAAGTCCGTGGACGGTTTTTATCTCGAAATCATTACAGCTCCCAAGCTTGGAGCGAAGCTTTGTCATATATACATCAACAGCTCTTGGGGTGGTTTCTGTGTCTGAATCCCAGAATTCATCCATAAGCTGGGTTCTGGTAAAAGTTTTTTTCGGGTAGGAAAGGAGCTTGAAAAGAATGCTGAACTCACGGTTAGTGAGAGTTATCTCTTCATCATTTAAGTAAGCGGTATGCTCGTCCGCATCCATGGTAAACTGACCGATGGTAAGCCTGCGGCTTGAAGCAATCTTTGCACGGCGAAGCAGTGCACCAATGCGCAAAAACAGCTCATCAAGATCAATAGGCTTCACCATATAATCATCAACTCCGATACGGAAGCCACGCTGCTTTGAGGCAATATCGTCTCTGGCGGTCATGAAGAGAATGGGGATATTATCATTCAGCTCTCTTACATTTCGTGCAAATTCATAGCCGTCAACATGGGGCATCATAATATCGGATATGATAAGGTCAAACATGTGGGCAGACAGTGAATCATAAGCCTGCAAAGCATCCGGACAGCCTGTAGCCTTGTAGCCGTTCCGGTTTAGAAAAGTGCAGATGGTTTTATTCAGTTCTTTGTCATCCTCAACAACAAGTATATTAAACATCCCATGACCTCCATTGTGTTTTAATTATTATACAGTATAGCATGGAAATGTTAAAGTTTTGTTTCTATTTCAGTTTATACCAAACTTGTTTTCTTCAAAACCGTGTTACTGATTGCCCCAAGCATGGCTGTTAGCGATTATCCATGATTTTGTCGCTAAGCTTAATAATCTGATCAGCGTATTTCTTTTTACGGGAATTCATGATACTCTTGTGGAGCGGATAGTTGATAAGTGCCAGAAGCATACCGACAACACCGATAATGATACCGGGAACCATAGTCTCGGTCATTCCGATGGTGGAGCCGATGTCGGTCATCACCAGGCTCATACCACAGCCCATGATGATGGCGCTGATGGTACCGAAAACATAAGCAAATACATTTGCCGGACGTTTAACCTTTGCATCAAGCTCACGGAGAGCGTCGAGCTGGGTGTGCTCCTTTTCAGTGTACTGAGTGCGAATCTTCTGTACGAGATATTCCTGATCGTTTCTGTTCATTATGTAGTACCTCTTTCTGATTTATTTTGTTGAACACATCATAACTGCCTGATGTTCAAGTTTTGATTCTGAAATGTTTACGAAATGTTAAAATTGAATTTTTAGATTTTTTATTTCCGTATCATTCAGTTTACAGACAGATTATATCGAGTGGTTGTTTTTGAAAGTTTTAGGAAATGTTTTGGATAAGTTTGGAAAGTGTTTCTGTTTTATTAAAATATTAGAATAGAAAAAGAGATGATTTATGAAACTGAGTTTTGGGAGAAAAGGATGCATCGGCAAGAAAGGATTATCTGGAACAGGTAGAATAAAACATGTCTGCTATTTCATCAATAGTTTCTTTTTGCCCGTTTTGAATCCATACCATAGCTGTATTGTAGAGGGAACCAATGTATATGTATAACTGATATTTTTCAATAGAGTTATATGGCATTGTTCCCGCTACTTCTTCGTGGAAATGATTCAGCATTTCCAATAAAATAGAGCCATATCCAAACCGATGCAGATCCATAGCCTGAGTTGCATACAGGCTAAAGTATTCAAAGCTTTTATGTATATTTTCATAAGTGTAAAAATTATTTTCAATAAAATTTATTTCTTCACGGTAGCTTTCCAGTATATCAGCAATCAAAGTTGTTATTACATTTTCTTTAGATTCATAATTGCGGTAAAATGAGGCCCGGGCAACACCTGCCTTAGAAATAATTTCAGAAATAGAGATCTCAGAAATACTTTTCTCGTTTAGCAGATACAATAATGCTGTAGAAATACTTTTTTTGACTCTTCTATTTGCTTCTTTACGTTTATCCATAAATGCCTCCTCAAACATATGTGATATAAATTTGCCGTTTTTGTATCAGGTTGGTTGCTTGTGATGAAAAAACAGATATGATACAATTGTCTCACTTATATAATATGGTAAAGAGTAGTATTCGTCAATACCGGTAGACAGAAAAAATAACAATAATTCAATGAACTAATGAGGAAATAAAGAATGAAAATTGCAATTATGACTGATACAAATAGCGGAATTACTGCTGAAGAAGGGAAGCAGTTAGGAATTTATATACTTCCCATGCCTGTTCTTATTGATAATATATGCTGTTTAGAAGGAAAAGATATCAGACCTGAACAAATGTATGATATAATGGAATTGGGACGCCAAACGTCTACATCACAGCCCTCTCCCGGGGATATTATAGAATTATGGAATTCTATTTTTGATCATGGATACGATGAGATTATTCATATTCCTATGACCAGTGGTCTTAGTGGAAGTTGTCAGAGTGCAGCAATGCTTTCGGAAGAATATGAAGGAAAGGTTCACGTTGTTGATAATCATCGTATTTCTGTTACGCAGAGGGAATCTGTACTTGAAGCGAAAAGGATGGCTGACAAGGGATATTCCGCTGTAGAAATCAAAGAGTATTTGGAAGGAACTGCTTTGGGTGCCAGTATTTATCTGACGGTGGCGTCATTAAAATACCTCCAAAGAGGTGGAAGACTGAGTGCCACAGCTGCTGTAATTGGCAGTGTTTTAAATATGAAACCCATACTGACCATACAGGGAGGGAAGGTAGATGCATTTTCCAAGTGCCGTGGCATGAATGTATGTAAAAGGAAAATGATTGAGGCCATAAAAGCTGATATTGAAAGCCGTTTTGCAGAAGTGCCTGCTGAAAAAATAATAATTGCCACTGCAGGGTCATTGCAGAAGCAAGAGGATATCACTAACTGGGTTGACGTAGTTCAAAGTGAATTTCCCGGCAAAAAAGTATATTATGATCCGCTTCCTTGCAGCCTTATAAGTCATGTTGGACCGGAGTGTATAGGAATAGGTGTTGTAGTAACTGAATACTAAGAGGCGGTCTTTTTATTGGCTTTCCGGACGAACCGGAAGAAATCAATAAGCACCACTACTGCGCATATGCACCAGATGACCGGTTCGAGAATGCATATGCCTAAATATCCCATGGTAGGAACTGCAATACCTACAGCAATGATTTTCAGGGCGAATTCTATGATGCTTCCGGTAATCGGAACCAGCTTTCTGCCCAATCCCTGAAGACTGCTTCTTAAAACCAGCAGTACTGAAAGGACAAAGAAAAACGGAAGATTAATTCTTATGTATTTTATTGCTGTTTTTATAACATAGGCATCTTTGGTTCCTGTAAGCAACCGGATTAACGGACTGCCTGCAAAGAAGGCGAAAAGACAGGAAACACCGCTCCATGCAAAAGCCAGGTATATGGAGTAAGTAATTCCTTTTTTAACTCTGTCCATTTTTCCGGCACCGAAGTTCTGGCTGGCAAAGGTTGAGGCTGCCATGCTGATAGTGCCGAGAGGCAGCATGAATATGTCATCAATTTTTCGTGCGGCAGTATGAGCTGTTATTGTTTTGGAGCCCAGGGAGTTAATTGCACTCTGCATGATTACGGAACCGATGGAAACGATAACAAGCATCAGTCCCATGGACATACCGGTTGCGGTTAAATCGCCAATAAGTTTTGTATCAAATTCCAGGTTCTTTGGCTTAAACATCAGCATTCGGCATTTGCTGAGGATGTATATGATGCAGAGAATTACAGAAATCAACTGGGCTATTACTGTGGCATATGCCGCGCCTGCTATTCCCAGGGAAAGTCCTTTTACAAAGATAATATCCAGAATAATATTGATACCGCAGGCGATAATCAGGAAATATAAAGGTGTGCGGCTGTTGCCGATTGCTCTCATCATTCCCGAAAGCATGTTATAAGCCATGGTTATCACTGAAAAAATCAGGATGATTTGGAGATATTTTTCTGTATCTCCAATAATATTTTTCGGTGTATTAAGAACATGGAGCAAAGGCTTTAATGCGATTATGCTTCCCAGAGTCAGTACGACAGAAATGATTGCTGTCAGTACATATGTAAGAGAAACTGATTTGTTCAGGCGTTTTTCGTCGTTTGCTCCGAAAAAACGGGCGATTACAACTGCAAATCCGTTGGTCAAACCGTTGGCAAAGCCAACTACAAGATTGTAAACAGGGGCAGCGGCTCCCACAGAGGCAAGTGCTTCATCCCCCAGAACGTTTCCTATTACTGCGGTATCCGCAACGTTATAAAGCTGCTGAAATACATTTCCCACAAAGATAGGGAGAGCAAACAGCAGGATTTTTCTCAGAATTTTACCTTCTGTCATATTGTTATAGGTTTTTGTCTTTTCCATGACGAGACTTCCTTCTTATTAACATTAATAGATATATGGTCTAATTAGTATTATCTAAATTTCTTCCGAAACAGGATTTTATCACAAGTTAAGTAAATTGAATAGCGGTAATATTTTATCTTTTTTATAGACTCCAGTATAAAATATGAAAGGGGTCAGGGTAGAACTGCAGATTGATAGATATGAAAACATGCACAAAGATTTCTGAGTTTTTTGTGCATGTTTTTTTGTGGATAATTTTTCTTTGTTCATTTTTTACAGTGGATAATTCACAGCAAAATTTAGGGTGCGGGAAAAATGTACCAAAGTTTTTTTTGAAAATTTTTTAGGGATTGACGGGAGAAACTGACAGGCTTATTTTGGCATTAACAGAGCCGGAAAGGGCGCTGAATCATGAAAAACCGAAACAAGGAAAATTGGAGGTGACTCATTTATGGATAAAATACTTGCAATACTGACAGAGGATGCAGCCTTTGGGCATACCCTGGCGGAATACATCTTAAATTCTCATGTACTGAAATACCGGGTGATTTCTTTTTATGATATTCCTGACTATCTTCAGTTTAAGGATTCCGGTCACATCCATGTGCTGCTTTTAGGTGAAGAGCTGAAAGCTTCATTCATTAAAGATGATGAGGATGCGGTTTTTATCCTGACGGAAGAAAATAAAGCAGGGGAAAATACAATTTATAAATATCAAAGCCTGGAAATTACAGTAAAGGAACTGGCATATATGCTGTATGGTGCGGGGGAAAAATCTGAACCCGGACGTCGTTTTGGCATTAAAGCTGTAATGGGAGGAAAAGGTGGCAGCGGAACAACAACCTTTGCCCTGACGCTGGCGGGGGTTCTTGGACTGGAAAGAAATGTTTTGTTTATAAGTTTGGATCCTTTTGCCTGTATGCCGGCTGACATGGAAGCATCAGACGGAGATCTGGGTGAACTGATTTATTGTCTGAAAGCCGGAAAGGAGGGATATATTCCGGAGGTAATACGCCATGGCAGGAGTTTTGATTATCTTTACGGCGTTTTAACCTTTGAAGATTTGAATGCTTTTGGAAAAGCGGAAATGAGAAGCTTTCTGTCCGGACTTTCTCGGGACGGAAGATATAACCTGGTGGTATTTGACATGGGAAATATGCCTCCCTGTGCCGGGGTTGTACTTGAAAAGAGCGAAACGGTTTATCTTGTCGGTGAGGATGGTGAAAGTGCTGAAGAGCAGTTGAAAAGATTGCTGCAGGAAGGCACAGAGAAAATAAAAAAAGTGCAGATGCCACTGGTGGCCCACCTGCAAAAAGGAACTGAGACATATTCGGAAATAGAAAGCAGTGAATTGTGGGAATTTACAAAAAAGCTGCTGTCCGGTGAGGAAACGAAGCTTGTAGATAATGAGGGTTCCTTCGAACTTGCTCTGAAGGAAAGTGTGCCATATGAAGTGGAGAAAGCAAAGACACCCTGGAAGCAGTTTTTGGGAAAACTGGGGATGGATATGTAGAGAAAAATGACCGGGAAACATATGAATGAAGAAACTATAAAACAGATAAAAAAGGATATTTTAGCTGCAATTGATATTACAAGGGAGATTAGTGACGAACAGGTGGAAGAAATCATCTATAAGGTAATACGAAAGGCAGTGAGAAAAGAGTATCTGGACATATCAGCCAGACAGAAGCTGAGTAAGGATATTTTTAATTCCCTTCGCAGGATGGATGTTTTACAGGACTTTCTGGAGGATGATGAGATTACGGAAATCATGGTAAACGGACCTGACAATATTTTCTATGAGAAAGACGGAAAACTATTTCTCTCTGACAGGCATTTTGAGTCCATAGAAAAGTTGGAGGATATTATCCAGAAAATTGCATCCGGGGTGAACCGTACTGTTAATGAAGCCCAGCCCATTGTAGATGCCAGACTAAAGGATGGCTCCAGAGTAAATATTGTTCTTTCTCCTGTATCTCTCGGGGGACCGGCGGTGACGATCAGAAAGTTTACCAGAGATATAATGCACATGTCCCAGCTTACGGAAACCGGGTTTGTCAGCGAAGAAGCTGCGGCATTTTTGAGAAAGCTGGTATGTGGGCATTACAACATACTTTGTTCGGGAGGCACGGGCTGTGGCAAAACTACCATGTTAAATGCCTTGTCGGGATATATACTCAGTGGGGAGAGGGTGATTACCATAGAAGATTCTGCGGAACTTATTATGGACAATCTTACTAATCTGGTAAGACTTGAAGCCAGAGAAGCCAATGCTGAAGGAAAAAATGAAATTACCATAAGGAAACTAATTAAAACCGCACTGAGAATGAGACCCAGTCGTATCATTGTTGGAGAGGTAAGAGGCAGGGAGGCAATAGACATGCTTCAAAGTCTTAACACAGGTCACTGCGGAATGTCCACTCTGCATGCTAATTCTCCGGAAGATGCACTCTCAAGACTGGAGACTATGGTTCTTCTTGATGAAAATATTCCGCTGGCGGCCATTCGATCACAGATTGCATCTGCGGTGGACATTATAATTGGCATCAGCCGTATGAGAGATGGCAGCAGGCATGTAACGGAAATCTGCGAAGTGGACGGAATTAAGGATGGAAAAATCTGTCTGAATACCATTTTTAAGTTTATGGAGAATGAAGAAACTGATGAAGCGTTCACTGTAAAAGGGCGATTGGTAAAAACCGGCAGCCTGATACATTGTGAAAAACTGATTGCCGCAGGAATCAGACCTTAAAGCTGGAGTTTGAAATGGGAAATGAAAAATGGATTTCAAGATGGTTTGTATTTTGTGAGGTTGTAAAAATAGTATTATTTTTATTTATCTGCTCCTATTTATTCTTTGATGCCTTGATGGGGATACTTCTGGTTTTGCCCTATGGGATTTTTTTACTCTTTTGTATTCCGGGGCACTATCGGGAGCACTCCAGGAAAAGGTATCTTCTCCAATACCGGGATATGTTAAGTTGTATGCTTACTGCTCTTGAAGCAGGGAGCAGTCCGGAAAGTGCAATCAGAAGCATAAGAAAAGATATTTCCATGATATACGGAAAAGGCTCCTTTATGGAAACGGAACTGGAGCAGATATCCAGAAAACTGGATCTGGGGAAGAGCCTTGAAGATGCGCTAAATGAACTGGTGGTAAAAACTCAAATACGGGAGATTATGAATTTTGTTGACATATTTACGGTGGCAAAACGTAGCGGAGGAGACATTATTGGACTGGTTAGGGCCGCAAACAGGGAGGTATATGAAAAAATTGAAACAGACAGGGAAATTGAAAGTATTATATCCGCAAACAGAATGGAGTGTATGATTATGAAATTCATGCCTCTTGCCATAATACTTTATTTTCATCTGGTGTCACCATCGTTTCTATCACCTCTCTATGATACCTCTGCAGGAAAGCTGGTAATGATATTGCTGGCCTGTGCCTATTTTGTTTTGTCGGAATATGTCAAACACGTAGTAGCACAGGTGGAAGGAGGTTAGCATGGCAGTTCTTTGTGTATGGATTATAGTGGGAATCATACTTCTCATACAGATTGCAGGCAGAATATTGCATTGCTATAGCTTTCAGGGAGAAAGTATGGGAACTAAAATATTACATTGTCTGTATCCTGGTGCTGTGTTGTTAATTCTTTTTTTCGATGGACTTAAAAAGCGATTAATTCCATGGAGCAGTCATAGTAACACAGAATTCTACGAGAAAATATATGTTGGTGAAGACAGTAAAACTGTCCGTAAAAAGTGCATAGCGTATATAATTTCTGCGGGCATGATGGTTTTGCTGGTGACGGCAGGGGTGGTAATAGCTCTAAAGTTTTCCGGCATATACCGGACGGAAATTATTAATACCATCAAGCGTCCGGCAGAAGGGGAGGAGGAATTTGATGCAGTTGCACAGTGGGGTGACAGTAGCTTTGACATATCCCTTACCATAAATGAACCTTATCCAAGCAGGGAGCAGATGCTTGATAGAATCCAATACGCAAGAGACAATCTGAAAGTGTCAGTTCTGGGTGTAAACGAGAGTCTTGATAGTGTAAGAACAGACCTTGTACTGGAGAAAAGCTATGCCGGATGGGGAGTGGAAATCAGCTGGAAAAGCTCAGATTCATCCCTGGTTCATACGGATGGGACTGTCGATAATGAAGAGATGCTAAGACCCAGGCTTGTTGAACTGACAGCTGTAATAACCTGTTATGAGGAAAGCGCAGAAGAAAAGCTTTTGGTTACTGTGCTTCCACCCGGTGAAGAGACTGTCATGGAAAATTTTCTGATTAATTCCATGGAGGAGCTGTTGGAACAGAATAAAACGGAGGAAGAAATTGAGATTCCGGATGAACTTATGGGACAGCCCCTTTCTTTTACCAGACCGAAAGAGGATGAGAGTAATAATATCCTGCTTCTTGGAGTAGTGGTTGTACTGCTTCTGATTCCGTTATGGTATCAGAATAAGGGAACTCAGATGAAAGAAAGAGAAAACCAGCTATTAAATGATTATCCGGAGCTTACAGGAAAAATGGTTATGCTTCTTGAAGCAGGAGTGGGTGTTAGACCGGCGTTTGAAAGAATTGTATCGGATTACGAAAAAAGAAAAAATAAAAGAAACAAACGTTATGTTTATGAGGAAATGCTAAAGGCAAAAAACGAGCTGGCGCTGGGCAGAAATGAATCAGAGGTCTATGAAAGGTTCGGAATCCGTTGTGGAAATATTTTCTACATACGTTTTGCTGCACTTTTGGCTCAGGCAGTGAAAAAAGGCTCAGAAAGTCTCAGTATGCAGTTACGAAAAGAGTCTTCCGAGTCAATAAAGGAGAGGCAGCAGCTTATTAAAAAGAGAGGTGAGGAGGCTAGTGTAAAGCTGCTTCTTCCCATGATGGGAATGTTTGTGCTGGTACTGGCTATTATTCTGGTGCCTGCGTTTATTTAACTAATTTTTGGAGGTGAAGATATGAAGAGGATATTTTTTTATGGAGCAGAATGGATTAAAAGAAATTTACGGAAGTTTAATAGCAATAATGCCGGAGTGGGAATTGTGGAAGTCATTTTAATTCTGGTTATTCTGATTGCCATTGTACTGATTTTTAAGGACCAGATTATGAATATTATACAGAATGCCTTTAATCAGATTGGAAAAGACAGTAGTCAGATTATCAGCTAGAGAGGAATGGCAGATGATTCGGGAAAGAAAAAGCGGGAGGTTTAAAAACGGAAGCATTACGGTAATGATGTCCCTGGTTTTGTTTATGATACTGTCTCTTATGCTTGTTACACTTGAACATGCTTATCAATATGCCGGCAGAACGCTTGCCTTCCAAACCATGAATAAAGCAATTGAGTCGGTGCTTGGGAGATATTATGCTCCGCTATATACACAATATGGTTTGTTTGCTGTTTCAATCGGGAATGGAATGTCTTATGACAGCATTGCTGACATGGAAAACGATATAGCCGGAATGATTAATATCCCGTTTTATGAAAGTGCAGATGATGACACCGAAGGATGCGTATGGAATATTCAGGTGATAAGCTGTAAAACCGATAACAGAACAGACCTTACAGATGGAAAGGGGGAGCTTTTTAAAGAACAGATAAAAGAAATCACATCACGAGATTTTATTCTGGAAATCACGGATGAACTTACATCCCTTAAAGGACAGAGCATAGACAGTATAGATGATTTATTATCAGCTGCAAAGAATTCCCTTGACGCTAAGGAAGATAAAGAGAGCGGTGAAAAGGAAGATAAGGAAAAAAATGATAATTCTTCAGAAGATGGGGGTTTTTGGGAAACCTGTAATACGCTGAAAGCCTTTTTTACAGATGGCTTTTCGGGATGGTGGTTTGAAGATGCCGAAAATCTTTCTGAAAGAGAAATCGAACCTTTTGAATTGCCAAGTTCTGATTATGAAGATGAAGACAGTGAACCTGCTTTGTTTAAAGAACCGGATTTTTCAGCCCTTAGCTTTGATGATGGGGACTATTTAGAAGAACTTATTGACAGTTCATCAGTAAGTGCCTTGCAGAATGCATTGGAAGAAGCCGCTGAATGGGGAACAACCAAGGTGTCACTTGCATCATATGCTGCCATGAACATGGACAGTTATTTGAAAAACGATGTGTACGGTAAAATGAAGTATGAGCAGGAATACCTGATTTTCGGTGACGGATGTGATGAAAACAATGTAAAGAAGGCTGGATGGGCAGTGTTTAATATAAGACTGATTGTGAACCTGATTTATCTTCTGACTAATGTAGAAATGAAGGAGGGGATAAAGGAACTGGTTGCGGGAATAACTACTATATCAAAATGGGCAAGCGTTTTACTTGTACTGTTAACAGTAGTGCTTGCCGCGGAAAATGCCATAGTGGAAACGGCGGCTATATTGAAAGGGAAAAAGGTAGACTTTATGGTAAGCGCCGCCTCCCAGACGGTGAAACCAACAGAGATTTTTACATTTAGTAAAAGCATGATAATGGATAAAGCCGATAATTATAAAGGAGTAAGTACGGTGCGTATTTCCTATCAGACATATCTGTATCTGTTTCTTCTCATGCTGAATGAAGACCTTTTGGCATACCGCATAATGGATATTATCGAAGTAAACATGCAAAAAATGTATAATTCAGATTTCTATATGAGTGATTGTCTTGCCGGATTTGAAGTAGATGTTGCTTATTATATTATGCCTCAGTTTAACAATCTGAATTTCTATCTGGGTGACGATAAATATAAAGGGTATATCTATCGAATGTCATCAGCAATTGCATACTGAATTATACTACGAATGTTATTCCGGTTTAGTCTGAAAGCAACTGTGTTTGGTAATTTGCATTGAATCGAAACCAACTTCTGTCCTGTGGAACACCTGTCTTAACAGCAAAGCCCCAAAAAAATACAAAAAAACCCGGAAGAACAGGGACGGGTGTCCCACAGGACAGAAGAGAACAATTTGCTTCTGATTATTTCCTGAAAAAAAGGTAAAGGCGTGGAATAAATGAGGAATGAATATGAAGATAAAAATTGTAAAAAGCAGGAATACAAGGCTTCCCTGACAGTTGAAGCTGCTTTTGTGGTTCCGATTTCGTTCTGGGCTATGTACCTGTTTTTATATTTGTTTATGTATATGCATACGCAGTTTTTGGTATATCAGGGGATGCTTGCTGTTTCGGATCGTCTGTATGGTTACGGAACGACAGCGGCATATTGCCGGAATTCGGGCATATTATCCGGATTGTTTACAACAGGAGATTCTGAAATAGAGCAGGAAATTGGAGAGAAGTTATCCAAAGAGGCAATGGGTTTTCTTACAGATATGATTTCTGATAATTACATACAAACGGCTTTTGAAGACTATTTCCGTGATAATGGGAAAAATCTTAACTGCGTAGATGGTGGATACAGGGGTGTAAGCTGTGATAATTCATTTTTTTATTCGGGAGATGAAAAGATTGTAATACAAACAGAATATACTTTGGAAATTCCGTTTGGCATTTTGCTTTTTAAAACGGATAAAACCATAGAGCAAACCTTGATGCTCAACGGATTTTACGGAACCGGCTGGGATTTGGTGAAAGAGTTTAAAAAGGAACCTGGCAAGGAAGCTGAAGAAGAAACCGGTGACTATGTATATGTAACCAGAAATGGGCAGGTATATCATGAGGATAGAGATTGCACCTATATTTCTATAACCATTGCCCAGGTGTTGTATGAAAACATTGATGAAGAGCGTAATGCTTCCGGAGCAAAGTATTATCCTTGTGAATATTGTGCACAGGGCAGGCAGGGTATTAATGTATATGTCACAGAGTACGGAACCCGGTATCATAATGACCCTGGCTGTTCTCAGATTCACAGAGATGTTGAACGCATTACAAAGTCAGAGGCAGAGGCACAAGGGAAAAGGGCTTGTAGTAAATGTAGTTCGGGGTGATGTTTCAAGGTGTTGATACATCAGAGAGCAGGAAATTGACCAGGAGGAAAAAATAACATGGAAATGGCGGAAACGGCTTTGCAGGTTCTGTGTCTGTGTTGTCTTGTTCAGACGGGAGTCCGGGATGTGAGAACCCAAAAAGTTGACATAAGAGTATTGGCTGTTTTTGTTATATTATCAGTTTTTTTAATTTTCGTGGGAAAACTTGAGCCTTTTTCCACCGGCAGATTCATGGGTTTAATTCCGGGTGCTGCCCTTATGGCTGTCAGTAAAATTTCATCAGGAGCTATCGGCATGGGTGATGGGGTAATAGTTTTGTGGCTTGGATATGTACTCGGCATTATATTGTGCTTAAATACTCTGGCAGTTGCATGGGCATTATGCTTTTTTGCGGCGCTTATACTTTTTGTCATGAGAAGGAAGAACACTATTCCCTTTATTCCTTTTTTATGTATAGGATACTTTGTTAATCTGATAAATATATATAGTGTTTAGAGTTGAAAGAAGCTGCACAGGAAGACTTTATTAATCTGATAATGTATAGTGCTAAGAGTGAGAAAATAAGAGGTAAACAGGAAATATCAGAGAAACCGGCATTGATAAATACAGTGTCTCACAAGGAAACAGGTTTGGTAATTTGGAGAAGAAGTAAAATGAACATTGATAAGAAAGAAAGTTTAAAAACCGGCAATATAAAAAGTTCCGGGAAAACCCAAGATAATGAGGACCCGCATCTGTTGGATGGCACTTATACAATAGAAGCCTCGTTTATTGTTCCTATTATAATAATGCTTCTTTTTTCGGTCATTGGAATCAGCTTTTATTTTCATGATCTTCTGTTGGCAGATGCCTGGGCGGCCCATCTGTCGGAGGAGGGAAGGATGGCTGTAATTTACGGAAGAGTGCCTTTTTGTTGCAATATATGGGAAGATGGCTTTCGGGACGAGGACTTTGAGGATTTGACCGTAGAAATGCTGGAACAGAGTAGTACCAACTGCAATGATAGTACCTGGTGTTTTGATGCAGAGGCCGATGAAACAGATATAGAAGAAGATGAGGTTTATATCTCACTTACCTGTAAATGGGAAGCTTGGGATATTTTTCCGGAAAGTGATGTAATACATAACAAAAGCGTAAATCAGAGCAGAGAAATAATTAATCCCCAAAGCACTGCGAGAAATACTACCTTTGTCTATCGTTTAATCAGGATACTTACTGATTAACAAAAGAACCCCCAGAATAAGTAATGGATGCGAAAAAAAGTTTAAAAAACAATACCTCGGAAAAAACCGGAAATACTACAGGGGAGGAGTTAGATATGCTGGAAAAGCTTAACATAGAATATGGCGGAGACATGACCTTCCGATACATTGATTTTGCTGCAGAGGAGGAGTATGGGGATTTTCGTGAAAAAATGCTTTTAAACAATCCCATTGCCGGTCACCTGCAAATGAGTATTGCTGTTAAAGAGGGGCAGAAGCATTACAGGTATGATGTTTCTGATAAAAAATCTCTGCAGGATATTTTAAAGGACCAGTCTTTCACTGAAATAATGTTACTTGCTTTTTTGAAGGATCTGGAAAAGATTTTCTGCAGAGGAAAAGGCTTTGTCCTTGAAGAGGATAATTATGTTCTTCATCCCGAAGCAGTATATTTCTGCCCGGAAGGGCATGCTTATCTCTGCTATCTGCCGGGTTATGAAAAAAATATACAAGAACAATTATGTGAGTTGCTGGGATATCTCATGGATCGGGTGGATGTGGCTGACCGACGGAGTGTTTATGCGATTTACAGTACTTATGCCGCTGCAAAAGAAGGAAACTGTACCTTCGCATCTTTAATTAACCGACTGGAAAAAAATGCAGAGCCGGCTTTGGCTGTAAGAGATGTAAATCCGGTAGGAAATGAGCAGGAAAGAATTGCACCGGATTTGGAAAAGAACTGCGGACGAAAGATTCGGTTAAGAGATAAAGAAAAAAGAATTTTGGGATATGTTTCTCTTGGATTATGCTTTCTGTTTGTTATTGTTTATTTTATTCTGTGGAGTTAAATACATAATTCTTAAACCCTGTTGACAATATTATAATATTGGTTTAAAATATGTAGCGTGCTACATATTTAAAGGAGAAAATGTCATGGTAGAAAGAAAACTGGGTTTTTTGATTAAATCCATTAACGACAAGATTAAAGTCAAGGCGGATGCAGATTTAAAAGAACATGACATTACGCTTTCTCAGAGCCGTGTGTTGGGTTTCCTTAATAATCACGAAAACAAAACCGCATCGCAAAAAGAAATAGAAATGTTCTTGGAAGTAACTCATGCCACTGCAGCGGGAATTGTTTCCAGAATGGAAAAGCATGGGCTTGTTGACTGTTGGTTAAGTCCTGAGGATAAGCGAAACAAAATGGTTCGTCTCACAAAAAAAGCCCAGGCTGTCAGTCAGGACATGGAGGATACCATTCAGACCATGGAAATGAAAATGATAGGTGGACTGACGAAAGAAGAAGCGGATGAACTTGAAAGAATGTTAATGCTGGTATTTAGAAATATAGAATAATATTTGCCGGGAAACCGGCAAAACTTAAATTCAAAAGTGTAGCGTGCTACATTTTTCCTATAATAAATAATAGTAACAGGAGGAAAAATCATGTTAAAAACACTTGCAAAGAGCCTTCGGGGAAATAAAAAAGGCTCAATAGTTACAATAGCACTTTCTGTTCTGGAAGTGTTTTTTGAAATTGTTATTCCGTTGTGCATGTCAAATTTAATTGATTTCGGGATTGAGAAGGAAAGAATGAGTGCAGTTTGGAAGTATGGATTTGTACTTCTGGTTTTTGCATTGCTACAGCTTGTAACCGGAGTGCTTTCTGCGCACATAGGAGCAAAAACATCGGTAGGCTTTGCCGCCAATCTCAGACAGGACATGTATGACAATGTACAGACCTTTGCTTTTTCAAATATTGATAAATATTCGACAGCATCCATTGTAACCAGACTGACAACGGACGTAACCAACATTCAGAATGCATATCAGATGATTATTCGTATGGCGGTGCGGGGACCTGTGATGATGCTTTTTTCGATGATTGTATCTTTCAGGATTAATGTTAAGATTGCACTTATTTTCCTGATAGTGATTCCATTGATGGCTGTGGCTCTTATCATGATAGTTAAAAAAGTAAATCCAATTTTTGGAAGGGTATTTAAAACCTATGACAAGCTTAACAACGTAGTACAGGAAAATGTCCGTGGAATTCGTGTCGTAAAATCTTTTAACCGTGAAGAATATGAAACAGATAAGTTTAAAGGAATTTCTCAGAATATATATGAGGAATTTTCAAAGGGTGAAAAGCTGTTGGCATTTAACTCGCCGATAATGCAGTTCTTTATGTATGGATGCATGATTCTTATTTCATGGATTGGTGCCAAGGCAATTGTTGTAAGCGGAAATAATCCGGCTTTGGGACTTACAACCGGTGATTTAACGGCGCTTATTACTTATGCCATTCAGATTCTTACAAGCTTAATGATGCTTTCCATGGTATTTGCCATGATTACCATTGCCAGTTCCTCAGCATCACGAATTGCTGAGATATTAGCGGAAAAGACCCACATTTTCAATCCTGAAAATCCTGTTATGGAAGTAAAGAACGGAGAGATATCCTTTCAGAATGTGGATTTTGTTTATGCGTCAAAAGCTGACAAAAAGGTACTTGATAATATTAACTTAAATATTGCATCCGGTGAAACAGTGGGAATTATTGGCGGAACCGGTTCTTCCAAATCAAGTCTTGTACAGCTGATTCCACGACTTTATGACGTAACGAAAGGTTGTCTTTTTCTTGGCGGAGTGGATGTGCGGAATTATGATCTTGATACGCTTCGAAATTCTGTGGCCATGGTGCTTCAGAAAAATGAATTGTTCTCGGGAACAATAAAGGAAAATCTTAGATGGGGTAATGAAAATGCCACTGATGAGGAAATAAAGCATGCTTGTCAGCTTGCCTGTGCAGCTGAATTTGTTGAAAGCTTTCCTGATGGTTATGACACCTATATCGAACAGGGTGGAAGCAATGTTTCCGGAGGTCAGAAGCAGAGACTTTGTATTGCACGTGCCTTGCTAAAGAAGCCGAAAGTGTTGATTTTGGACGATTCCACCAGTGCCGTAGACACCAAAACAGATGCAGAAATCCGAAAATCTTTTGCAGAATATATTCCGGATACAACAAAGATCATAATTGCACAGCGAATCAGTTCGGTGCAGCATGCGGATCAGATCATTGTCATGGATGACGGACGGATAGTTGCCCGGGGGAAGCATGAGCAGCTTATTAAAGATTGTGAAATATATCGCCAGGTATATGAATCCCAGCAGAAAGGAGAACGGAATGAATAAAGCAATGGAATTTAAGCCGGGTACGGTGAAAAGGCTGCTCTCATATATGAAAGAATACAGAGGCAGGCTGGTAATTGTTATTATATGTATTCTTTTAAGCGCAGTGGCAAGTGCAGCTTCATCTATGTTTTTACAGGTTCTGATTGACAGCTATATCGTTCCCCTTCTGGGCGAAAATAATCCGGTGTTTACCGGTCTCATAAAAGCACTTATAGTAATCGCAGTAGTATATCTTGTGGGTATAATCGCTACTTTGATTTATAACCGCGTTATGGTAAGCATCGCTCAGGGAACTTTAAAGAAGATCCGTGACGATATGTTTGAAAAAATGCAGAAACTGCCGGTACGTTATTTTGATACCCATACCCACGGGGATACAATGAGTCTATATACCAACGACACGGATACACTCAGGCAGATGATTGCCCAGTCTATGGCACAGCTTATTTCATCTGTATTTACCATTGTGGCTGTATTTTGCTGCATGCTTTATATCAGCGTATGGCTAACAATTGTGGCAGTGGTTTCCATAATCCTTATATTGCAGCTTGTTAAACGCATTACAGGTAAAATTGGATATTATTTTATCAGGCAGCAGCAGACTCTTGCGGATGTGAACGGATATGTGGAGGAGATGGTTAACGGACAGAAGGTAATAAAGGTTTTCTGTCATGAAGAACAGGCTAAGCAGGAGCTTCGCAAAAGGAATATGGCATGGGCGGAAAGTGCAACCGGTGCCAATGGACATGCCAACTCCATGATGCCAATGATGAATGCCCTGGGATATGTCCAATATGTTATAATTGCCGTGCTTGGAGCATATATGGCTATTGCCGGAGTTACAAATCTTGGTCTGGCAGGAACAAATTGCATGACAGTTGGTATGCTTGCTTCATTTCTGACCCTTTCCAGGAATTTTACCAACCCAATTGCCCAGATATCCAACCAGTTTAATTCAATTATTACGGCACTTGCCGGTGCATCCCGGATTTTCGCGTTTATGGATGAAGAGCCGGAAACCGATGAGGGCTATGTAACTCTTGTTAACGCAAAAGAAGTTAATGGGAAAATTGTGGAAACTAAAGAATCAACCGGAATGTGGGCATGGAAGCATCCGCATCATGACGGAACCCTTACTTACACAAAGCTTACAGGCAGGGTGGTTTTAGATCATGTGGATTTCGGTTATGTTCCAGAGAAAGAAGTTCTGCATGATATTACGCTTTATGCGGAGCCGGGACAGAAGGTGGCATTTGTAGGCGCTACAGGAGCCGGAAAGACAACCATCACCAACCTGATTAACCGGTTTTATGATATTGCTGACGGAAAAATCCGATATGATGGAATAAACATAAATAAAATAAAGAAGGCGGATTTGAGACGTTCCCTTGGCGTCGTGCTTCAGGATGTTAATCTGTTTACCGGAACAGTAATGGAAAATATCCGATACGGAAATCCAAATGCAACAGACGAAGATTGTATTGCCGCAGCCGGCCTTGCCAATGCGGATGGATTTATACGTATGCTTCCACAGGGCTATGAAACTGTACTGGAAGGAGACGGCAGCGGTCTTTCACAGGGACAGCGTCAGCTCATATCCATTGCACGTGCGGCCGTATCCAATCCGCCTGTTATGATACTGGATGAGGCAACATCCTCTATTGATACAAGAACAGAAGCCCTGGTTCAGGATGGTATGGATAATCTTATGAACGGACGTACCGTTTTTGTAATTGCACACAGGCTTTCAACAGTGCAGAACTCAGATGTGATTATGGTATTAGACCACGGAAACATTATTGAAAGGGGAAATCATGAGAAGCTGATTGAAGAGAAGGGAACATATTATCAGCTTTATACAGGTGCTTTTGAATTAGAATAATACCATGCTTGCAATTAAATTTAAATTTGGTATACTGTAATAAGTGGCATTAGACAGGAACAGGTCGTAAAATGTTATAGGCATACTATCCATTTCCAAAAGGAGCGGGAGTTTGCTTCAAAAATAAAAACAGAATCCCGAATTGGAGGTTTCACATGTTAAAAATCGGAAGAAATGATCCGTGCTGGTGTGGTTGCGGCAAAAAATATAAGGTTTGTCATGAAAGCTTTGATAACAAGCTGAAGGAATATAAAAGAATGGGATACGAAGTTCCTTCCCATAAGCTGATTAAAACTCCTGAGCAGATTGAAAAGATAAAGGAAAGTGCAAAAATCAACATTGCGGTTTTGGATTATGTTGGAGAAAACATACATGAAGGTATGTCCACTGCGGATATCGATAAACTGGTTCATGAAAAAACACTTGAAATGGGAGGAATTCCTGCACCACTTGGCTATGAGGGCTTCCCAAAGAGCGTATGCACTTCAATTAATGATATAGTTTGTCACGGAATACCTGATGAAAATGAAATTCTTAAGGATGGTGACATTATTAATGTAGACTGTTCTACTATTTATAACGGTTATTATTCCGATTCTTCCAGAATGTTCATGATTGGTAACGTAAGTGCTGAAAAGAAAAAGCTGGTTGAAGATGTAAAGAAGAGTATTGAAATCGGACTGAAAGAGGTTAAGCCTTGGAAATGTCTGGGAGATATGGGCAATGCAATTAATCAGTTCTGTAAGGAATGCGGTTATTCTGTAGTACGCGAAATCGGCGGACATGGAATCGGACTTCAGTTCCATGAGGACCCATGGGTAAGCTTTGTAAGCCGTCCAAACACAGAAATGTTAATGGTGCCGGGACTTATGTTTACAATTGAGCCTATGGTTAATATGGGTGATCCGGATATTGTTCAGGATGAGGAAAACGGCTGGACAATTTACACTGAGGATGGGACTCCTTCCGCACAGTGGGAAGTACAGCTGGTTGTAACCGAAGATGGTTATGAACTGATTTCCTGGTAAGCGATATGCATGAGTTATCCATTACAAAAAGTCTTGTAAAAACAGTTCTTACCCGCTTTGATGAAAATACCATGAAATGCATAAGGGCAGTGAATCTGGTTATGGGCGGCATGAACGATTACGAGGAGGCATGGCTCCAGAAATATATGGATGAGCTGGCAAAAGGTACGCCGCTTGAGGGAGCTAAGCTTAACATTACAAAGCTGCCAATCAGTTTTCGATGCAGAAAATGTGGGGAAATTTTCCCAATGGACCTTTCCGGCAGCGACGTGGCATGTCCCGGCTGTGGCAGTCTGGAATATGACATGCACACCGGCAGGGAATTCTATGTGGAAAACATGGAAATAGAAGAAAAGTAAGCAGATAATAGTGTTATTGGCAGGGAGACAGAGATGAAGGAAATAAGATGTTCACATCTGGATTTGAAAAAAATCCATGAAAGCGGACAGGTACTCATGGGCTGGAATGTGACTGAACCCGGAAAATACAGAATTGTCAGCGGAAAGCATATGCTTAATGCAACACAGACCGATTATGGTGCACTCTTTGAATGCCCGGCGGAGGATGAGGTATACTGGGAGCACTATTTTGATCTTGAAACAGATTACGGTCAGATAGAGAAAGCATTTCCTGCCGATCCGTACCTGAATGAGGCTCTGGATTACGGCAGAGGAATTCGCATACTTAATCAGGATTTATGGGAAACGGTAATATCTTTTATTGTCAGCCAGAATAATAATATCCCCCGGATTACAAAATCCCTAAATGCCATAAGAAACGGAAGAGAAAGCTTTCCGGATGCAGATGAACTGTATGAAGAAAGAGCCCGTCTTTCAGAATGCGGACTTGGCTATCGTGACAGATATCTGGTGACGCTGCTTGAAGAGCTACATGACGGAAACAGAAAGCTTGATTTTGATTCCGATATGAAAAAGGCTTATGGTCAGCTTACGGACATATGCGGAATAGGTGCCAAGGTGGCAAATTGTATTCTTCTGTTCGGCATGCATCATATGGATTGCTGCCCGGTGGATACATGGATGAAAAAGGTGTTTGAAAATCACTATGATGGACAGCCCCCATTGTGGGTGAATGACCCTAATGCAGGATATTACCAGCAGGTAACATTCTTTTATGAAAGAAGCGGAGCGGGTTCAGAGAAACAAAGCTGAAATAACAGTATAAAGCAGCAGAAATGCAGAAAAAATGCGGAGAAAAAAGCAGAGAAAAAAGCAGCAGAAATGCAGAAAATGCAGGAAAAATGGTAATTGGAGGATAAATGAGACTGAGAAATATACCCGGAGCAAGGGATGAAATAGCAGAAAGCAGATTCGTTGTACAGAATCCGGAGGACCGTAAAGGAAAATGGAGAGAGAGCTTCGGAAACAATAATCCTCTTCATATTGAAGTAGGCATGGGAAAGGGTCAGTTTATTTTAAAGCTGGCTGAACAGAATCCGGACATAAATTATATCGGAATAGAAAAGTTTTCTTCGGTTCTCATCCGTGCAGTTGAAAAACAGGAACTGGCAGAACTGCCAAATCTTCTTTTCATCCGCTTTGATGCAGAGGATATTGAAACTCTCTTTGATAAAGATGAGGTGGACAGAATTTATCTGAATTTTTCGGACCCCTGGCCGAAGGACAGACATGCCAAGAGAAGACTTACCAGTACACGTTTCATGGCCCGTTATAAAACATTTTTAAAGCCGGAGGGCTATGTGGCATTTAAAACCGATAATGTGGATTTGTTCCGCTTCAGTCTTGAATCTGTGGAAGAAGCCGGCTGGGAACTTAAAGATGTAACCTTTGATTTGCATAACAGCCCGTATAATGAAGGAAATATTATGACGGAATATGAGGAGAGGTTTTCAGCAAAGGGAAATCCTATCTGCAGGCTTGTGGCAGTTCCTCCGAAACAGGGTGAAGACGGGACTATGTAAAAGGAAATTTAAAATTTTGAAAAAATAAGGCGGAAATTCCTTTACCGGGAATCCCGCCTTTTTAAAGTTCTTAAATAATCTTTTTTTTCTTTAGAAATGCGATAGCTTTCAAGTGCCTTCTGTATGGATTTATTATGAGTCCACGTATCCAGACGGTTTTCCGCAACATATGGAAGTATTGCATCATACTGTTTTGTAAGTGCGGTAGCAAAATACCAGGAGATTATCATATTTACATAATATTCTTCTGAACGAATTGCGGCAACCATCTCCGCATATTCAGGTTTGAAATCATCGTCCAGGAAAAATGTCATGAGCATCTCGATTCCAAAGCGTATTGTGTAGGTATCAGTGGCATTTATCCAGCGGGTGATATCACCAATCAGCCTGTCTTTGTTTTTGGCAAAAATCTTTGGACGGATGGAATCACAGGTTGCCCAGTTATCCACATATGGAAGAAAACGGTCCAATTCCCTGACACAGGAATCATAATCTTTAATTGTTTCTATTATAAATCCATGCACATTATTTTCTTCATAGTAGGTATGTGGAAGTTCACTAAGGAAAGCATCGATGCCTCCTCTTCCCGCAAATTCCTTTGCCAGTTTACGCAGCCGGGGAGTTCGAACACCAATAACGGTGTCCGGGTTTACCGTAGGAATTAATTTGCTTTGGAAGTTTTTATATCCCTCATCCTGTAGTGAGAAAAGTTCCCTGCGGATTTCTTCTGTTATTATACTCATATCTATTTTCTCCATCTAAGATAAACATTTTTGTTAAGCGCAAAAAGCGGAGCGTTTGCGAATTTGAATCCTTAATCCTCCAGCAGTTCCTCTGCCGTAAACTCATCCTCTGCGCACAGTCTTGTAACCTTTTCGGGCTGAAGACATCCGCTTCCCATGGCCATAAGAATAAAGAACAGTGGAGTGGTTGCAGACTGTGCAATGTTTACGAAGCTCTGTGCAAAGTAGGCAAAGACAGGAATCAGATATAAATAACAATTCTTGTCATGAGCGGTGGCTTTGTACAGACGCACAATCAGGCTGACAACCAAAATCATATATGCGGCAAAGCCAAGAATGCCGGTGGTGACCAGATATTCCATAGGCTCACAGTGAACGTTATCGTAAATCACACCGGTTATGTCAATCATTTCATCGTGATATTTTTGGTTGTAAATGTTTAGCAGGGTTTCCGGACCGTAGCCAAACAGCTTTTTGAAAGTAGGCAGATGGCTGAAGTCTTTCATTGCAAGGCGCCATATAAACCCACGGAAGCTACCGAATTCGTCAGGGAACGGAAAGCTGGCTGCAACCCAGATGAAAAAACCCGTTATTCCGGTAATAAGCACTGATGTAGAGGCAATCCTGAACTTTTTCCCGAAAGCAGGTTTGTCAGTAATCTGAGCCTTATGAAAGCAATTCATCAGCACGGAAATGGCTGCCAATATGAGAAAAATTATCAGTAAATAAGAAGTGTGATTGGTAAAATAAGCGGTTATGCCCTGGCTTGGACGGATGTCCGCACCCTTATTTCTGAGTATATGAGCGGCAGTTAAAATCAGATAGTCACCAAGACCTGCCCAGGCAAGAGCACCGGTAATTCTTTTTAAATTAGTTGCTGAAAGTCCGCCTGCAGAAATCATTATAATCAGACCGGCTGTCACTCCGATATATACGCTGTCGCTGTTGCCTGCCATTGCTCCTGCAAAACCAATGGCAAGGAAAATGCCGTAAATGACTCTTCTTTTTAGAGTGTCACCGGAAATATAGAGGTAAATTGTCAGAGGCAGTATCATAGAAAGAAAGCTGGCATATATATTTCTGTTTCCGATGGTGGAAATCATGCGGTGCACACTCTGAACGGTTACGCCATTATACATTCCTATCGGGTCCCAGGTAAGATACTGGCATACTGCGGTAATGCTGACCAGAGCACCAATGCCGCAAAGTAATATAACCAGCGGTTTGTTGTTATAATGGTAGCGTCTTGCCAGAATAAAAATCAGAAAATATGCAATAATATTTGAAAGACCATTATACCTGGCTTCATCTCCCGTAAGTGAAGAAAAAGGATCTGCTGAAAAAATCGTCGAAATGATAGTCACGATCAGAAAGACCAGCATGGCATATTCAGTAATACCCCATTTTTTGAACAGGGATTTTAGATGAGTCAGACCGTTGTCATCAAATATATAAGAAACGACCATAATAAAAAAATAAACAACAGAACATAAAATAAAGCATAGCCATTTCTCTTGTGATATGTTGAAATACATATTTACAAAGAAAAGTGGAAGTACTGAAAATATCAAAGCAAAATAGTACCAGGTTACCTGATAGCGGACTCTTTCACACAAGTTCATTTGAGAGATTCCTTTCATTGAAAAAAATTCGTGCTATAATTTTCAAGTATAGCATTGTTGAAGATAAAAAGCAAAAGAAAGAGAAATACTTTAAAAAAAACTTAAAAATTGTGAAAAAAAGACTTGCATTTTGAAAGATAATGGAATATAATACCCATTGTCCGTGAAATGCGGGGTTTGTAAAGTTAATAATTCGCACCGCTAGCTCAGCTGGTAGAGCACCTGACTCTTAATCAGGGTGTCCAGGGTTCGAGCCCCTGGCGGTGCATCAGGGACTTTTTTTGACGGATTAGCCGTTGGGAAAGGTCTTTTTTTGTATATAAAAACCACGAGCAAAAAGCGGAGCGTTTGCGAGTCTGACAAGCATAAGGAGAATATCAGGTGAACCTTTTAGAAGAATTGGAAAAATATACCGATGGGAATCAATATCCCATGCACATGCCGGGGCATAAGAGGAATGTATGTCTTCTTCCGGATTACAAGATAGATTTGACGGAGATAGATGGTTTTGACAATCTTCACCATCCCCGGGGGCTGTTGAAGGAATGTATGGATAATGCTGCGGAAATTTACGGAAGCCTTGACAGTTTTTATGTGATTAATGGTGCAACCTCTGCCCTTCATGGAGCCATATATGCTTCAACTAAAAAGGGGGACAAGGTGATGGTTGCAAGAAACTGCCATAAAAGTGTCTATAACATGCTTGTGGTCAGGGAACTGGTTCCGGTATATGTGTACGGTGAACAGGGATATATTGCTCCGGCAGATGTTTTAAGGGTGTTAAATGCAGAGCCTGACATAAAAGCAGCCATCATCACTTCCCCTACATATGACGGAATTGTAAGTGACATAAAAAGTATTGCAGATATGTGCCATGAACAGGGTGTGACTCTGATTGTAGATGAAGCTCATGGTGCACATTTGCCTTTTGCCGTGGGAACCATGGCAGAGAAATATTTTCCGGAAAGTGCCATGTATCAAGGGGCTGATCTGGTGGTTCAGAGTCTTCATAAAACTCTTCCGGCAATGACACAGACTGCTATACTCCACAGAATGAGTGAGCGTGTGGGAGAAAAGGAATTAAGACATGCTTTGTCGATTTTTGAAAGCAGCTCTCCATCTTATGTGTTAATGGCATCAATTGATAGCTGTATCCGTTTCACCCACAGTAACAGGGAACAGCTTTTTCAGGATTATTATGACAGATTGAAAACCTTTTATCTTAGGGCAAAAAAGGATTTTCCGGGATTGCTGGAGGATGGCCGCATAAATGAAGGACCGGCATGCGAAAAAGGAAATAATAGGGGAGATTACAGTATTGATCCGGGCAAAATTCTGATTTGCGGAAGAAACTTGTCAATGACAGGTGGAGAAATCTATGATATACTGTTAAATAATTATGGAATAATGTCTGAGATGTCTGCCGGGGATTATTGTCTCTGCATGACCAGCATCTGTGATACCGCAGAGGGCATGGAAAGACTTTCAGATGCGCTCAGTGAAATATATTCAGAAAAGTCGGCAGACTCCATGAAGGATACACAGGGCTCCATATATCCTCCAAAGGGCGGAAAAGCATTTTGTACTCCTGCCGAAGCGGAAGGATTTTCTAAAAAAGCAGTGGATCTTGAGATTATAGAGAAAATAATTAGTGAGGCAGAGCATAATGACATTTTACTTCCTGCAGAAGGGGAAGGATGTCCGGTATGCGGTGGAATGATTTCAGTATATCCCCCGGGTGCTCCGGTGCTTGTGCCGGGAGAATATATATCAAAAGAAAGTATGGACTATATAAAAAGAGCACTGGCAGCGGGAAATGAGGTAAACGGTGTTTACGAAGGCTGCATTGATGTGCTTGCGGAGGGATGATTTTGGGTAAGCTTTATCTGGTAATGGGAAAAAGTGCCACGGGCAAGGATCATATCTATAAATCAGTATGCGAAAAGTGTGGTGAAAACCTTAAGCCTGTGGTGGGATATACAACCAGACCGCAGAGGGTCAGTGAAACCCAGGGTGTGGAATACCACTTTGTCACTTTAGAGCAGATGAAGGACCTGGAAACTAAGGGATTGGTCATTGAAAGCCGTTGTTATAATACGGTTGCCGGGCCGTGGTATTATTTTACCTGTGATGATGGTCAGATTGATACCGCTTCCCATGACAGTATCCTGATTGTAACCCTTGAGGCTTATGAGAAAATCAGGGATTATTTTGGAAAAGACAATGTTGTTCCCGTTTATATTGAAACTGCTGACGGAGAAAGACTGAAACGTTCCATACAGAGAGAAGAAAAGCAGGAGAAGCCTTCATATGCCGAGGTATGCAGACGTTATCTTGCAGACGAAAAGGATTTTTCTCCGGAATTGCTTGAACGTCTGGAAATTAACAGACGTTTTGAAAACAATGGGGATATAAATGATTGCGTTGATGAAATAGTTGCGGTTATCCGGGGAGGCGGCTTTGAATCAGTTCAGTGAAGTAGTAGGGCATAAACGTATTATCAATCATCTGGAAAATGCCATAACACGGAAAAAACCATCCCATGCCTATATCTTTTATGGAGAGGACGGCTGTGGGAAACGGATGGTTGCAGATATTTTTGCGGCCGGACTGCTTTGCATGGGGGAGGGAAATAAGCCTTGCGGTAAATGCCGCTCTTGTCTGCAGTTTGAAACGGCAAATCATCCGGATGTTTTCCGCGTGACTCATGAAAAATCCGTTATCGGCGTAGATGATATCCGTAGCCAGCTGGTTAATGAGATGCAGATTAAACCTTACAGCTCGGAATATAAAATTTTTATAGTGGACGAGGCAGAGCGCATGAATGAGCAGGCTCAGAATGCACTGTTGAAAACATTGGAAGAGCCTCCGGAATATGGGATAATAATTCTTCTTTCCAATAATATCAATGCTTTTCTTGATACAATTCTTTCAAGAAGCATTGCCCTGCCATTTCTGCCGGCAGGACGTGATGAAATTGTAAAATTCCTTATTGGCAAAAAGCATGTACCGGATTATCAGGCGAAACTGGCAGCAGCATGTTCAGGTGGCAGCCCGGGGCTGGCACTTCGCTGGGTGGACAGTGAAGAATTTTCGGAACGACGGGAACGGAGTTTGGAATTGCTTAGAAAAATAGGTAAGCTGGATTCGGAAACTGTGTTTGTTACATCCGGTGAATGGGCTAAGGAGAAAGAAGAGATTCTTTTTTTCATCAGACTGTTCCGTATATGGATAAGAGATATACTTTATATCAAATCTGTGGGAAAAAATGAACGCTGTATGTTCAGTGAAGAAAAAAGAGTTCTGGAAGCACAGGAGAAAATGTTAAGTTATGAACGTCTGGAAGAACTGCTTGAAGGAGCAGACACTTTGGAAGGCAGACTTGAGAGCAACGTAAACACGGAAATAAGTTTCGAGAACTTTTTGTTATTGTTTAGATAGGATTTATTAAGTTGAGTTTTATAGTCATAACTTAAGTTGTGGGATGAATTGATAAGTGAAACCGCTTCAGAATGGAGGAAAACATGGTTACAATTATAGGTGTCAGATTTAGAAAAACCGGAAAGGTATATTATTTCAGTCCCGGAGAGTTTCACGTTGAGATGGGAGATCATGTTATTGTGGAAACAGTCAGAGGCGTAGAGTACGGCTTTGTAATTCTGGGAGAAAAACAGATTAAGGAGGAGGAAATCGTTCCTCCGCTTAAGAAGATTATCAGACCGGCTACACCGGAAGATGACCAGACTTATGCACAAAACCGTGAAAAAGAAAAAGAGGCTATGGAAATCTGTTGTGAAAAGTGCAAAAAACATGGTCTGGTAATGAAAATTGTGGATTGTGAGTATACCTTTGACAGAAACAAGATTTTATTTTACTTCACCGCAGACGGACGTGTGGATTTCAGAGACCTGGTAAAGGATCTTGCATCCGTTTTCCGTACCAGAATTGAGTTAAGACAGATTGGTGTAAGAGACGAAACAAAGCTGCTTGGTGGAATTGGTATCTGCGGACGTGAACTTTGCTGTACCACCTATCTTAGTGATTTCAGTCCTGTTTCCGTAAAAATGGCAAAAGAACAGAACTTAAGCCTTAATCCTACAAAGCTTAGCGGAAACTGTGGCAGACTTATGTGTTGTCTTACCAATGAAGAGGCGGCATATGAATATTTAAACAGCAAGCTTCCGGGTGTAGGTGATTTTGTGACTTCCAACACAGGAGAAAAAGGAGAAGTGGTAAGTGTGTCCGTTTTGAAACAGACTGTTAAGGTTCTGGTTCAGGAAGAGGATGCCATTGATAATGAAGAATTGCGAGAGGTTAAAGAGTTTTCCGTTAAGGACCTGAAGTTTAAACCGAGAAAAATGCATTTCAGCAAAAATGATGATGCAGAAATTCGTAAGCTCGACGCATTAGAGAAGAAGGAACGTCATCACTTAGAGGATTAATTTAGAATTCGTCGGGAAAAATCTTTAAAAGGTACTTCGGGGAAAGATGTTTGGCGAATGGAGAAATATATGATAGACACTTCTGTTTTAAAGCCGGGAGAGCGGTTTGATGACCTTGAAAGGAACGGATATCACATTATCCAGAATCCGGAAAAATTCTGCTTTGGCATGGATGCGGTTCTGTTATCAGGGTTTACTCGTGTGAAACCGGATGGAAAGGTTCTTGATATGTGTACGGGAACCGGAATCATCCCTATCCTTCTGGCAGCTAAAACTCCTGCGGAGCATATATATGCCATGGAAATTCAGCCTGAAAGTGCGGATATGGCAAAACGCAGTGTGGAGGTCAATGGACTTTCGGAGAGAATTACGGTGGAAGTCGGAGATATAAAACAAGCTTCGGAAGTTTACGGAAGAAACAGCATGGATGTTGTAACCTGCAATCCGCCATATATGCCCTTTGGCAAAGGACTTGCAAACCCTGAAAGCGCAAAGGCAATTGCCAGACATGAAGTTCTGTGTACATTAGAGGATGTCTGCTTACAGGCGTCAGCTGTTTTGAAGGAAGGCGGACACTTTTTTATGGTTCACAGACCTTCAAGGCTTGTTGAGATTATGCTTGAGCTGACCGCAAACCGTCTGGAGCCAAAAAGAATGAAATTTGTCCAGCCTTTTGCGGATAAAAAGCCGAACATGGTATTAATCGAAGCGGTAAAAGGCGGCGGACGCCAGCTGATTGTGGAAGAACCGGTAATTGTTTTTAGCGAACCGGGAGTTTACAGTGACGAAATCAAGACAGTTTACGGATATTGAGTAAAAAGAAAAAACGTAATGGGGGATATATGTACGGTTCACTTTATCTGGTGGCAACACCCATTGGAAATCTGGAGGACATGACCTACAGGGCTGTCCGTGTTCTTGGAGAAGTAGATTTAATTGCTGCTGAAGATACCAGAAATTCCATAAAGCTTTTAAATCATTTCGAAATAAAAACACCCATGACTAGTTACCATGAGTTTAACAAAATAGAAAAGGCACATGAACTGATTGCAAAGCTTCAGTCCGGAATGAATATTGCCCTGATTACTGATGCCGGAATGCCGGGGATATCTGACCCGGGAGAGGAAATTGTGGCAATGGCCCATGCGGCAGGTGTAAATGTCACCATAGTTCCGGGTGCCTGTGCCTGTGTTTCGGCTCTTGCTATTTCCGGACAGAAAACCGGACGTTTTGCTTTTGAAGCCTTTCTTCCTTCGGACAAGAGAAGACGTGCAGAAATTCTGGAAGAGTTAAAGAATGAAACAAGAACCATAATTATATATGAAGCTCCGCATCATCTGATTAAAACACTGCAGACACTGGCAGAAACGCTTGGAAACCGTCAGATTTCTGTGGTTAAGGAGCTTACAAAAAAATATGAAACCGTGCTGAGAACCGACCTTAATGGTGCTGTTTCATATTATGAAGCCAATGAACCTAAGGGTGAGTATGTTCTGGTTATTGAGGGAAAATCACGCAAAGAAATTAAAGAGGAAAGCGTTGCCCGTTGGGAACAGATGGATATAGAAGAGCATATGCAGCTTTATCTCGATAAAGGAATGGACAAAAAAGAAGCCATGAAAGCGGTTGCGGCTGACAGAGGTGTTGGAAAAAGAGAAATCTATGCCATGCTCCTAAACCTTTAGGAATTTTTAGTGCCAAGAAGAGCAATCATATGTTTAAGGCTTTCAAGTATGCTCAGCATGTGGTATTCTAAAACAAAGGTAATTTTATTGTATTTACCGTTTTCTTTTAAATCTTCTAAAAGGGGAAGTACATAATTCTCCGTTTCATAAATATAGGAAATCATGTGTTCCGGTGTAAAAGCAGCTGCCATAGAGGCAATGTTATTGCACCGGTCTATTATTTTTATGAGCATTGCATCTGTATTTTCGGAAATTCTTTTGAAATAGCGGTTAAGAGCGGAGTCTTCACTTTCCCCCGGAAGCTCTGTATAAGTCAGAATATCCACCAGTTTTTGAATATCCTTATTTACAGGAAGCTCATCAGGAGCAATTCCACAGTCTTCGCAGACATCATGAAGCAGAATTGCAGAGAGAATATTGTCATTTTCTATTCCTAAAGCAAGGGCATGAACTGCCATTGTCAGAGGATGGTAAATGAAAGGAACATTACCCGGGCCTTTTCTGGTTTGTCCTTCGTGGTACTTTTTCATGAGAGGAAGTGCCTGCAGGGTAGAAGAAAGACTTTTCTCATGGGCAGCTTTTTCAACCTGCCCATATAAGATTTCAACGGAAAAAATCTGATCATGGAGAACCATGGTCCGGGGAGAAGATGTTTCATTGTTTTGTAAAGAAAAATCCATAATGCCCTCCAATTCAAGGGATAACTTTTATATTATCATCTATATAATTACTAATGTGATAATTATCTATATTACAATCATCTATATCATAATCAATCCCATCTGTTAGTTCAAGAGAAATTTTTAATAATGTATAAAAACTAAAGATAAGCCGCTGCCGTTTTGATGAGTGCAGCATAAAGTTTCAGTCAAAAAATTTTCCTATACTGCATAAACTATACAAATCCTTAATGGGACAGTGTATGATAAATTATCTTTGGGAATGTATGATATTAATTGGAGTTGCCTATGGAATCGCCATGAATCGGGCGGAACAGGTTGGCACGGGCATTATTAACAGTGCCACCGAGGCTGTGGAACTGGTTATAGGGATGCTTGGAATTGTTGCACTGTGGTGTGGATTTATGGAGATTGCAAGAGAAGTGGGGATTATGCGAAAGCTGACTTGTCTGCTTCGTCGTCCTATTGAGTATCTGTTCCCGGGTGTTGAAAGAGATTCGAAGGCGGCGGAATATATTGCTGCAAACATGGTGGCAAATATGCTTGGACTGGGCTGGGCAGCAACACCAAGCGGCCTTCAGGCTATGCGGGAATTAAAAAAGAATCATGAGGAATATTGCAGAAGAAAAAAAGAGGAAGCCAAAAAACAGGGAAGAAAACTGACAAAAAAAGAAGAAAAAAGGTACAGCACAGATACTGCAAGTACGGATATGTGTACCTTTCTGATAATTAATATTTCATCCCTCCAGCTGATTCCGGTTAACATTATTGCTTACCGCAGCCGGTACGGAAGCGTGAACCCTGCGGCTATTGTAGGCGTGGGACTTCTTGCTACTCTGTTCAGCACTTGCATTGGAATATTATTTGCAAAAATCATGGGTGACAGGGATGAATTGTATAATTAACAGCTCTTATTTAGCAAATCAAAGCCTTATAATCACTTTCTATAAACCTGTGGTATATAATATGTCCTATTTCATCCTTTACGCAGTAATAAAAGCTGTCGATTTCAGGATTTTTGAAATAGAAAACATAATCAAAATCAGAGTCTTCCGGCATTTTCAGGCTGACATAATCCGGACTGTATTTCTCGAAGATTTTGGCAACATTGTCCATGGTTAAACCATGATGGTCTGAAAAGAGAGCGATGATATCCTTCAGGAAATCCGAAGGCGGATAATTTAAATATATATTTTCAACAGTAGCAGGGGAAAGTGTAACAACAACCCTGCTTTTTGTTGCTTTTAATTGCATTTCTCCCAAAGTCTGTTGGGAAATAATATCTATTAAAGTATCTGCCAGAGCAGAATTATCCAGGTCAGTTTCCAAAAGAAAGCGGATGGAATCATACGGGTAATAAAGAGATACGCTTTCATTGGCAAAACCAAGCTTAAGCTGCATCTCCTGAACCTGGTCGATAATGTTGTTTATGAGTTTTTCTTTGTTCATAAATGCCTCCAAAACCAAGCAAAAAAATTAATCATAGTCTTGATTTTTTTCGCTTTTGACAATATAGTTTATAACATCGAAGAGTATAAAAATCAAGAGAAACCTGACTGTTTGGTATTTTAGAAAAGTTCAAGGAGGGAAAAGGCATGTTTGGACTTTTGGTTACAGGAGAATTTATGAAGCTTACGGGCGTTACGAGAAATACGCTCATTCACTATGATAATCTGGGTTTGCTGAAACCGGTAAGGACAAATACCAGAGGAGACAGGTATTATCACCCGTTTCAGTGGTATACCATTATATTAATTAAAGCTTTTCAGACCGCAGGTATTGACCTTCGTTCAATAAAAAGCTATCTGGATAAAAGCTTTGAGGAGGAAACCGGTGAAAATTATATTATGCGATTTGCGGAAGTCCTCAGGATTGAAGATAAGTTAAGTGCAACCTATAAAGAACTGATAAGAAATTACAGATATATTGATAAAATGGTTTATTTGACTAATTTCTTCGATGAGTTTAATACGGAGGACGGACCGGTTATCGTCAAGGCTAAAAATAAGGGCTCTTTAAAAATAAATTATTTAGACAGAGATTTAAGTATGAGCTCTGCGGAATACTATTCCATGTGTAATAAAGTGATTTTTGAGCAGTATTCCAATCTCAGGGATGGTTCATTCCCTTTAATAACCCATTTCCGAAAAGAGAACTTTATAAAAGGAGAAAATTCTGTTTTTGCAATCAGCAATTTTACTCTGGGTGTGGGGAATAAATATCTTCCTGAGTGTGATTATTATGACTGTATTGCGGTTCGCAGAGTAGGAGATATAAGTTCCGTGTTTGAGGCCTGTGATGAAATCCGCGATTATATGAATGAAAATATGCTGGAGCCTGTTGCAGATATTAATGTAATGACCAATATTTTCTCGTTTAACAGTAAGGGTGTTCGCTTTGGGGACAGACTCATAATTGTGCCGGTAAAAAAAGCAGAAGAGGACAAATTTGTTAAGTTGAAGAAAATAGACTGGAGAACAGAAGATAGTTCGTCTGACATATGGGATGTAACCAGTCATCTGCTTTCCAGCGGTGAATTTATTAAAATGTGTAATATAACCCGGAATGCTCTTAATCATTATGAAAAGCTTAAAATAATCAGACCGGAGTATGTAGCGGAAAATGGATATAAATACTACGGAATCTCCCAGATATATACACTTATTAACATAAAGTGTCTAAAGCAGGCAGGCTTTTCTCTGGAACAGATAAAAACAATCTGGCCGGGGACCATATGGGATGATAAATATCTTGAACGGCGTTTAAACATACTTACAACACAAAAAGCGCTTATTTATGACAAAATAAAAGATGTGGTTGATGCAAAAATATATTTAAAAGAATTGACAGAAGGTTTTCAGGGGTTGTCAAAGGAGCATACCGGTAAGGGACACATGGCATTTCTGAGAAAGAAAAGATATTTACGAAGAATTGCTTTTTCACCTGACACCTATAAAGATCAAAAAGGTTTTGGTAAGGAAGTCATGGCTGCAATCAAGACCGGAAAAGAAAGGGAGGAATTGTACGAATTTCCAATAGGAATTTCAATCAACAGTGAATGTGAATCTGAAAGCCTGGCTTCTGTAAACATGGTCAATCCAAAATATAAAAATGCAGATGATTTAGAAATGAGTGGAAAAAACCTTGTTTATCTTATGAGCTGTTGCAGCCGCGGATACATAGAACAGATTAAAGAAATTACTGAGGATGCAAAGGCTCAGGGACTGAAAATCAGAGGAAGTATCATTAATCTGTTTATGCTGGTTCAGCAAAAGGGTGACCGTGAGGTTGAGATGCAGTCGGTAATTCTTGTGCCGGTGGAGTAGGGTGTATAGTATGGAACAAATAATTGAATGCTTTCTGTGTGGTCCGCTAATGGATTTCGTGCATGTCCTCTACATCAGAATTTCTTATGGCACGGACCTCTGAGAGCTCATCTCCCTGAGAAGAATTACGGAAACTTTCTCTGTCCTGTCTGTACAGCCGGTCTTTTCTTTTCACCTCAACAGGGAAAATCAGGAAAATAACCAGCAGTCCTATAAGAAAGATAAACAGGGCACAAATAAATGAGAAAAACTTGGCAGGTGTGTACAGTGAGTATATGCCTGCTTTTATTTTGTAGAAAAATCCCTGCTTTTCCGTTGTTCCGGTATTCCCAAAATCCGAGTAAATGTTTGTATCAGTGTTACTGTCAGGGTCAATAAGAAAGTCCGGGAAATATTTGTTAAATTCGGACTGTCCCATAGAGGCATTCTCGCTGTAAAAAAGAATATCGGCGACTCCGCAAAGCTTGTGGTCGTAATAAAAACGGATATTTCCTATTATATTGTTGCCGTAGGTAAATCGGTTTATCTGTGTAAAGCTTACCAGACTGGTGATGTTTGAACTGTCTGAGTTTTTTGGCAGAATAATTACCGCATCCGGGTCTGTAAAAATTGTACTTTTTGTAGAGGTTTCAATAAAAACTTCGCCGGAAAATAAGGAGCCGATGTCTGTTCCGGATTTTGCAAGAAAAGTTGAAGCCGGGTTGCTTTCGTAATTCTCAAAAGCATAATCAAACAGGGCTTTGGTATCTTCATAGGTGCTGTCGTTAGAAGGAGCACCCATAATAATGCACACCAGATTCATGCCCTTGTAAGTGGCAAAGGTGCAGAGGGACCAGGTTCCGTCACCGCCATAAGACGTACCACCGGTTTTCCCTGCATAACAATAGGAATAGCTGTCGGTACCTTTAATAAAACGGTGGGTATTGTAGACTATTTTTTCCGTAAGAGAACCGCCGGATGATGAAAGTGTGGCAGAAGTGTTTCCTGCAGCAGTTTTAAATTCCGGGGATGAAGTCATAAGCTCCGATGCGGCAAGAGCCATATCATAGGCACAGGTATAGTGACCATCTGCCTGTACACCGTTGGAGTTTACAAAATTGGAATTGAGGTATCCGTGCTCTGAGGCATAGGTATTCATCAATTCTGCAAAGCCTGACATTGAACCTCCGGCTGTTTCTGCCAGGGCAACAGCACAGTCATCTGCGGAACACATAATCATGCCGGTAATTGCCTCTTCAACTGTTGTAGTCTCCCCATTTTTAAAGCCTGCGTTAGAGGCTGTGGGAAAATCCTGAGAGGCTGATGTGGAAGAAAAGGTAACAAGACCGCGCATGGACAGCTGCTCTTTGCATACCAGTGCAGTAACCAGCTTTGTAAGACTGGATGGCTGGTATGCAGTGGTAGCGTTCTTGGCATACAATACTGCGCCGGAGTTTATTTCCATGACCACTGCGCCTTGTGAGCTGATTTCCGGACCGCCCCCGGTTATAGGAAGGGCAGGACTTCCTGCTTCATCTGCCAGAGCATGAGAAACAGTTCCGAACCGGGCAGCAAGCAGGGCTGTTAATATTAAAAGTATGGTAAATAAACGAAATCTGTTATTCAAATTTCGTAGTAGATGTTGCGTAATACACATTTATAAAACCTTCTGCGATTATTCTTACTCTTTCCCGTATTTTATTATTAAGGAATCGGGGTCTTTTTATACTGAATTAAATGTTTGTAAGGACTAAGTAACATGGACAATACTAGTTATGTCTGCCGTCTTTCTGACCGTAATATGCACCCGGGCCATGTTTACGCAGGTAGTGCTTGTCTAAAAGCTCCTTGCTGATAGTTGCCTGATATACATCATTATCGTGGCGAAGAACTGCGGTGTCATATGCCATGTGTGCAACTTCTTCCAGGACAACAGCGTTAACAACCGCATCCTTTGGGGATTTACCCCATGTGAAAGGCCCGTGGCCTGCAACCAATACAGCCGGAACGTCCATTGGAGAGATGGCCTTTTTACCAACACCCGGTTTGTTAAAGGTATCCACAATCAGTAAACCTGTATTTTTTTCATATTCATCATGAATTTCGGCCGGTTTCATTGCTCTGGTGCACGGAATTTCTCCGTAAAAATGGTCAGCATGAGTGGTTCCGGCAGGAGTAATTGAGGTCTTTGCCTGTGAAAAAACAGTTGCCCAGTGAGAATGGGTATGAACCACACCGCCGATTTCCGGCCAAGCATTATAGAGAGCAAGGTGAGTCGGCAGGTCGGAGGAAGGATTTAAGTTCCCTTCCAGAACATTTCCCTCCAGATCCGTTACCACCATATCCTTCGCGGTCATAATGTCATAGTCAACACCGGAGGGTTTTATAACAACCACTCCCTTTTCACGGTCAATACCGGAAACATTACCCCAGGTAAAGGTAACAAGATTATATTTGGGAAGCATGAGATTGGCTTCCAGTACTGCTTCTTTTAATGCATCAACCATTGGATTCCTCCGTATTTCTTACTTCTGCTTTTAGATTCTTCAGTCGTTTCATGCAGTCATTGGCACCTCTGCCGAAATAGTCGTGGAGACGTGTATATTCCTGATAAATTTTCTCATAAACGGCAACATTTTCAGGAATCGGATAGTAAACGGTATCTTTCAGGCTGCCCATAGCCTTTGCGGCAGTAAAGATGTGGTCATATCCTCCGGCTTCAGCTCCTGCGGCTACTGCACCGAAAATAGCAGAACCAAGAGCAGGTCCCTGAGTAGAGCCGCCGATGTGAACAGGAAGATTAATTATATCTGCATAAATCTGCATTGCCATTGCGTTTTTCTGGGATATGCCGCCGGAAGCATAAAACTCGGTAACAGGAACGCCGTGGCTGTTATAGTTGTCGATGATTGTGCGGGTGCCGAAAGCTGTGGCTTCAATGAGAGCACGGTACATATCTTCAGGCTTTGTGGCAAGAGTCATTCCGAGGAATACACCTGTTAAATCTACATCTACAAGCACGGAGCGGTTGCCATTCCACCAGTCGAGAGCAAGAATACCTGTTTCACCCGGCTTCTTTACAGCCGCTTTTTCGGTGAGATATTCGTGAACGGATATTCCACGTTCCCGGGCAGCATCATAATAATCTGCAGGTACGCAGTTGTTGACGAACCATGCAAAGTGGTCACCTACACAGGACTGTCCTGCCTCGTAGCCGAAATAGCCCGGATATACGCCGTCTTCAACAACACCGCATATGCCCGGAACATACATCTCCTTTTCTCCGAGAAGAATGTGACAGGTAGAGGTTCCGATAATGGCAAGCATTTTCCCGGGACCGTCTATTTTAAGTGCCGGCATGGTGACATGGGCATCTACGTTTGCCACAGCAACGCTTGTTTTTTCACTTAAACCGAGAGACTTTGCAACGAAAGGTGAGATGGTTCCTGCCTTGTTGCCAAGAGGGGTTACAGGACAGTTTAATTTGTCTTCCACCAGATTTTCAAGACCCGGGTTAAGGGCTGCATAGAAATCCTTGTCCGGATAACCTTCCTTTTTATTCCAAAGTGCTTTATAGCCGGCAGTACAGGAATTTCTGGTCTGAACTCCTGTGAGCTGCCATACTACCCAGTCTGCTGCTTCAATAAAGTAATCGCAGGTGTTATATACATCCGGTGCCTCTTCATATATTTCCCAAATTTTTGGAACAAGCCATTCTGAACTGATTTTGCCCCCGTAACGGGAAAGGAAGGCTTCGCCTCTTTTGCCGGCAATCATATTAAGCTGATTAGCCTTGTCCTGGGCGGCGTGGTGTTTCCACAGTTTTACATAGGCATGAGGCTCATCTTCAAATTTGTCGAAAAAGCATAAAGGAGTGCCGTCCAGCATTACAGGCAGAACCGTGCAGGCTGTAAAGTCGATACCCAGACCGATAATATCCTCAGGGTCTACTCCGGATTCTTTAATAACGGCAGGAATAGTTTCTGTGAAAACCTCCAGATAATCCATGGGATGCTGGAGTGCATAATCAGGTGGAAGTTTTTTGCCGGAAGGTAATGCCTCCGACATGACGGAATGAGTATATTCCTTAGTTGCAGAAGCCAGTTCTTCTCCGGTTTCTACATTAACAAGAAGGGAACGTCCGGATAACGTTCCGAAATCAACACCAATACTGTATTTTGCCATAAATACCTCCTGACCGGACTGATAATCCGGTGTAAAAAAATATAATTATTATTAGTTTGTTTTGCGAGCCTCAAACAGCTGTTTTACTGCTCATTGTTTTTGAATTTAAAGAGTGAATGAGAAAAGCTTACCAAAGGAGTAAGATAATCGTGGGTAAACAAAATCAAATATTTTTCTTTTTTAGAGCCTCTGGCAGCCTCTTTTATCAGCCTTGCAGGAATGCGGAAGGAACGGAATATTTCTTCCCCTCCCTTTGGAAAAGCAGCCTTGGAAAGGATGATATATACATCCGGCGAAAAGAGAAAATAATATTTTTCGTCCTCTTCCATGTCGATAAAGTTGTACCACTTGTACTGCTGGTGTGACATGGAAGTGTGAAGATTAATGAAATTTTCATCCATGGTAACTATCTGCGGAACTTCGGGGTGAATGGACTGAATAACCTTGGTCCTGAAAACCAGAGGCCAGATCAGGGTGACTGCTCCGAATAAAAGCAGATCCAGAATCAGAAATATTATCGTCATGGTCCAATCTGTATGCAGTACCAGATGTCTCAGAAATCCAATCACTGTCAGTATGGTGCTTATAAGTAATGCAATGTAGAAGCCAATACGGATATGGCGGCATTTTATGGAGTGCATCCACAGGTAATATCCGGTACGGTTGATTAATTCATCATCAAATTCAATATGGTTTTCGGTGTACATGTCTTCCTCTCATATCTGTTGAAAAATACCTTTGTCCGGTTGCTTTCTATGATAGCACAGGGCCATATAAAAACACAAGAACAAAGTGGTTGCCTTTTGTTTAATATTTATTTTAATACAAATACGGAAGTTATAAATGTTTTTCTTTGATTGAAAATAAAGATGTGTTATACTATAAAGGAATGTGGATAAAATTAAGTAGTACATGGAGGAATCTTTAATGGATAGATTTAAACTCTGGGTCTGTGGTGCAATTGCCTTTGTAATTCTTATGGTGGTAATTGTTGTGGCAGCAGTTCATAACAACTCGGAAAATAAGTCAGGAAATAAAGGACAGGCAGATGATCCCAATTCATATGAGCATGTTTTTGGTGAACTGACACCGGCGGGTTCCCTTTCACAGAAGGATCCGGCCACCACACCTGCATCGGGAGGAGTGACCATTCCGGATGACGGGTTGGAAATTATTGATGAGACGTCACTTGGACTTACATCCGACATAGAATATTTAAAAGCCCGTACGGAGAAGGGTTTCGTGATTGAAATTATTGACGGTATTACATATGTGGATGGCTTTCTTTTTGTAAATAAGACTTATGCACTTCCATCGGATTATGTTCCTGAAGATACCCATGTTGATCTTGAGGGAGTGGAATATTCCTATGACGGAATGACCAATGAAACATGGGATGCATGGCAGGCAATTAAGGCGGCAGCGGCAGAAGAGGGTCTCAGTCTGTGGATTGGTTCAGGCTATCGTTCCTATGGCTGTCAGGAAGGTCTTTATAACAACTATGTTGCAAGAGACGGAAAGGAAGCAGCGGATACATTTTCCGCAAGAGCCGGACATTCCGAACATCAGAGTGCACTTTGCTTTGACTTAAATTCTGTAACCGATGCTTTTGCTGATACTGCAGAAGGCAAATGGGTAAACGAAAACTGTTGGAAATACGGACTTATTATCCGCTATCCAAAGGGAAAGAGCGATATCACCGGCTATAAATATGAAAGCTGGCATTTAAGATATGTGGGAACCGAGCTGGCAGAAAAGCTTTACAATAATGGTGACTGGATAACAATGGAGGAATATTTCGGACTTTCCAGTAAATATGCGGTGGAGTAGTATTCTGAGCCACCGGGACGGAAATGACACAAAAAGTACGTGAGAAAAGAGTACACAGAAAAAGGATATACTGAAGGAAAACTGTTATAATAGAAATGAGGGCTGTATAATGCCTGTATGGAGGAATCAATGAGAAAAACAAAAATTATTTGTACACTGGGACCGTCCACCGATAAGGAGGGGGTTCTGAAAGAACTTATGCTGGAGGGAATGAATGTAGCGCGGATGAATTTTTCCCACGGAAGTCATGAAGAGCATAAGCGGAGAATGGATGAGGTAAAGAGGCTGAGAAAGGAGCTTGGTCTGCCGGTTGCAATTCTTTTAGACACAAAGGGACCGGAAATCCGTTTGTGCGAATTTGAAAACGGAAGCGTTGTTCTGGAGTCCGGACAGAGGTTTACCCTGACGGCGGATGAGGTAATGGGTAATGAGGAAAGAGTCAGCATAACCTATAAAAATCTGTACAGCGATGTTAAACCGGGCAGTCATATTCTTATAGATGACGGTCTGATTGATATGACTGTGGAAAATGTTGTGGACCGTAACATAATTTGTGTGGTAAACAATGGTGGAAAGGTTTCAAACAAGAAAGGCGTGAATGTGCCGAATGTTGAACTTTCCATGCCTTACCTTAGTGACAGGGATATGGCTGACATTAAATTCGGAATTCAGCAGGATGTTGATTTTGTTGCGGCATCATTCGTTCGTTCCGCAGAGGATGTAAAGCAGCTCAGATATTTTATTGAATTTAACGGCTGCAGGAACATTAAAATCATTGCAAAAATAGAGAATGCCCAGGGCGTGAGCAATATCGATGAAATTATAGAGGCCTCCGACGGAATTATGGTTGCCAGAGGCGACATGGGTGTAGAAATTCCGGGAGAAGAGGTTCCGGTAATCCAGAAGATGATTATCAAAAAAGTTTACAATGCAGGGAAGCAGGTCATTACCGCAACCCAGATGCTGGATTCCATGATGGTACATCCAAGACCGACAAGAGCGGAAACTACTGATGTTGCCAACGCAATTTATGACGGAACCAGTGCCATTATGCTTTCGGGAGAAACCGCAGCGGGAAATTATCCGGTGGAATCCGTTAAAACAATGGTTAAAATTGCACTGAGAACGGAGGCGGATATTGACTACCGCAAGCGTTTCCAGAACATTGACCGTCCGGTAAATCCTAATATTACCGACGCCATTTCCCATGCGACCTGTACCACTGCAATGGATTTGAACGCAAAAGCCATTGTTACGGTAACAAAATCGGGAAGCACAGCCAGAATGATTTCCAGATATCGTTCCAGCTGTGATGTAATCTGCGGTTCCACAGACGAGAAGGTTTGCAGGCAGTTAAATCTTTCCTGGGGTGTCAATCCTTATGTTATTGATGAAATGACCGAGGTTTTTGAACTGTTTGACCACGCAATCAGCAGAGCCAAGGAGCTGGGTTATCTGGAAAAAGGAGATATTGCGGTTATTACCGCCGGAGTGCCTTTAGGCTGTGCCGGAACCACCAATATGATTAAGATACAGGAAGTAATTTAACTTTCAGGCAGATATATTCATTTCAGAAAGCTATACTATTTTTGCAGAATATATATTTCTGAAGTTACACAGATTTGGGAGATACTTCGCCAAGCGGAAGTGGAGAGAACATGAACGAGAAAAAGATACCAACGCTTTATATTGTCGTTCCCTGTTATAACGAGGAAGAAGTCATTACGGAAACGACCAGACGGCTGAGCGCAAAGCTGGAGCAGTTAATGGGTCGTCAGGCAATTTCAGAGGTAAGCCGCATTTTATATGTAAACGATGGCTCCAAGGACAGAACATGGGAACTGATAACCGGGTTTTATGAGTCAAATGAATATGTGACGGCAATCAGTCTGTCAAGAAATAAGGGCCATCAGAATGCTCTGATGGCAGGACTGATGACCGCAAAGGAATATGCGGATATTGTAATCTCCATGGATGCTGATTTACAGGATGATATTGATGCGGTAGACAGCTTTATTGAGGAATATGAAAAAGGTGCGGAAATTGTTTACGGCGTCAGAAATTCACGGAAAACAGATTCTGTTTTCAAACGGGGAACCGCTCTGGCCTTTTACAAGCTGATGGCAAAAATGGGTGTAGAGGTGGTTTATAACCATGCCGATTACAGACTGATGAGCCGCAGAGCCCTTTGTGAGCTGGAGAATTTTAAGGAGGTCAATCTGTTTTTGAGAGGCATTGTGCCGATGATTGGCTTTAAAACAGCCACGGTAGAGTACGCCAGAGGAAAGAGATATGCGGGCAAGTCCAAATATCCGCTGAAAAAAATGTGGGCATTTGCAATAGACGGCATTACCTCCTGCAGTATTAAACCTATCCGGATGATTACTTCCGTGGGTTTTCTGGTATCATTTCTCAGCTTTCTGATGCTGATTTATGTTATTATCGGTGCGTTTACCGGAGTTACGGTTGCGGGCTGGCCGTCCCTTATGGTTTTAATCTGCTTCTTCGGCGGGTTTCAGATTATGAGCATCGGAATTGTTGGGGAGTATGTGGGGAAAATCTACATGGAAACAAAGCAGCGGCCAAGGTACATAGTTGACGAGGAACTGATTAAATAAAAAAGCTGCATAAATACGGTTGAGCAATACACAGAACGAATACACAGAATTATTTACATTACAGACCATAAGTGTCGGAAGCCGGAGGGGGCATACATGAGGTTTAGTCATACATTTTCTATATGTGCATACAAAGAGTCTCCTTATCTGGAAGCATGCATTCGTTCCCTGAAGGGACAGAGTCTGAAAACCAGAGTAATTATTTGTACTTCAACACCCAATGAATACATAAAAAACCTGGCAGAAAAATATGAGCTTCCTCTTTTTATCAGAGAGGGAAAAAGCGGAATTAAAGAAGACTGGAATTTTGCATATAACAGTGCAGAAACCGCTTATGTAACCGTGGCACATCAGGACGACGTGTACGACCCGGATTATGCCATAACCCTTGAGAGGCTTGTAATCAGACGCGGCAGAAAGTTTTCCATGGCATATACAGGCTACAGACCTTTAAAAAATGGTAAGGTATGCTCAGACATCAACTGCAGAATCAGGGCATTTCTCAGAGTTCCGATGAAATTTTACTTCCTGTCGGAACGCAGATGGGCACGGAAAGCTACGCTGAGCCTTGGAAACAGCATCTGCTGTCCAAGTGTCATGTACAATAAAACCCTGTTGGGAGATAATATCTTCACTTCTGACATGAAATTCAATATCGACTGGGATACTTTTCTTAAATTGGCAGAAAAGGACCTGCCATTTCTTTATACGTCAAAAACACTGACCTATTACCGGATTCACGACGGTGCCACCAGTAAGACCTTTATTGATAATAACAACCGCAGAAAAGAGGACACGGACATGTTCCGGAAATTCTGGGGCAGGAGAATTACAAATCTGATTATGCACTTTTATGTCAAGGCATACGAAACATATCAGTAGAATGTCAGATCCAATGTGTCGTAAAACCTCTTGCTTTAGCTATGGGGAATGTCAAGGACCGGAAACATGCAAGGAGTTATACATGAAAAATAAATGCAGCAGGGTGGGAAGCCGCAGAATCATAGTATTGTTGGCGTCAGTCCTGATATTCATTATTGTCATACTGCTTTTTATCAGCAGGGAGTCTTCGTTGGATTCAAAACTTCCCGAAGGAATTCGGGAAGACTGTTTGTATGAGGTTGTAAGGGTAAAGGACGGAGATACGATTGTGATTGATTGTAACGGAGAGAATTTTACCATCAGGCTCATCGGAATCGATGCCCCCGAAAGCGTACATCCGGATGCAGATAAAAATACCTCACAGGGTGAGATTGCGTCAGAATTTATGAAAGAAACCCTGGAGGGAAAAAGCGTCAGTCTGGAGTTTGATGAGGAATTGTATGACCGGTACGACAGACTGCTGGCATATGTTTACCTGGAGGATGAAATGCTGAATGCCCTGCTGTTAAAAAAGGGCTATGCAAAGGTTACGATTTATGAGCCCAACCATAAGTATGAAGATTATTTTCTGTCTTTGCAGGACGTGGCGAAACTGAAAAAAACCGGGTTCTGGGAAAATGGGGAGTGGAGTAATTAATACTGTTTGAGTATTGAAAAAGCCCACCACTTAAATCAAAGATTATGTAAAAAAGAGTTTATTTCATCAGGTCTCCACTCTTTCGTAGGCAGGATAACTGCCCTATCACCAATAATTTCCTTTATAATTTTCACTTCCAATTCCTGTCTGTGTTTGAAATGGGCTATCATATCTTCAAAAGTAGCACATCCGTGCTTTTCCCCATATGGTGAATGGATGAAATACTGAAGCATCATCGGATACCATAATTCATTACCCCGATGATCACAGCGTTCTTTTTGAATGATTCGGATGTTTTCCTCCGGTTTGTAGCTGTACAAATACAGTAATAAAAATTGTTCCGGATTTATAATCCCATATAATTCCCGGTAAAACTCCATAATTTCCTGATCATTCAATAAATGAAACAGCATCAGTTCTTCCATAATGTTTTGAAAAAAAGAACATTCAAACAGATAGCCTGTCTGGGAAAAGACTTTATATCTTGAAAAAATAATTTCCTTTAATTCCTGAAAGGTCTTTCTTCCGTTATAAACCTCATAATTCTCCAGTTCCCTGTGAAAATTCGGAATATCCGTAATGATTTTGGTATATGAAATTACAAAGTGTTCACCTTCCCGGACAGTATTTTTTGTGATTTCATCCCGGATTGACTCATAGCGTTTTAAGACGGCAGTATAATCACTCTTTGACATCCAGGTACACCATGCCAAATCAACGGGGGAGTAATCTCCCTCCCGGCAGACACTGAATTCGGGAACTGTATTGGAAAGATAGTTGACCAGGGTGGATTTTCCGGCTCCCTGAATCCCCTCTATAAATAAATTCTTCATAAATATAATCTGGCTGCAGAAACCCACCGCCATTAGGATGTGGGATAAGCAACCGTCCTCCTATCGTCTATTCCGGTATCCTACCGGCGTCACCTGATACCGTTTTTTAAACAGCCGGTTAAAATGTTCAATGGTAGGATAGCCTACCTTTTCGGCAATGGCTTCCACGGTCAGATTGGTTTCCCTTAACAGATCGCACGCCTTGTTCATGCGGATGTTCTGCACTATTTCCCCAAAGGTTTCACCGGTTTTCTGGCGGATGTATTTGGAAAGATAGGGTTTGGTCAAATGGAATTCCTCCGACAGTTCATCCATGGAAATGTCCGCATAGTGATTTTGGATGTAATTCAGAATACTGATCATGCGCTGCTCCATGGGATCAATGACCTCAATGCCTGACAGATAACTGTTTACCGCCACTACAAGGGCATGAATGGAGGCCTTGATAATATCGGAGTCCGTGCCCACGCCCCAGTGCATGATACCGCCTGCAGTAATGCCCACGTATGCGGCAGCGGCGGAAGCAGAACCATGGGAAAGGGCATGCTCCTCATAGATGGAAAGTTCATATTCAATGCCGAAGAATTGTTTGATTGCATTGCTGGTTGCATCCAGACGACCATTGCCCGTTGCCAGAATGGTGCAGTCCGTCCCGTCACGGCGTATGGTTACGTCGGCAAAAATACCGTCGGTCTGGCGGAAATGGCATTCCGGTACAGAAAAGATCGGGTTTGCATGAATAAACCGGTTTTCAAAGATTTCAAAGACCCGGTCTCCCGATAATTCTATTCGGTTCTCTCCCAGTACATCCTTAATGGCTTCTGCAACAACGGCTTTCATTTTTTCGGGCAGAATAAAACCGAAACCGGTTTTTAAAATATAGCTTACTCCCCCTTTACCGGAAAGAGAGTTAATGCGGATGATATCACTTTCATATGTGCGCCCAATATCCTCCGGATCGATTGGAAGGTAAGGCACATGCCAGTGCTTCGCATAGCCGCTTCCGGCAAATGGTTCCTTCCTGCCTTTTCCTCTGTATTCCGAAATCCCTTTTGCAATGGCATCCTGATGGCTGGCAGACAGTGCGGTAAATACCAGATCTCCTGCATAAGGATGTCTTGGAAAAACACCAAGCCCTGTCAGTCTTTCATAGGTTTCACGAATGGCCGGCAGTTCGCTGAAATCAAGTCCGGGGTCAATGCCGTGTGTCAGCAGATTCAAAGCTACCGTCATTAAATCCACATTTCCCGTGCGTTCCCCGTTACCAAACAGCGTCCCTTCAATCCGGTCTGCTCCCGCAAGGAGAGCCAGAGAGCCTGCCCCAATGGCACAGCCCATGTCGTTGTGGGGATGAATACTGAGGACAACCTGCTCTCTGTGGATAAGATGTTTGCTTATATATTCCACACGGGAAGCAAAAACATGGGGCAGCTCATTTTCCACGGTGGCCGGAAGATTAACAATTATTTTTCCCTTAAATTCCGGCATAAGTGTATCGATTACTGCGTTACATACGGTGAGAGCGTAGTCTGTATCCGTGTTGGTAAAGCCTTCCGGAGTAAATTGGATGGACAGATTAATTCCTGAGGCCAGAACAAGGTTTTTGGTCAGAAGTACACGGTCAACAATTTCATGCATTACCTGTTTCCGGCTTTTTTTCAGAACAATATCCAGCATAGAGTCAGAAAGTGTGCTGAATACATGAAGGATTGCTTTTTTACATCCCTTCAGAGATTCCAGCGTCTGGCGGATGCTTCCTTCCCTAAGGGTGGAAATTACCTGAATGGTTACATCATCCGGGATGACGTCTGTTTCTATAAGCCTGCGGACGAACTGAAATTCCTCCCCGGTCTGGGAAGGATATCCCACTTCAATCTGTTTGAACCCGATTTTTTTCAGCATGGCAAAGTACTCCAGCTTTTCAGGAATTGTAAGGGGTGTAATGAGAGCCTGATTTCCGTCACGAAGATCCACGCTGCACCAGAGGGGAGCATGGTCGGGTAGGGTCTTTTTAATCCACTCACAGGAAGCGGAAGGGTCAAATGCCGGATTGTAGCAGTATTTTGTAGAATCCATAGATTAAAATACCTCATATTCGTTGACTGTTTTTATAACCTTTTCTTTATCATACCATGATTTTGGGGATTGTACAACAAGACTTGATTTTACTTTATATATAACGTAAAATGGTAGAAGTTGGAAAAGGAAAAAGTGTAAAGTCAAAAGATTATTAATAGGAGGAAATAGAATATATGAGCTTTTGTGATAAAACCTGTAACGAATTTATTGAAGTTCTGGCTTCAAAAGAGCCTGTGCCGGGCGGCGGTGGTGCCTCTGCTCTCATAGGGGCAATCGGTATGGCACTTGGAAACATGGTAGGAAGCCTGACTGTTGGGAAGAAAAAATATGCAGATGTTGAGGAAAATATTAAGGGATTGATGGACAAGTCTGCAGTGATAATCCATAAACTGACAGCATTGGTCGATAAGGATGCAGAAGCCTTCTCCCCCCTTGCCGCAGCCTATTCCCTTCCAAAGGAAACGGAGGAAGAAAAGGAATACAAGGCACGGGTTATGGCAGAGGCACTGCTTACGGCATCTGCAGTACCACTGGAAATCATGGAGGTGTGCTGCGAAGCCATCGACCTGGTGGAAGAATATGCGGCAAAGGGCAGCCGTCTTGCAGTTTCCGATGCAGGCGTGGCAGCCATAGCGCTTCGTTCCGCACTTATGGGAGCTTCCCTCAATGTGTTTATTAACACCGGCTCCATGGCAGACAGAGAAAAAGCAAATGAACTTAACGCAAAGGCTGAGAATATGATTTCAGTTTACGGAGAAAAAGCAGAGAAAATATTTTATAGTGTAAAAGCTACAGTTGAAAGGAATATATAAAATGGCAGAATTGTTATTGGGTAAGAGCGTTACCGCCAGCATAAATGAGAAAATCATGGCAGATGTTTCCATGCTTAAGAAAAAAGGTGTGAGCCCGAAGCTGGGAATCATACGCATAGGGGAAAATGAAAGTGATATTTCCTATGAAAGGGGTGCAGTGAAGCGTTGTGAAACACTGGGTGTGGAATATGAAAAATTCCTGCTTTCCGCAACAGTTACAACAGATGATGTTTTAAAGGTAATAGACGAAGTAAACAATGACAGCAGCATTCACGGAGTACTTCTTTTTCGTCCCCTTCCAAAAGGACTGGATTCTGAAAGAATCGAAAACGCCCTGAAGCCGGAAAAGGATGTGGACTGTATGACGGAGGCATCCATAGGCAGTGTATTTACCGGAAAAGCAAAAGGTTATCCGCCGTGTACACCTCAGGCATGTATGGAAATTCTGAAATTTTACGGCTATGATTTGACCGGCAAAAATGTGGTAGTAATCGGACGTTCACTGGTAGTAGGAAAACCGGTTGCAATGATGTGTATGAAAGAAAATGCAACCGTTACAATCTGTCATACAAGAACAAGGAATATGCCGGAAATTGCAAAGCAGGCAGATATACTGATTGTGGCAGCCGGACATGCAGGCACTGTAAATGCAGACTATGTTTCTCCGGGACAGGTTGTCATTGATGTGGGAATTAACGTCAATGAGGAAGGCAAACTTTGCGGAGATGTGAACTTTGAAAGTGTAGAGCCGGTTGTGGGAGCCGTTACTCCGGTGCCCGGCGGTGTGGGTGGTGTCACAACTTCTGTATTGTTAAGCCATGTGTTAGATGCAGCCAAAAAGACAATATAGTAATTCTTTAACAGAAGAAAAACTTTGGATTCGGAGGCATAATATGTGGATTATAGCAGCCATTTTTTCGTCACTTTTCGCGGGGCTTACATCCATTCTTGCAAAATGCGGTATCAGAAAAACCGATTCTGATGTTGCAACGGCTATCAGAACAGTAATAGTATTGATTTTTTCGTGGGTAATGGTATTGATTGTAGGCTCTGCCGATACCATTGGACAGATTAGCGGTAAATCCCTCCTTTTTCTTGTTTTGTCAGGAGCCGCAACGGGTGCTTCATGGATATGCTATTTTAAGGCATTATCAATGGGAGATGTGAATAAGGTAGTTCCCATTGATAAGTCCAGTACCATCTTAACAGTACTTCTTGCCATAATTGTTTTCAAAGAGTATAACAATCTTCCGGTAAAACTTCTGGGTACCTGTCTTATGGCAGTTGGCATAATAATGATGATAGAAAAGAAACCGGTGGCAGCTACAGTATCTGAAAACGTGAAAAAGACAGAAGGAAAGCACAGCTGGTTTTTATATGCTGTATTATCTGCAGTTTTTGCGGCACTTACTTCTGTACTTGCCAAGGCAGGCATTGAAGGGGTGGAGTCCAATCTGGGTACAGCAATCCGTACCATTGTAGTGCTAATTATGGCATGGGTTATTGTCGGTACAAAGGGAAAACTTTCGCAGGTACGCAGGACGGACAGAAGGGAATTGGTTTTCATCTGCCTTTCCGGTATTGCAACAGGAGCATCATGGCTGTGTTATTATTATGCCATACAGACGGGAGTTCTCAGCGTAGTTGTTCCTATTGATAAAATGAGTATTCTTGTTTCCGTAAGTTTTTCCTATCTGGTGTTTGGGGAAAAGCTGTCCAAAAAGGCAGTTCTCGGTTTGCTGCTCATGCTGACAGGAACCCTGTTTATGGCAATTTTCGCATAGAGAAAATATTGTATGGCACTGATTTGCATCAATCTGGCGTGTGTCATTAAGTTTGGAGGAACTGATTCTTGGGAATTGTATATTTTACCAGACATGGTCAGACTGTCTGGAACGTAGAAAATAAAATTTGCGGAGCAACGGATATTCCGCTCACGGAAAAAGGCCATGACCAGGCGACAGAGCTTGGCAGGATGATTCTGGAGGGAAACTTTCAGATTGATGAAATCCTGTATTCCCCTCTGGTCCGTGCGTCAGAAACAGCAAGGCATATTTCTGAAGTGACCGGCATTCCCATGAGGGCGGAGCCAAGACTTACGGAGCAGAACTTCGGCAGATATGAATCTACCCCACGGGACGGACAGGAATTTCTTGAGATGAAGTCCAGTTTCATCAATCATTTCGGCAGCGGAGAAACCATGCTGCATCTGGCACAGAGGATTTATAATCTTTTGGATGATATCCGCATAGAGTCAGATAACAAAACCTATCTTCTGGTTGCCCATAACGGGATTGCCAGAGTGGTTCATTCTTATTTCCATGACATGGATAACAAAGAGTTTGCGGAGTATGGAATAAAAAATTGTGAGATAAAAAAATATACTTTTTAGTGTTATTCCTCCGTCAAAAACTCTACACTGCAAAGGATTTCACGTAATTCATCTCTTGTTTTCTCGTCATTGTGAGGATATGAAATAGTTAATAAATAAATCTGTGCGTCTATTTCGAAATATATATTTTCTATAATTTGGTTTATTTTTTTACTGTCTAAGTGTACTATATAAGCTGTAATATCAGCAATATTCGGGTCTAATACTTTATCATTATCTGATTCTGCGGAAACAATATTTCCAAGCGTTGTTTCATACATAGATGAAATATAAAAAGAATCATTGTTACTGTAGTTGTTATGCAGGTTTTCTGCCTGCTCTGCTACAGTGATATCCTGATTATCAGATAGAGAAATGGTAAATCTGGAAGTACTTCCTTTGTCAAAAGAGTCAGCATATCTATATTCGATTAGAATTTGAGGTCTGTCTGTTATATATTCAGATTTGTCACTGGAAAAATTTTTAGCAATAGTTGGGCAGGAGAAACCTTTGTTCACAGTAATGCGAATTGAATCATTTGCAACAGTAAAAGGGTAGTCATCATCATTCGGCAGATGTGTAGAACCAATATATTCAACACTGTCCGCCATTAGTTTAATTTCAGACTCAAGGACATCCTTCTTTTTGGGAAGACCGGATTCGGTTATCAACAAAACTTGTCCCTCGTCGCAAATCATGTAATTCAATGCTATATATTCTGTATTATCTTTTGTATACTGATAGGTAAAATAGTAGCAGCTGTCGTATCCGCTGTCAGAAATTTCTGCAATATTGATTTCGTTTTCCGTTATTCCATAAGATTCAATAAGCATGGACTTGTAAAAATCTATATATGCCTTCAACTCAGTATTGTTGGTTGACATATCCTGAATTTGAAGAGCCGAAGTAGGTCTGGATGCTTCAAAACTTATTATTCCCGAGGATTTATCTACTTGAGCATGAGAAAATCGATTGAAAACTCTTAGGGAGAAGTTATCAGTTTCTATTGGGGTTTCCGGTAAATCAGAATCGTTTTCACATATGCTAAACAGAAAGGCTCCGACGATTAGAACACAAATAGCCCCGATCAGTAAATATTTCCAAGAAATTTTTCTTGAAAATTTTAAATCCTCTTTCATTTTATTACCCTTTACTCATTAAAAATTAATCATA
>JBJEJI010000088.1:0-27688 GCA_051877895.1 Lachnospiraceae bacterium | reverse complement strand
AAAATAAAGGCTGAAAGGGAATTTCCCCTTCAGCCTTTGTAAAATCATATTTAATTTATTCCATGGCATTAACCCACTGATTAACCGTTTCCGCAAACTGTCCACTTGGGAATTTGTTCAAATATTCACGGTAATAAGTCAGGGCGTCTGCATCCTTGCCGATTAACTGGTATGTGCGTCCCAGCAGATACAGATTTTCCTCATTATCAGGGGATTCACCATATGCCAGGAGGAACATTTCATTTGCGTCTTCATAGGCCTCTTTGTCATAGTAGCCTTTCCCTGCTTTAAACAGCTCGGAACCTGCAACCGAAGCCTCCATTACATCAGGATATTCCTTCAGCACCATGTCATAAAGATATTTTGCCGCATCGGTTTTTAACTCTTCCTCTGTAATGGCAGTTAACTTCTGTCTCAGCATGTACAATTCCAAATCATCAGTCTTACCATCTGCACCGATTTCATAGTAATACTTCACCATTTTCAGCACATTATCATAATACTTCTGATCTGTCAGTTCCTCAATCTGGGCAATATAGCTGTCTGTTTCCATCTGCTGTATTTCGATTTTGGACTGCAGAGACGCATTTTCCTTTTCAAGGGAATCCATTTCGGCAAGATACTGTGAAATCTCTTCTCCATACTGCTTGTCTTTATTCAAAAGCTGGTAGTTAAGAGACTGCTTCACTCCCGGAACTATAAGGAAGTATACCACCATAATTCCAAGAAGTATGCCTGTCACCAAACTGATAAACACTCTGTAATCAGGACCTTCCTCTGAATAATTATACTTTGGAACCAGATGCTGTTTTGCCTTTCCCTCCAGCATTTCCTGTATATCTCCATCCGGTTTATCCGGTAAAGATGTGGAATCCTCCATGGTATAGCTTTTAAACTTAATATCGCGGATATACTTTACATACTTTAAGGATACAGGATTGGCAACGTCTGTTTTCATGCATCGCTTCAGGCACTTTCTGGCACGGTCATAATCCTCATTATGAATATAGATCAGAGCAAGAAGCTGCCATGCTTTTACATAATCCGGATTATTGGAAACTGCACGCTTTAACTGTATCAGTGCAAGGTCATCTGCTCCCTGCTGCACCTGTTCCAAGGCATTGTTATATTTTCTGATTGCAGTTTTATAATGATTCAGTTTAACAGGATTTCCTTCAATTACGGACAAGTATCGGTCTGCTACAGGATTATAATCATTAATGTTTTTTGATATAATCCACTGACTAAGTGCCAGACCTGCTTCTCCGATTTCCAGATAACATAATCCCAGAAGGTTCCTTGCATCAATTAATTCCTTGTCCAACTGCAGGGAACGGTTTAACATTTCAATGGCGCCGTAAATATCACGTATTCCGGCACGCTCAAGACCTTTGTTATAGAAATAACATGCCAGCTCATGTGCTTTTCTATCCACTGAAATATTGTAACCGCACTTTGCACATTCGGTCATTTTACCGGTTACTGTTGAACCACACTTAGGACAAATCATGTTTTCCTTTTTTCTCCTTTTTGTCACTTAAAAGTTCATCCAGTATGTCCGTAATATCCGGACCCATTGTGTCATATACAGCCTCGGTGGCACGTTCAATTTCAAGACTTGGTGTGAACTTTGCAACTTCTTCTTCAAAATTTAACATCTCTTCCTCCATGTTGCACGTGCGTCAAAGAATCCTTATGTGATTCCAAACCTGTAAAAAAGTGTGCCGCCGTGTAACTAATGATAAAAAACGCCGGAGCAAAAATCAAGACTTTAAGTGTATGGGCAAGCCCATACCATATGCCTGATATTGACAAATTACTGTCTCTGCTTTTAAAAAATATTCTTTTATCCCACAAAAACAGCTTTTTCTGTCTTTCCGGAACTTTTACAGGATTCCGGCACAGCCTTATGCAAGATGTACAAGTCTCTCTTCAACCTGTGCAAGCATTGCCTGATACTTTTCAAGCTTTGCCTTTTCTTCATCTACTTTTGCCTGTGGTGCCTTACTTAAAAATTTCTCATTTGAAAGCATACCGTTGGAACGCTTGATTTCGCCCTCAAGTCTTGCTTTCTCTTTTGCCAGACGCTCCTTTTCCTTTTCAATATCTACCAGTTCGGCAAAAGGAATGTAGAGTGTTGCGTTTGGAATTACGGTAGAAACCGCATCATCTTCTATTCCTGTTTTATCGCTCTGAATTTCTACCTGTGAAGCATAGCCAAGTGTAGCAAAGAATACCTTGCTGCCTTGGAAAACATCTCTGATATGACTGCTTTCAGAAACAACATAAACCTTTGCCTTTCTGGAAGGTGGAACATTCATACCTGTTCTGAGGGTTCTGATTGCTTTTACAGCCTCTTTAACAAGGTCGATTGCTTCCTTCTGTTTAGCGTAGTTCTTAGCTTCATCATATACAGGCCAAGGAGAAATCATAATAGAGGTATCCTCTGTAAAGAGTCCTTCTGCCTCTTTTAAGGTACAATAAATTTCTTCAGTAACAAATGGCATATACGGATGAAGCATTTTCAGGGAATCTGTCAATACACTTCTTAAAGTCCAGATTGCCGCTTTCTTAGTTTCAGCATCATCTCCGTAAAGACGAGGCTTAACCATTTCAATATACCAGTCGCAAAGCTCTTCCCAGATGAAATCATAGATTTTCTGAGCGGCAACGCCAAGCTCGTACTTATCAAGATTTTCAGTTACAGCTTTAACCACATCATTACAGGAAGCAATTATCCACTTGTCCGCATCGGTAAGGGCGGATTCATCCACAGATGCAACCTTTCCGTCCTCTCCCATCTGTTCCATGTTCATCATTATGAAACGGCTTGCGTTCCATACTTTGTTTGCAAAGTTTCTGCTGGCTTCAATACGCTCCCAGTAAAATCTCATATCATTACCTGGTGCATTACCTGTAATCAGAGTGAAACGCAATGCGTCTGCACCATATTTATCAATAACCTCAAGAGGGTCAATACCATTACCGAGAGATTTACTCATCTTACGACCCTGTGAGTCTCTTACAAGGCCATGGATCAGAACAGTATCAAACGGAACTTTTCCGGTATGTTCAATACCGCTGAACATCATTCTGATTACCCAGAAGAAAATAATATCGTAGCCGGTTACAAGTGTGCTTGTAGGGTAGAAGTAATCAAAATCATCTGTCTTTTCCGGCCATCCCAGTGTAGAGAAAGGCCAGAGTGCGGAACTGAACCATGTATCAAGAGTATCAGGATCCTGTCTCATAGGCTTTCCACATTTTGGACAAACAGCAGAATCTTCCTTTGTTACAACCATTTCTCCGCAGTCATCACAATAAAATGCAGGAATTCTGTGACCCCACCAAAGCTGACGGCTGATGCACCAGTCACGTATATTTTCAAGCCAGTGATAGTAGGTCTTGTCGAAATGCTCCGGTACAAATTTGGTTTCTCCGTTTTTAACTGCCTCAATTGCAGGACCTGCAAGCGGCTCCATCTTTACAAACCACTGTTTGGAAACCCTAGGTTCAACTGTTGTTCCGCAACGGTAACATGTGCCTACGTTATGGCTGTAATCTTCGATTTCGGTAAGTGCACCGCACTCCTGTAAATCCTTAACAATTGCTTCTCTTGCTTCATAACGGTCCATGCCTGCATACTTTGGATAATCGTCAACAATCTTTGCATCCTCAGTAAGCACATTAATAACCGGAAGATTATGACGAAGTCCAACCTCAAAGTCGTTAGGGTCGTGAGCCGGAGTAATCTTTACAACACCGGTACCGAATTCCATTTCAACATAATCATCGGCAACAACCGGAATCTCACGTCCTACAAGAGGAAGAATAACGGTTTTACCTATGCAGTCTTTGTAACGTTCATCATTAGGGTTTACTGCTACGGCAGTATCACCAAGTATGGTTTCAGGTCTTGTAGTTGCCATTTCAATATAGCCGCTGCCATCCTTATACGGATAGCGGAGATGCCAGAAATGACCTGCCTGATCCTCATAATTTACTTCGGCATCAGAAATGGAAGTAAGGCAGTGAGGACACCAGTTAATAATTCTCTCTCCTCTGTAAATCAGTCCCTTATTGTAAAGGTTACAGAATACATCTTTTACAGCCTTGTTACATCCCTCATCCATGGTGAAACGTTCTCTGTCCCAGTCACATGAAGAGCCTAATTTACGAAGCTGCTTTACAATTCTGCCGCCGTACTGTTCCTTCCATGCCCATGCCCTTTCAAGAAACTTTTCACGACCCAGTTCTTCTTTGGTAAGCCCTTCTGCCTTCATTGCCTCAACAATTTTAGCTTCGGTAGCAATAGATGCATGGTCGGTTCCCGGAACCCATAAAGCTTCATATCCTGCCATTCTTTTATAACGAATAAGAATATCCTGCATGGTATTGTCAAGTGCGTGACCCATGTGAAGCTGTCCGGTAATGTTTGGAGGTGGCATGACGATGGTAAACGGTTTTTTCTCCGGATTAACCTTCGCATGAAAATACTTGTTGTTCTCCCACTTCTCATACAATCTGTCTTCAATATCCTTAGGATTATAATTTTTTGCCAGTTCTTTCATTTTTCCTCCATACGGCCTTAAGCGAATTTCCGCCCGCCGTTTCAACTTTTTATTCTTTGGCACGGACAGCCGTGCCTTACTTAATTTTCTTTGTAGGTTCTTTTTATTTTATTTAAGGTTTCATCAAATAGCCACCAGAAATCCTCATCAGATTCCTTTCCGCTGACCTCCATGAGCTTCAGCACGCTCATGTAGTCCGCATTATATTCACGGTTGTCCTCAACAAAATAAAACTGATTTTCAATTCTCCTTATAAGTTCGCCGTCATCTGCATAACCGGCAATTTCACGGTTAAAGGCTTCTTCGTCTCCATCGAGCTTCAAAGCATACAGGTACTGACACAGACTTTCTTTGTTATGGTTTTTCTGGTAAGCAGTATCGAAATATCTGGATGCCGCCTGAAATCTGCCGTTTTTCGCCATTAGAACGGCAACGTTATGATAAACATTTCCCTGTGCTGCCACACTAAGCTGGTCAAATCCCCTGTCATCAATAATACTGCGGTATTCAAAGCCTGCTTCACTGTATTTTTTAAACTTCATGAGCATATCGGCATGACGCTTTTTACGCTCAATAGGAAGCATGTCATAAAGTGCGTCTATTTCCTTAATCAGATGATTTATTTCATCCTCTGTGTAATAATCCGTACTACAGAAAATTGAAACCACCACATCCTTTAAGCCTGCACCTCTCTGCATCAGCTGTTCCAGAAAGTCCGCTCTGTCCACAATTCCAAGCTCGTTCCGTATCCAGGTTACAAGAGCCATGTCGGACAGGTCTTCTTCAAGAGTGTCAATATTATGGTAGAGATAGTAGCACAACTCTTCCATGGTATACACACTGACGCCGGTTGTGTGGAAGGTATAAGGAAATTTTGCTTTATTTCCGATACAAAATATAAATTTTCCCATTGTGCTTCCTTTCCGCTACGAATACTGAATTACCTTTTCCCATATTCTGTAACTGTTGTCAAAAAATTCCCCAAAGCCCAGGTCTTTAATGGTAATGACCGCAGTGTCTCTGTCAAGGAATTTAACCCCTACCGAGACTCGGGTGGTTTTATTTTCCCGCTGTTCAATGTTTCTCAGATTCATTACTATATGCTTGGTTTCTTTTTTCACGGTATGATATATTGTAAAGAATATTTCATCTGTATTATCCAGAATACCTACGGTTTTGGCATTTACCTCTTCCCAGTTGGTTCCTGCTGCCACCATGGTGTATTCACCAATACGGTTATCCTTAAACATTCTTATGGATACTGAATAGCGAACCTGGTCATCAGTAAGGAACAGGAAATCTTTGTACTCCGGATTGCTTTCTATCAGTCCGCAGTGAGCAGCACCTTTTGCATAAAGATTCTGCCCCTTAAAAACACGTCTGCCCGGACAAAGGGATTTAATTACCTCATCTGCCCAGTCTCCGTCAAAGCCCACACCTGTAAAATAAATTGTGGATAATATCTGACGGTACAACAGCTTGTCTGTAATGGACTTAAAAATATTTGCAAGCCTTGTATCAACCATGCTGGCAAGCATGGTAAAATTCAGTTCGTCACTGAAATCTCTTCCGGTTGCCGTCACGGTAACAGGGAGCTGTTTTTTCCCGGTTGAAAGCTGATAATATTTCAGACCTTCTTCATCGAAATCAAACAGGGATACATCATTTGTCCAAAGTTCCTTCTTCTGGCTTACGGAATAATACATGAAGCTTTCCATATATCTTAAAATCCGCACCCTGTCCTTTTCAACACCTACGGCTTCAAAGGAATCCTCTATTGCTTTGGATAAAACCGAAGTTTTATTTCTTACGGTTACTATTACTTTTTCAATGTTATCCCGGAGATATCTCTGTCTGAGGGCAGTAAAGATTTTTCTTATAAAACGTTCCAGAAGCTGGTTGCCTGTAAATTCAGCACCCATTATATTCACTCTGTCTCCGCTTTCCACCTTTTCCAGAATGCCATTTACAAAAATCCCCGCATCACGGTTGCGGCACCTGATGGCATCATCTCCAAAAATCCAGTCTCTCGTGTCATGCCTTACACAAAGAACGGTAGGTATGAGAAACATGCTTTTATTAGGAGAAATACTGACAGACTCCGGCTCACTTCCGTCTACGCTTACTGATATCTGCGTAGTATCCACGCCAAGGTCAAGCCCTATAATCAAAGATTTGGGATTTTTCGGTGTTTCCATATTTCTCCTTTCTGTCAAACGTATTTGTGGTTAATTATTATTCTATTTCATGGAACAATTGTGAAATTGCAAATTCTTTTTTCACATAGTCGTTAAGCAGTTCAATGGACTTACTCTTATCTTTAGCATTTCTTGCCATAATAATTGCATTAATTGAGGCGAACCTGCTTTTGCTTTTTGAACTACTGTCTACAGGTCCTGTCAATATTGTCCTCTCGGTGCTTGTCATTTCAATTCCATCATCATCACTGATTACATATTCTATGGTTTCCTGAGCAAAGAGAACGATTTCTTTTACGAAAATTCCATAGCAGACATTTCTCATAGACTCTTCTCTTACTACTCTCTTGCCATCCTGTCTTGTAGCAATGTGAATCATAACCCGGTGATCGGGATTAGTTCTGTATTCAATATATATCTTGTCCTCCATGTTTTCCGGAAGACGGAAATATTTTGCAAAATTAGTAAAGCAAGGAAGAATCTTGCCTTTACTGTCCATGATTTCCAGCCAGTTTCTGGCAAATTCCTGTTCTTCAGCCGTAAGCTCTCCTGCCATGGCAAGCTGCTTAAGGCAGGCAAGAACAACCATGTCATTACCTTCATAGTAGGCATCTCTTTTCAGCAGTTCCATTGAAACCTGGGAAATCGGCACATCGGATACCAGATACTTATAGGAAAGATAATTAAAATATGCCTTGGTAAGCGCTCTGTTCTTTGCTCTTCTGTGATAGTGAGCATAAATCTGCTCGCCATATGGAAGGTAACTTTCCGTAAACAAAATCTGACCCAGAATTCTTTCATCAAAGTCCGAGGTTGCACATTGTACTGCGCATGCCTCCTGCCATACATCATACATGCAGGAAGTCAAGCCGTTATAGTAGTTTACAAGATATATAAGTACCTTTTCATTTCTGCGTCCATTTAAAAACAAATGGTACATAATGTCACAAAGTGTTTTATTGTAATTATTCAGCACTGCAGGAGGAAGAGAAACTGCAAACTTCTCAAGAAGCTTTATATCAACCTCTCCAAAACCACATTCCTCCATTAGCTTGAATGCATGAGTGTACTGTTCCCTGAGAATCAGAAGTCCGATGAACTTTCCTCTTTTTGCAGGACTAAGCAGTCTGTAATCCAGACGTTTAAGGTCCTCTTCAGACAGTTCATCCTGAGCATGGTCGTAAAAATAGAACACCAGCTCACTAAGATAAACTTCTCTTCCTCTTTCACTGATTCCGCTGATTGCAACCGCCTGTTTACGCAGTTCAATGCTTGCCTGGTCATATTTACGAAGCTTATGTGCCTTTTCAGCCATGTTGAATATCAGCTTCTCATTTTCTCTGTCACATCTGTATGCAGTAATGCTTAAATCATCAGATGCCATAAGATTTTCAATTGTAACCTCATCGGACAAAATATAGCGGTTATTGGAAGCATCCAGCATAAACACTCTGGCATCATCTGTGAAAAGGTCAACCTGTGCTTCGCCGTTAATGAGAGGCACAATAACCTCATCCTCCAATTCCTTGTGAGAAACACACACACATCTCATTAATGGATTGTTACATCGTACTTCACATCGGAATAATACCTTACTTAAGTGTTCACTGAACTGTTTTTCATAGTTCGGATCGCAGAGGCTGTCATTGTAAAGAATGGACAACATCTTATCATTTTTTCCTGCACGCATCTGCTGGATTGCGAAAATTCTCAGCTTTTCTTTATAGTTTTCATACACAATTGGATTAGAATCCTTGTGCAGAACAATATTTGCATAAAGGTAAGCAAGTCGTCTGTCATTGAGTTTGCTGTTGTACACATAGTACATCAGCACTGACTGATCCAGATTTTCTTCTACATCAGTATCCATGGAGTACATGTAGTATTCGTACAAGTCGCTTATTCTGATGTTTTCCTCCACACCCTTCTGATACCATTTAAAGTAACGGCTGTCCTTTTTATAGCCGCGTATTAAAGTCTGACAAATGGCAATCAGGGCATCTTTCGGCTGGAATCTTTCATATATTAATGCAAGTGCATTATAGTAAAGTTTTACATAGGTTTTTGCTCTTAGAACAAGCTCTGTAAACTGACCTGCAAGGTCACGATTGCAATATCCTGTTTTCAGGGAATACATTACCGTTGCTGTTTCAAACTCTCCGAGTTCCTTTACAAAACGTGGGTCCATATTATAAATTCTGGCAGCCTCAATATACATAAGAGGTGAACGGCATCCTTTTTCGTAGAGGGTACGCAGTTCATCAAGTCTCAGCTTAGGATTTTTCAAATAACGTTCATCAGTTTTAAGAACAAAAAGCTGGATTAACAGCTCCTCCGGATAACTGTTACATAATGAGTACAGTTTCTCCAGATATTCCGGCTTAGTGGTTGTAACTCTTTCTGCATTCAGGTAAAGGTAAAGTGCCTTGGCATAAACACCGGCATCATTGTAGGCATCTTCATCAATACTGTTTAAAAGGGAAGCTGCCGGACTTTCTTTTCCGGAAATTTTAAGCAGATTAGCACGATACAGCTTGGCAAGTACGGGATCATGATCCGGATAGCTTTCATACCTGTCAATAACTGACATTGCCTCGGAAACATATCTTCCTGCAGGAATACGATTCATGGCATAAGCAATATAATTTTCCACTGACTTAATAACCAGACGGTTATAGGCTCCGGAAGCCTGGGCAGTTTCTTTGTCTCTTCCCGGAAGATGGCAGGAAACCGGAATCACAAGCTGAATTCCGCAGCCACTGATTACAAGATTGCCGGTGTTATAGCCCGGCTTCATTCTTTCCGGATAGATAATATATTTAAGTTCAAACTCAGAACCGGCAAAATCCTCATAACGAATGATTTCCTGCTCCGGTTCAAGGAAATTTACATCACTGGTAACCGACAAATTAATATAGCCCCAGTTGTTCTTTCTAATTCTGAAGCCATCAGAAAAACTGCTTGTTCCCACATCATAACGAAGTTCTTTTTTCGAAGCCTCGACGGTAACACCCATTTTTTTTCTGGTAGCCACCAGAAATTCTTCCATTGCATTATCAACAGAAGGACTTTTAAGAAGACGTTCCCAAAGAAAAAGATGCTGTGGTTCGTAATAACTTAAAAAGTCTTCAAATTCATCGGTAGTAAACAGTCTTCTTGCCTCAGTCCAGTTTTCCCTGGCCAGTGCCGCAAACTGATACATGTTATGAACGGAACCGATTATGGTTTTAAGTGCAGGCTCAGCTACTGTGATATTAAAAGGAAGGGTTATTTCACCGCAGTTGGTGATAAAACAAAGTTCTCCCGTAATATGGTCGTTTACGGTGGAATATTCTGCATGGACCGTATATTCAACAACGCTCTCGCTTCCTACAAACTGAGACTGGCTTACGGTCAGCTTCGGGTTGGTGGAATAAACCAGTCCTTTCATATGTACATCTGCCTCATTACTGATTGCAATGCTGCCCGTAAGTTCGGAGCCTGCTTCTACCGCAAAGCTTAATTTTTCTTCACTCAGCTTGATTCTGGGAAGTTCATAAGTCATTATTCCGCGTGAGAGCTGTTCAATCTTTTCCTTCACGATAGTGTCCGTCCTTTCCTTAACTGTATAAAAACCCGGCATACAGTTCTAAAAGCAGAGACTGCCGGGAGCATATTCAAAAAAATCGTATACCACGTTATATTTTAACAAAACATGCTGTAATATTCAACTGTTTTATTCAAGTAAGTTACTGTCCAGTAATCGTTGGCAACTTTTTCTTACACAGATTTATTTGACGTCACAAGGCAGTTCAGGTACAGGTCTCGTGACCGCCGCGTTTTCTATTCCTTGTACACACTTTTTCGCTCCGGCTCCTGTGCAAACTCGCCTCTTCGAGGCTCAGACATGCACCCGCCGTCGCTGTTAGTGTTCTCGTCATAACGAAAGCCTCGCGATTGTCGCTTCAAATCTGTACCTGTTCATGCCTTTGTGACTGCTTAATATCCTGCCATCTTTTTTCTCGTCAATTAAACAATAAGCTAAATCTGTATGATTGGGAAGAGTCAAGAAAAGCACCGGTTTTACCGGTGCTTTGATGTCAGCAAATAATATATATCATTTTTGTTTCTATTGTCAAACTCGCAAACGCTACGCTTTTTGCTCGTTAAAAAACTGCACTTCGTGCCATATGCGGTACAGGGCTTGTACCCTGTACCGCTTTAAAGCTAATCCCACCGCCTAAAGGCAGTGGGTTATCTTTAGTTTTTATATATTATTATTTTTACGGATAAAAACCCCCGAAAGTTACGAGATAATCATTCCATCCTCAAGCCTTATAATTCTGTCTGCATAAGAAGCAACATTTTCATCATGTGTCACCACTATTACTGTTTTCCCTTCTTCCTTCATTTTTGTGAAACACTTCATGATTTCTTCTCCTGTTTTCCGGTCAAGCGCTCCTGTGGGTTCATCCGCCAGAATCAACTCATTATCCGAAACCATAGCCCGGGCTATGGCGCATCGTTGTTGCTCCCCTCCCGAAATTTTTGTAACCCTTTTATTTTTTAAAGGGTGAATTCCCATTTTATCTAGAGCTTCCGAGACCATTCTTTTCCTTTGTTTTCCGGACAGCTTTCTGCACAGAAGGGGTAATTCTACATTCTCTGCCACTGTATAGTGATTCATTAACGCAAATTGCTGAAACACGAAACTAATGTGCTCTTTTCGAAATTGATCCAGTTTTCCACCTTTCAATTCATGTACCGGAATACCATCAAAATAATATTCTCCGGAAGTCAGAACATCCATGCCGCCTATTACATTCAGCAGGGTAGACTTTCCTGAACCGGAGGTACCCATGATTGCAATATACTCCCCTTTCTCTATGGAGAAAGTTACCCCGTTCAATGCTTTTTTTTCACCATTCCCCTTTCCATAGATTTTTACCAATTCTTTTATCTCAATCATAAATGCACCTTAACACTTTCCGTTATTAATCAGTTCAACCGGAGTCAGTCTGGATATTTTACTGATGTTAAGACCTATGGCAACCACAACCACCAGCAAACAACAGCCTGAAATTTCAAAACAGTTTTTAATGATATTGCCATGTATTTCGAAACCGTTGATGCCGGCAATCACCCCGGATATATAAATCAAAACCGCAAAAAGAAGTGCAACAACAGCCACAACCAGTAATTCCGAAATCAGCGTTCTGACAATCATAAAAACCGTTGAGCCGAAAGCCTTTCTCACAGCGAATTCAAACCTTCGTCTGGTAAACCATACCCCCGTAACCAGAACAAAATTAAAAACTGAAAACAACGTAATAATCCCCATCAGGTATTTGTTGAAAATCTGTACCCCCAAAAGGTTTTCGTAGTCATCCGCTACTATGCCTTTGTTCTCAATAAAATTCCCGTTTTCATCTGTGTATTCCGCAACTAATTCATCGTATTTTGCCGAATAAGACACGGCTGATAAAATCATAACGCATGTTACAGTTAATGAAATAATCAGCAGAACTGTCAGTAAAACATCCCTCTCAAAAATTTCCTTAATCTTGTGCCACATTTTTACCTCAAATTAAAATCGATTTTCCAATAGTTCTACAGGCTGTTTTCTAAGAAACGTAACAACAGGAACAACGGAACCTATCACTACTACCAAAAGCATAACAATTATCATTGCAGGCAGTGCCTGACAAAAAAAGATACTTTTTTTTGCATTATTCCAATCATATAAAGAGAGTTGACATACAAGCAGATACAACGGTGTGGCGGCAAAAATCACAGAAACAAAACCCCTGACCAGATTTTCCCCTACCGATATCAAAATAAGATCTTTTCTTCTGTATCCGTTTGCATAAAGAACACCATATTCACGGCTCCTTAACACCAACGCACTTAATTGCATACAAATCATTATCGTTATGGTCGTACCTATAACAAGTATGGCTATTCCTGAAGAATATCGAATCATTTCCCTGTTAAATGCATCTCTGTTATAGATCAAGTCTGCCAGTACCTCCGTGTGTGCATTCAATCCATAATTATCAGAAATTTCTGAAAGCCTTTGGGTTGCCTCCTCCAAGGTATACCCGGATTCAGGACTATAGTATCCACCTAATGATATTCCCCTGTTATCAAGAGTAATAAACATATGGTCCAGGCATACCTTGTCAAACGACGGAAGAAAATCACCAGTATCAGATGCCAGACCCTCTTTTGCCCAATAACAATCTTCCTTTAATCGTCCTGCCACATAATATCGGAACATAATACGCTCATCCTTATTCCTCACTTCATGAACAGAACCAACCGGAATATCAGAAAAATCAGCGCCCAGATAAATAACAGCAGTCAAATCATCATCATATTGAATTGCATCCCCAAAGTCAATTCCCTCTGCAATTTCCAGATTACAGAAGTTTACCATGGAATAGTTCATTGATAAAAACCGAATGGAGTTATTTAAATCAATATCACTTTTTTGAGTTTTATCCTGTGCCTCAATCAGCGGTGTCCAGTATGGTCTATCCCCGACAGGATACCAATATGCACCCACAGCGGCGATTTCATCTGATTCTTCCAGTTCATTAAAAAATGCCGTGATATCATCCTCACTCCAGGCTTCTCCATTGTCCCACCAAACCATTCCTGACTGATAAATCCCCTGGGCCAGCACTCCATCTGTAGACTTCGTGTTACGATTATTAAGTCCGGTAATATAGCAGGATGTGCCGATAGCCAACAAGGCGATTGTGTTTAGGAATACCATCCCCCAAAACACACCCCTGCGTCTGGATATATTGTCTAAAATTAAATAAAACATATTTCCTCAATTTAATATCCTGCAGAAATTTTAACGTATAAAAAAGGATCTCCTGTCACATCACTACTAGTTATTTTCATATTATTATATTTCTTAACTGTTGTACCACTTTTTTCATATCTCTTTTCCATTGTAATTGCAATACAATCTTTATCTGTGGGGATGCCTGCCGAACCTTTTGTCAAACTTGTATAATTCGATTCACCTAACCCATTGTAAACATATAATGTTTGATCAGTAGCACCTGACCCAGATATACGAGCCACAGAATTATACGGTCTAAAAACTGTTGCCTCCGTTATAGATACATAACCATATACGTAGTAGTTTTCTTTAACTTTATATTGTTTTGACTGTGAATGTAATTCCGCCGCAATTGCCACAGAGATACATAGCAACACCGATAAACATAGGGTAAGTGCCATGAGTTTTCTTTTTGTTTTCATACTAATATTTTCCTCCTTACAAATATATTTATATATTAGGATAAATATAATTATTTGTCAATTCCGTTTCTACCTGTAAATAGCTTTCTCTTTACCACCAGAAAACATATAACATGCACCGTAAATGTCAGCAGCCATGATGCGGGATAAGACCAGTACAGCATTTTTGTAGTATGAAATTCCGTAAGTCTGAAAACGGTCCGGATGTATACCAGCCTTGAAACACAGGCCCCCAACAGGGATACGATCATAGGCATTACAGAGTAGCCCAGACCCCTGATTAATCCAACCATAACATCCATCATACCGCATAGTGCATAAAACCTGACCACAACCAGAATTCTTTCCATTCCTGCCTCAATTACTTCAGGACTGTCGGTATAAATGGAGAGCAGAGTTCTTCCAAAATAACATACCAGACTGCCCATTCCCACGCCTACAAAGATTACAAGACCCAGGGCAGTAACCGCAATTCTGTTGATACGTTTATAGTTGTTTCCACCCATGTTCTGACTTACGAAGGATATTGCCGCCTGATAAAACGTATTCATGGACACATATACAAACCCCTCTATATTTCCTGCAGCGGAATTGCCTGCAACTACAATTGCCCCAAAGGAATTTATTGCTGACTGGATTACTACATTTGACAGCGAAAACAGACATCCCTGAAAACCCGCCGGAAGTCCGATTCGCGTGATTTTCCCCAGTTTACCGGTATCAATACGCAGTCTTTTCAGCTCCAGTCTGATACCGTCCTTCTCCCTCATCAGGCACCGAATTACAAGAAATGCAGAAATACACTGGGAAATTACCGTTGCCAGTGCCACTCCTGCAACATCCATATGTAACACAACCACAAATAAAAGGTTCAAAAGGACATTGATAACACCGGCAATCAACAGGTAATTCAGCGGTCTTCTTGTATCTCCCACGGCACGAAGGATTGCAGCTCCAAAGTTGTAAACCATCATAGCTGTCATTCCAAGGAAATAAATCCTGAGATAAATTATTGCCAGGTTCAAAACTTCCTTCGGCGTGGACATCCATGTCAGGATGTATTTAACTCCGGCAACCCCAACGACAGTCAGAAAAATTCCGCATACAATACTCAAAAGAACAGATGTATGAACAGTGTCCTTCAATTCTTCTTCCTGTTTTGAACCATAATAACGAGCCGTCAACACATTGGTTCCGATAGACAGGCCGATAAACAGATTTGTAAGCAGGTTAACAACCGCACCGGTGGCTCCTACTGCCGCCATAGAATTATCTCCTGCAAAATTTCCTACAACCACAATATCCGCAGCATTAAATAATAGTTGTAAAACACTCGACAACATCAGCGGCAGGGCGAACAACAGCATCTTCTTCAACACCGAACCACTGCACATATCTATTTCATATTTTTTGTTTTGTTCCATACTCCCACCATCCCATTAGGCACTACTGATGCAGAACATATTCTACTCAATAATATTTCAACAATATGTTTTCAATCACAAAGTATAACACTTATAGATTTTTTTGCAATATCATGATAAAATCTCTTTACACTGTTTTTGAAAACGATACTATTCTTGTAAAACTATCAAGCACTATGCTTTTTGCCGGTTTAAAAACTGTGGATTATCTTTAGTTTTTATTATAATATACACAATAGATTGTAAAAGATTAATTACAAAAAAGCGGTTTCTGATACAGAAACCGCTTTCTTAGTTCATATTGTTCTTATTGAATTATTTCACTTCTTTTTTCTTTGCAAGAAATACGATGGCACCTGCCATAGATACAACAAGCATTGATACAAACATCCAGACTCCGTTATCACCTGTATTCGGCTCAGGATCAGTCTCCGGTGTTTCTGCCGGGTCAGCCGCAGGAGTCGGATCCGGTGTTGGATCAGGATCCGGTGTAGGATCAGGATCAACTGCAGTATAAACAGCCGTAATTACAATGTTCTCCATAAGAATGGTTCCTGCATAGTCTGCAATTTCTTCACTCCACTCTGATGTGTAGCCGTCTCTTACCGGTACGGCAGGAGCTGTAATTGCAAGGTAATCAATGTTCTGTCCCAAATATCCTGTAAAGCTTTCAATAACTGTTCCGTCATCGTCTACATATGAAACTGACACTTCATTTGCAGCATGTATAGGTGTTTCACGATAGGAACCAAGTGCCCAGCTGAAGAATTCATCTCCTGCAGTTTCATCAAAAGCAAAAATTGCAGCATCATTTACTCCATCTACCCACTCATTTAATTTTTCCAGAAGTTCTGCCACAACATCAGCATCAGTCATATCAAGCTGCTCAATGGTGTCATAATCACCCAGATTTTCATCTTCCTGTGCATAACATGCCTCGAAGGAATACTCTTCATCACTTGCAAATCCAACAAATGCACCTGCATCGACGGACATGGTTGACGAATCAGCTTCCACCGTTACAGTTCCTGCACTGTAGCAGTTTTCCACAACATCTCCGTAATATAATTTTCCGGCAAAGCCGCCTACTAAATTATAACCGGTAACATTGCCCAGGGCAAAACAGTTGGCAATGTAATTATCCCCACAGCAATCAGACACACCAAGGAATCCGCCTACGGAAGTTCCATATTCGGATGTAACTGTTACATTGCCGAAAGCACCACTGTTGGTAAGGATATTAGCTTCATCCACATAGCCGACCAGACCGCCGATTCCATATGCATAGGAGGCATTTACAGTAATGTCTCCGAAGGAATAACAGCCGTCAATTCCATTATAGTCTTCCATGTAACCTACCAGACCGCCTACTTCGTAAACTCCAGCTTCATCACCTTCTATGGTGATATCCGCATCAGCTGTACAATTTGTAAAACAGCAGTACTGTTCCGCATAACCTACCAGACCGCCTACATCGTAAGCTTCAGCTTCATCACCTTCTATGGTGATATCCACATCAGCTGTACAATTTGTAAAACAGCAGTACTGTTCCGCATAACCTACCAGACCGCCTACATCGTAAGCTTCAGCTTCATCACCTTCTATGGTGATATCCACATCAGCTGCACAATTTGTAAAATAGCAGTAATGATCTGCATAACCTACCAGACCGCCTATGTATTCAACATAGTAATTTCTCATTAAAAGTGTAATACTGCCCTCTACGGAACAGTTTTCAATGCGAAAGCCTGTATCACTGTCATATCCGTCAATAAAGCGGGCAAGGGCGCCTTCCCCACAATAATTTCCACCGGTATAGTCCGCAAAGTGCAAATCATGGACATAGGAATTATCTATATGGCTAAACAGTGAACTGTTTAATCCGGTAATGGTATAACCGGCTCCGTCAATCTCCACTGCCTTTGAACAGAGAAGTGAGACAAATGGCTCTCCTGTCATGTCAATGTCGTTTAAAAATACTGCCTTATTCTCTGTAGAACCAATTAAACCAGCATCCAGATTCCGTAAATCCTCCGGTGTAGACACCTCATAAACATCACAGGTTTCCACTTCACTTACGGTAATGGTTATGTTCTTACCGGCAACATGGCCTGCATTATTTTCATCATTAATGTAACCCCAGATGATAACAGGATAACTTCCGTCTGCCTCTGCTGTAAAGCTTGTTGAAACATCAGCAGCAAATTCAGATTCAAATGCGATGTTATCAGAAAGATCCGTAAAAGTGTCATCTTTAAAAACAGCAATGGCACGGTCAACATAACAACCCGGAACTCCTTCCAGTGGCACTTTAATAATGTAGGTAGTTCCTTCCTTAACTTCCAGGGTAAAACCCTTTGCATATCCGTCCCAGGAATCGGTATCAATATACATATCATCTGCTGCGGTCTGTACCGTTGTGGTTCCCACCGTAAGCGGCGTGGAACAGTCAACATCAGCTATAGATGTACTGTCTGCAAAAGCTACTCCGGTAAGCATGCTTACCATTAATGCAACAGTGATTAACAGTGCAATGATTCTCTTTTTCATGCACACACCTCCTAAATTAAAATATATTACAGGATGAGAGATTTTAATCCATTTATTCTCCCTCTTGGAGTCATTATAAAGTATATTTTTTTTCTTTGCAAGTATTTTTCCAGCTTTTCACTTCTAATTTTAATTTTCCAAAAAATGTTCTAAAAAACCGCACCGGGAATGACTCCCGATGCGGTTTTTATTCACACATAAAAACTGTTACAGCCTATGCCAGTTTTGCCTTTGCAACGTCAACGAGCTTTGCAAATCCTTCAGCATCGTTTACTGCAAGCTCAGCAAGCATCTTTCTGTTAATTTCAACCTCTGCAAGCTTTAAGCCGTACATAAACTTTGAATAGGAAAGACCGTTCATTCTTGCTGCCGCATTAATACGTGCAATCCAAAGACTTCTCATCTGTCTCTTTCTTTCCTTACGACCTGCAAAGGATGATGTAAGTGCACGCATTACAGACTGCTTTGCAACTCTGTACTGCTTGCTTCTGGCACCTCTGTATCCTTTAGCCAGTTTTAAAACTCTATTATGCTTTTTCTTGGCATTTAAGCCACCTTTAATTCTTGCCATAATTTACCTCTTTCTGCGCTGCTTATCTTATATAAGGTTTGTGAATGCAGCGCAGACACAAACTCCTTGTATTCATTTTCTGTTACCGTAATTCCAATCTTATAAATATGGTAAAATCTTCTTCAGATTCTTCTCATTGGTCTTATCTGCAAGAGTAGCTTTTCTAAGATTTCTCTTGGTCTTTGTAGACTTCTTTGTTAAAATGTGCTGTTTTCCAGCCTTCATTCTTTTCAGTTTACCTGTTCCGGTTTTTGAAAATCTTTTAGCAGCAGAACTGCTTGTCTTCATTTTAGGCATATTATTTTCCTCCTTATAATAAACATATCCCTAACATATCTTATCCGAAACCACAAATACGTTTCAAAACATCTATCACATGACTGCCGACGTCTTTGTGAAAGGACGGACAAGATAAGAGCCTTCAGATTTACAGGCAATTATTCATTGCCCGGTTTTACCATGCCCGGTCAGTTATCTCTTTTTTTCGTCAGGATAACCACAAGGCTTCTTCCCTCCATCTTTGCCGCTTTATCAACGGATGCACAGTCTGCAAGTTTTTCCACAAAACCATCCATGATTTCCTTGCCTGTCTGTACATGCGCCATTTCACGACCGCGGAATCTGAGAGTAACTTTTACTTTATCTCCTTTTGTAATGAACTTCCTTGCCTGATTGGCCTTCGTGTTCAAATCATTGATGTCGATGTTTGGCGACAAACGGATTTCTTTTACTTCCGTTACCTTCTGTTTTTTCTTTGCATCCTTTTCCCGGCGAATCTGTTCATAACGGAATTTTCCGTAATCCACAATTCTGCACACCGGCGGCTTTGCCGTAGGGGCAATCATGATTAAGTCCAGTTCTTTTTCCCTGGCCATGCTTAATGCCTCTTTTGTTGGCATAATGCCAAGCTGTTCTCCGTTTTCTCCAAGTACGCGAACCTCCGCAACACGGATTTGTTCGTTCATCATTACTTCGCTGATATTAACACCTCCAACCCATCAAGGAAATAAAAAAGAGCGGCAAAATTCCGCTCCGAAAAAACACCCTTTGGGTAGTAAATTCATTTAATAACCTTTTTGCGTTGCAATGCAAGCGGAAGGTGAGAGCGGAAACTCTGCTTCAAAGTATTTACATGCTTTGTTACTTTACCACATCATTTTACTTGTGTCAAGCATTATTTTTTGAGAATTAACCGGATATTGTCAGTCCTCCGGAATATTCAGTCCCAGTTCCCAGAGTTCATCTGCCTCTCTCATGACATCGTAAATATCTGTATGACATTCATCAATTCTGTTAAGTTGTTCCTCCGAAAGAGGTATAACACTTGAACCCGACTCCGTAAAATTCATATTTTCATCAAACTGCCCTGATACGCTTCCATGAAGGGTTTCCGTGTGCACTGAAAAAAGCATTGTACGATATCCGAAAATAGTTTCTTTCACAATTACAGATACGGTTGCGTTACAGTCATATTTTTCATCATATACTGTTTTTTCTATCAAAGCATAATTTTCGTATGCAAACCACGGGTGAACCAGAACAGAATATTCTCCTTTTTGTTCCATGCACACCCCGGTATGCCAATCATAATTTACTTTAGCTGAATATTTTATTTCCAAACGGAGAATCAGTATCAGATATAACAGCACCAGAACCGCAAAAAAGATTAATGCCCCAATCAAAATCCACTTCCCAATTTTTTTGTTTTGCATAACTGCATCCCCTCCGCTTTTAAAGTATATCCCATTTTGTCACAGCCCTGTTTACCAGTTCTTCTATTTCATCATGGTATTCTTCCAAAAGATTTTTCTCCAGTTTTATTTGATCCTCATCATTTGTGTTAACAATATAATTCAATTTCGAATCAATATAAAACTTTTCATTTATACTGTGTTCAGAGTCATACTGCTCCATGACCACTCCCATTTTATACGATTTATCCAAATCGGGCCATATATACAGACAAATCGCCATACCGTTTGTCGTGTTCTCACCTGTACTCGTAATGTTTATTTTCATCGAATCCACAGTACATAACGTTATATAACAACTCGTATTAAAAAAAGATGCCGGGGAATAGTAATAATAGTAACCGTCTTCATAGTATTCATACTCCGCCCTGTAATCAGAACCCATTTGATATGACATACCAGGAGTAAAACGCCTGTTTAAAACAGCAACCAAAACTGCCCTGGTAATAATAGCAATAAACAATACCGAAGTAATGCCGATAACAATAATCTTTTTTGCCGAAAGTCTGCTTTTCTTTACCAATGTATTACTCCCCCTTGAAAAAGTCAGAAGAATATGAGATACCCTACGTTTTTAATTCAACTGTTCCGTTGGCATATCCGAAGCAACCTGCCCGTCTATAATATGAATTACCCTTTTTGCCCTTTTTGCCACATTGATATCATGTGTGACCACTAGAATGGTTTTTCCGCTACGGTTAATTGATTCAAACACATCCATGATTTCAAAACCGGTTTGACTGTCCAAAGCTCCCGTAGGTTCATCTGCCAGCAGTAAATCCGTGCCTGCTGCTAAAGCACGTGCAATGGCACAACGCTGCTGCTGTCCTCCGCTGATGCTCATGGGCAGTTTCTTCTTAAGGTCAGCGATGCCAACCTCCTCAAGGGTTCTTTCAACAATTTCTTTTCTCTTTCTCTTTCCCATTCCCTGTGCAATCAACGGAAGCTCTGCATTTTCAAAAACGGTATAATGGTTCATAAGTGCAAAATTCTGAAACACAAAGCTGACATATTTCTTTCTGAATTTATGTAACTGCTGCGGAGACATTGAACCAATATTCATATCATTAAACATGTAGGTTCCTTCACTCAAAACATCCATGCCGCCGATAATATTGAGCAGGGTGCTTTTACCGGAGCCGGACGGACCCATTATTGCAACATATTCTCCTTTTTCAATGGATAAATTAACTCCTTTTAAGGCCGGTGTCGAAGCACCGCGTGCTTTATATTCTTTATATACATTTTCTAATTTAATCATGTTCTCTCCCCCATTACAGACATTCATCTAAAAATTCCCTCGGCTGTTTCCGTGCGATATAAAAGATTGGGACAATACTGGAAATCACCAGTATTACAGCTCCCATCACCCAGATATTTCCAAGACTGCTTATAAGTATTTCTTCTGTAGCAGTACCGAAATAACTCATATAGGAATACAACTCATAGGCGACCGTAACAGCACATGCACAGAAAACCTTGATTACCGTTTCTACAACCGTCATGGCTAATATTTCGCGAATAGAAACACCATTGGCTATAAATATGCCAAGCTCTTTTTTCCTAAACAGCAGCGAAACAATATTTACTGTAACCGATGATACAATACATACAATAAACATGGATATATACATATTGGTAATGTATTTTGATTCCTCGTTTTCGCTCTCTTCTATTTCACGAAGGCTGTCTGCAACAGACTTTACAGAAGCATGAAGTTCAAATTCAGATGCCTTTGCCTTAACAATAGCACTTACAGCAGTTACAGAAACATGCTTATCTACTCCGAAATAAATAGAATGCATATAATCAGCCGGCAATGTGCAATATTCCCTCTGAATTATAAAGTAATAATCCAGATTCAGGGTATTGCCTGACGAAACAGAAATCCCCACTGACTGACTAATCCATCGTCTGTTGGAATCATTAAGCACATTAATTATTTTATAGCTTTCTTCTCTGCAGGTAAGCACATCTCCTTCATCAACGATATCTTTATAGGCATTTCCCACAACCACAGGAATGTAACCTTCTTCCTCTGCTATACGGTACTGTTCTTCATCATAATTTATTTCATACATGTCAAACAGTTCATAATCAGTATACAAAAACATGGATGACTGAGGAAAATTCAACAACACCAGTTCGTCATTGCAACCCTCATTTATTGTCCTGTACGCTGATTTTCCTGCCAATTCATTGAAAAAACCCATGGAAGTCACATAAGCACCTGCAAACTCCACGCCGTTGATTTCTTTTATACTTTGAATATACTCATTAATTTGTTCAAGGTAGTTTTCATTCATTAGACTACCGCTTTCGATTGTAACATTGAATGTGGTGTCAAAATCAGATTTGACAGCTTTTTTGATTCTGTTCTTATAAAAGTTTGTATCATTATATAAAAACGCAGAGGTAAAAACCAAATCAAAAGTAATAATCATGCAGATTATCATAACAATATTGGTCCATTTTTTCGTGAAAATAGCATCCAACGCACATGAGAATATATCTTTTAATCGCACTGTTCTCCCTCCTACCCTTTCTTAATAACCTGATCGACTGATGCGGCTCTTGAAATAGCATAAACTGGCAGCAGTATTGCACCAAACGAAGTAATAAACACCGCAGCAATCAGAAACAAAAGGTTAAAAACAGACAACTCAAAGGTAAAAACGGAATTTTGGGCAAAGATACCGGCAGCCATTTTTACAATCAGACACAGAACCATGCTCACCGACGCTACTTTTAAAAATTCAAGATATAAAGAAACAAACAATTTTGCACTTGAAAAACCATATGCTTTTCTTATGGCAATTTCCCGCTTTCTTTCCATTACCCAGAACTGTGCTGCTACCATACAGTTTACAACACAGAACACATATATCATCAGATAAAATTTTATGTACTCTGAATCTTTATCGTACATAACGTCATTTGATATTTCTTCTGCGTATACTTTAGCATCCGGATATATCCTTAAGATTGCATTTTTTAGTTCTGTAAATACTTCCGAAGTATTAAACTTATCACTTAGAATTTTAATTGATAAAACCTCAGCTCCAATAAGCTTTTCTTTTGAAAAATCTGACAGACCTTCATACCAGGTAATAATTGAATGGGCATATTCACCGCCGTTACCGTCCTCTGTTGCCACAACATGATACTCTTCCCCATCAAGATAAAACTTATTATCCTCAGTTACATAATCCCTGAAATCATCACCGATAATAACATCAGAAGCACCCGACTTATCAACCCGTAATATTTTCCCATCAGCTACCAGTTTATATGGTTCATCGGCGTATAAAACAACAGATGTAAAATATTCCGCACCTGTGGCATCCACCGCCATTCCTACATCTTCAGCCAGAATAACGCCGTGTAAATCTCCTGCTTCTTCTAAAATCTTATCGAAATCCGGAAGTTCCTCTCCCGGCGAAAAGATTAATCTGCACTCACTTTCATATGCATGCTTCTCCGCTACGCCAACCAGATTTATCAGATTGTTCATATAAGATAAAACAACAAACACCAGATAAAAGGTTACCATAAAAGAAATGCACATAAACAAATCTGAATACTTATGTCTAAACAGAGCCATATTTTCTCCCTATAAAAAACCATACTCATGTCTTATTAAATAACGTTAAAAGACATGAGTATTAATTATCACTGTGTTGTACTGAACAAAACCCTATATCCTAATCACCAAAATCTCTTGTATAACCCCTTGCATAATATGTTATATCGATAGCAATGCCATCACCTTTAGCCTTTGTCTCAGGAGCAAATTCTAAATATTGATCCTGTTTATGTCCAATATCATATACTTCAAAGCTTTCATCATAATAAACACCGGGTTCAAAAGTACGTTCAAATACCACATGGTCATTCTCTCCGTAAAGTATATAACGAAAGCTCCCTGCTTCTAATTCTCCTTTTATAGTTACAACCGCCTTTTCATAATAGGTGCTTGACGAACCTTCTGACAACTGTTCCACCATGCCTGTCTCCGGGTTAATTTCTTCTTCATAAAAAGAAGGATTGGTGAGCCCGTCCTCCGGCGGTCCAAAAAGAAGTGCACCTCTACGGGAATAAGGATGATACGTAACCAAGTATATTGCTTCCCGAACAAGTAAAAAGACAACAAAAATTATTATAATAGCAATTATTATTATTTTAAAAAGTTTTTTACTTTCAATCGTTTCTTTCACGTTTTCCTACCTATCTGCAGTAATATAAGAAGCCGTAGCATATTTTACCACCTTTTTGTTTATTGCATTCCAGAGTCTCGGTTTGTATTCATATGCTTCATTACACTTTAATGTTCCGACTGATGAATATGCCCAAATTGGCAAAAACTCAGAAGAGCATGTTACATACGACCCACCATCATACGAAAAACGATATACCGCATAAGGAAGTGCCAAATCAAAATTCTGATAATCCACTTCGCATCCATTACTGTTTGTCCACACTGCTTCACCGGATACTGTCCCTATAGAAGATATGACACACCCGAACATCTTGGTGTAATTAAGTGTAGCCTTATATTCGCCCTTTGCATAATAGCCGGGTGTTATATAAGTTCTGGCGGTATTTGTTGAATCTGTAATTGTTTTTGCATAAGCAATCAAAGAAATCCCTCCAAATAACACCATTACCAGAACAATCCTCATACGCTTCATGTTTGTTGTCAACAATAGTTTCCTAAATGCCTTTTTCATATTAACCCCCTCCAAAAATTGTTTTTTATATCTAGAATTTTTCCTAAATATAAACATATATTACTACTCTATAAGCACAATGGCAAGTTTTTTTTATCATAAAATTCCTCTCACCCCAGCTTCAACACCCTGTCACACATAGCCGAAAGCAGCTTTTCATCATGAGAGATTAGAATATAAGTCAGGTGATATTCCTCCTTTAATTTTAAAAGCAGTTCCAGCACTTTACTTTGAATGGAAACATCCAATGCTGTTACCGGTTCATCCAGAAGAACCAGCTCCGGACGGTTAATAACTGCCATGGCAATGGCCACACGCTGCCTCTGTCCTCCGGATAGTTCCCCCGGTCTGCGGGACAAGTATTCTTCCCCCAGTCCCACCTGTTCCAGAACCTTCACAGCCGCCGCTTTTCTTGTTGTCTTATCCGGCATTCTGCAATCCGCTTTTTCCCCGGACTGTCCCGGAACTGAAAATGTACTTTGTTCCGAAGCTTCTCTTTTCTTGTTTTTCCGATAATAGAGCTTCTGCACCTCGTCAAGCTGCTTTCCGACTGACATTGACGGATTCAGACTGGAATAAGGATCCTGAAACACCATGGCTGTATTAACAGGAACCGTTATTTTGCCCTCATAAGAAATCATGCCTGTTAAAGCTTTTAAAAGAGTGGTTTTTCCGCTGCCGCTTTTACCGCTGATTCCAACACATTCTCCTTTATTAACAGAAAGGTGCAGATTATTGATAACCTGTAAACTCTCTTTTCTATGTTTACGGTAATGTACATTTAATCCCTCTACCCTGCATATTTCTTCTGCAATATCACTATTTACAGCATCAATCGGCTCTTTATGTTTTATGGATTCGCTCCACTGCCCTGCCAGAACCAGCTCTTTGGTGTACGGGTGCTCAGGAGAATTCATAACCTGTACACAGCTTCCTTCTTCCACCTTTTCGCCATCTTTCAAAACCATTACTCTCTCGCAGAGTTTTTCTACTACGGAGATATCATGGGAAATAAACAAAATGGCCATTTTATATTCATTCTGAAGCTTTTTCAACTGTTCAAGTATTTTATCTGCCACCTCTGCATCAAGTGCAGTAGTTGGTTCATCGCAAATAATCAGTTTTGGGTTCATTACCACTGCCATGGCAATGAGGACTCTCTGTCTCTGTCCTCCGGACAATTCATGAGGATATGCGGAATAAATCCTCTCCATTTCATCCAGACCCGCTTTTTCCATTGCCTCAAAAACAGCGGTTTTCAGTTCTTCGGATGGAATTCTATGCTCTGTATTATGGTTTCTGATTACCTGTTCAATCTGTTTTCCTATTTTTTTCGACGGATTTAATGATGTCATAGGCTCCTGGAATACCATTGTAAGACTGTTTCCTCTTATACGGTTTAATTGTTTTTCATCCAGTTTTGTCAGTTCTTCTCCGTTAAAGCTGAGAGAATCTGCCCTGAATACTGCTCTGCCCTTCAGAATTCCCATTATGGCAGATGCGCTCATGCTCTTTCCGCTGCCACTTTCTCCGACTATGCCCAGACATTCCCCCTCTTTCATGGTGAATGAAAGCCCTTTTACTACTTCTTTTAGTCCATCCACGGATGAAACAGCTATATGCAGGTTTTCTGCCTTCAGTAAAACCTTCTCTTCATTTTGCTTCTCTTCATTATTTCCCGAAAACTTTGCTTCTTTTTCCTTATTTAAAAAGGCTTTAATCCTTCTTCTGCCAACTGCCTCTACCGGAACTATTGATGAGTTTTCAAAAGCTTCCCCTATAAAAGAAAAGCCAAGAACCGCAAGCACAATTATCAGACCCGGGAATATACATATCCAGGGTGCTTTCGTAATGAAAGACTGACCCTCTGCAAGCATACGCCCCAGGCTTGGAGTAGGGGGCTGAACGCCAAGTCCCAGATAGCTGAGTCCTGCTTCTGCCAGAATTGCATTGTTAATTCCGATTGCAATAGTTGAAAAACAGGACTCCCTGATATTCGGAAGAATGTAGTAAAACATGATTCTTAGGCGAGAAGCTCCGTTTATAACCGCGTTTTTTACATAATCCTTTTCTTTTTCGCGGATATATTCGCTTCGCACCACCCTTGCAAAGCTTGGTATGAACAAAATACCCAGTACAATTACCACATTTGACTCATTTGCACCAAAAAGACTGACACAAACAAGGGCAAGGAGAATGCTTGGGAAACTGGCAACGGAATCGTTGATTCTCATAATGATTTCATCCACCGCTCCGCCAAAATATCCGGTAAAGGCTCCAACCAGTATACCTGTTCCCGCCCCTATTGCAACAATACCGAAGCTTACTAAAAAAGTAGTACCAAGCCCAACCATAACTCTGCTGAATACATCCCGCCCCATGTTATCCGTTCCGAACAGATGCTTCAAAGAAGGCGCCGCCATTCTCAGCTTATAATTCACCCCATCAGCCTCATAAGGAGTATAGAACACACCCACCAGTGCAAGCACTGCCAGAACTGCTATAATGGCTATTCCAAAATAAAAAGTTTTCTTTTTATAACGATGCATTCTGCGTCTCCTTTCATGAACTGATTTGTTTCCCATTATGTCAATTCCTGTTTTTTACAGTCGGGTCAATGATATGATACGAGA
>JBJEJI010000087.1:0-27825 GCA_051877895.1 Lachnospiraceae bacterium | reverse complement strand
ACCTAAATTATTTATGAAATCAACAACTTTCCAAGATTTTCTGAATTTTTTGTGAATTTTATTGTACTGTAAGAGCTTTTGTTCTTTCTTTTGCCCTCATCCTCAGTAAAACGGTATATCCAACAGCAAGGAGAAGTCCGGCAACAGATAGAATAAGCCCACTTACAAAATATGGATATTTCATTTCTATAACCGTGGTTCCTGCATTTACATAAGTAAGATTATTCTTTTCCTCAAGACTTTCATCAGAGATAAAAATATCATGATATGCCAGTGACGTGTTTACATTATCACATGGTGAATCAACAGTTATGCTGTTTTTTCCGTACTCTACCGTAAGAGGTATTATTTTCCTGTCCGGCAATTCAGTTCCCGAAAGGTCCATTGCATGTGACAAAAGCTTTCCCACGGACGGATCCTTTGTTAAAGAATAATGATAGGTCAGATTAATACCAATCATAACGATATTTTCATTTTTCACAGTACCGTAAAAGGCCAGCTCCAGATCGTTGTCATAAACAGTACCCCAACAGTCATCCAGGCCTTCCAGATAAACAGTACTCCACTCCGTATAGCCCTGAGGAAATAAATCTGCATAAATGTGACCATCAATAGTATCAAGTTCCGGATAACCGTTGGAAAACAGAATCGTATTACAGGTCACTCCCAGAAAGCTTCTGTCATGGGTTTTTCTGTCCTCAGGAATTCCGTCGGCGGCAATTACCACACGGACTCCCGCCTCGCTTAAATCAAGAACCAGATTTTCCGCATATTCCCTGTCATCGTAGGTAAATCCTGCCAGATAAACCAATTCATATTTTGAAAGTTCTTCAAAGGTATAATCATTAAGGTTTGTGGAGGCGGTTTCCTCCATGGACGGAAACTGCAGAGACATGGACGGTGCCGAAGTACCGATTCCGATTGCCGGATATTCTGTTACGGTTCCCCAGTTTCCTTCTGTGGCGGCCATTTCCAGATGATAAAGGATATAGCCTGTCGTTTCTTCTTCTTTAACATATCCATTGGCTGCCGCAGCAGCATCCAAATCCGTTACCGGTGCACTCTGTGCATTTATTTCCGAGAGCCTGACCAAAACCGTATCATTACCCAACTCTTTGCATCTGTCAAACAGATACAGATAATTTCCCCCCTCAAGTGCCCGGTTAAGCTGACTGATATTTGTTGCAGTAACGGATGCTTCCCATCCGGCTCCAAAAGTGGCATTTACACTATCATTCCAGTCTGAAACCAGAAATGCTCCTGTTGCTCCCAAAGTACTTAAATCCATTAGTGCCAGACGCTGATTTGTATATTCCTGAGCTTTATCGATTAATGTGGCTTCCTGTTGTTCATCCAGTCTGTCAGTTACTGTAATCCCACTTCCGTCACCATAAAGCAGCTCCAGAGAGGGAATGACATCAGCCACAAGAAGGGCACAGATAAGAATCAAAAATATGTTTTTTAAGCTTTTCCAATATAAAAGAGAAAGTAAAATCATGCAGAGTGCAATGGAAATAAACCTGAGCATCCACAAGTATTCTCCACCCGGCAAATGTTTGATTACATGGTACATGGAAGTAGTAGTTAATATAAAGATTAATAATGCAGATATAAAGCCGGATTTCGATTTTTTGCCACCAAAAAGCCACCCAAATATCGCCAGAAGGAATGCCGCAAGGCCAAAATAAAACCATTTTTCCTGACTTTCAAGCCTTAAAAAAGGATTAAGGGTAATCCATGCATCCTGAAAAAAGCCTGCCATACTTTCAGAACTGTCAATTTTTGTAATACCTCCAAACAAAGAAGCTATCAACCATATTCCCGTCAGCATAAACCCTATAAGCATGGCTAAAAGTGCTTCAAGCTCAGGTCTGATTTTCCCGGTTATGACCGCATATACAATAAAATACAGAATAACCCCAAGGGCAATCATGCCTGCATAACCCATATGACACATAATCTGCAGTGCCATCAACCCCATAATTGCAGGGAGATATTTCCAGTTTCTGTTTTCCAGATAATTTATTACACAATATATGAAGAGGGGCAGAAACACCATACACAGAGACCGGGGAAGATTTCCCTCCACAAACAGGGCATACAAATTATTGGGCATAAAAAACCACAAAGCACCTAGAAAGGCCCCAAGAAACGGACGCTTTGCATGGAGCCCAATAATAAACCAGCTTATGGCTCCGAAAAAGAATATAAATCCCACAAACAGAAGGTATCCGTTCATGGCACTGCCCCCCGCAAGAGCCTGACAGGCAGCAGATATATATGCTGTCAGAGGTGGCCAGTATCTTAACAATTCCACTCCGTTGTACCATGCAGCATTATACAGCGGGTACAGGTTACCCTCATTTATGACATTATAGATATAATCTCCGCGGTAGACATGATACAGAACATCATTGCCACTTGGATAAATGCCGTTTCTTGCTACAATAAGCACAATGACAATTGCAGCAATCAGATATAAAACCGGTATTAAGAACGTATAACGCTCAGACTTTCCGTTCTTCATAAATACTTAGTCCTCCTGAGTTATCAGGCTGTCCAGAATAGAATCCACAACATCACCTAATATTTGGTCCTCCGTTTTTTCACTGATGTCTGCATACTCCTGCTTCTCCTCCAGATTAATCACATAACTTCTGGTAGGTGTTTCGCTGGCCTCAACGCTTACTAACAGTCCGCCTGTTTCACGAATGATTTCAAAAAAATCCCGGGCAAAATAATCCGCAACATTTTCAAGTGTAGGCAGAATGGCATCAAAAGGTTTTACTTCATTTAAGATAATGTTCTGATACTTATCCAGATATTCTTCTATGCCCTTTTCAAAGGTATTAAATTCCACAAATTCACCACCGCCGAAACGGATATGAACGGCGAATTCCCAGGTATGTGGGTGCACTTCTCCTTTTTTGCCGTCAATAATAATGTAATGTCTGGTATTCAGATAGAATTTCAGACAGTATTCTCTGTAAAAATTTAAAGACATTTACACATCCTCCCGTGTCATATGTATCAGTTCCTCTGCCGATAAGTCTTCAGAATATTCATATTCTTTCATTTTTGCAACAGAAGCTCCGGAAATAACATTTCGTAGAGTCTCCCCTGCCGCTTTTTTATTAACCTGAAGCATAAGCAGTAAAATATTGCTGTTTTCACAGGCGAACCTGAGCACATTATTATCCAACATTGACGCAAGCAGGGAAGAACACTCCTGCTTATGTTCATCATCCTTACAGGAAATAAGAACTGCCGTTACCGGAGTTATTTTTCTTTCCTTAAGTTTTTCTACAAACACATTAAGGGTATCACTGCCCCAGAGTGCATTTTTAGTTTCAAAATACTGCTTTTCATGAAGGGCATCATTTAATTCAAGCAATCTGTTGTTCAAATCCGTTACCATGTCCTCAGCCTGCTCTGCTCTGTGTATTTCCCGTTGCAGTCTTCTGACAGAAAAGGAAGGAACAAGTAAAAGCAGAATTAAAAGCACCGCCATCAATGTGGCAAGCTCCGTTTCCGCACCCAAAAAGCCGTTATTATCAAGAAACACATTTTTATTTGTCAGCAGACACAGCCTGTATTCGTTTGAATTGTATTCGAATACTACACCCGAAGCGATATATTCCTTATCATCAATAACGATTTCTGCATGGGAAACCCGGTTAAGCTGTAACCCTGTTAAAAATTTTCTGGCACTGTCAGAATCATAATAAGTAGCAGTGGTAAAACCTTTATATTTATTGGTTTCCGTAACATCCTTTACAAATAACATTGCCTGATCTTTTGAAAAGGTCCAGTACTTATTTGAGGATGCATCCAATGTTCCCAAAATATCGGTAATGATTTCCTCATCCTCCCGGTTCTGATTCAGGTTTATCTGATCCAGAACCAGCTGTACATAGCCATCCTGTCCGGTTGCGCATACTTCCAGAATACCTTCTTCATACTGCTTTAGCTGCCAATACAAAAAAGCAGCAGAAATCGCCACCAGAACAAGCAGCAGGAACACGAAACGACCCAAAATATTTGTCCTTTTTCCTGTCTGTCTTTTTTCCCGAATATTGTTTTTCTTTCCCATTATTGTGACTCCGTTCTGTACCTCTACTGTGTATCCTGCCCAGTTCCCTTTGTTTTCCCCTGTAACTCCGGTGCGAATACACTGACATAATAATCCGAGTCTTTTGTAAGTTCCCGGTTCAGCCAGTCATATCCCTTCTGCTCTGCCAGAGTTTGCTCTGTCGAAAACAGGTTGGTTCCAAGTCCCAGTCTGTCTCCTTCTATTTTATAACCCATTGCTGCCAGAACAGTAGGAAAAATATCAAGTGTGGTAAATTCTCTGTCATTTATGTTTCCCGCCGGCTCCACTACGCTGTTAATAAAACAGTTATAAACAGTTCTGTCATAGTAATTTACACCCTCTACCAGACAGGTGTCCATTCTCGGGTGATCTCCGGTAATTACAATTACAGTATCATCAAAAAATTCCTGTTCCCTGCACCAGCTGATAAATTCACCGAGCTGGCGGTCTGTACAGGAAACCACATTTGCCGTTACACTGTCATACTCATTTCCGCATAAGTCACAGACATATCCTTCTATATGGTGAGTATCACAGGTTAAGATTGTCATATTGAAAGGCTCGCCTTCCTGCCAGAGTCTCAGAATTTCATCCTTGGCAATTTCAAAGACATATTTATCCTCAAAGCCCCACCAGACATAATAGTCATCATCAATATATCCTTTTTCCCTGGCGGTGTACAGGTCAAATACATTGTAGCCTCCGTGCTGCATAAAATACTGTTTACGTCCACCGAAGTCTCCGTCAGAACCGCACAAAAATTCCTGATTATAACCATCTTCGGCCAAAATATCTCCCAGAGAAACAATACCTGAAGCAAAACTTTTTTCGCCTCCAATCATGGTCGAGTCTACCGGAAGTGCATATGGCACACCGGTCGTCGTACCAAAGATGGCACCCATGGTATAGCCCGTTCCGTTAAGGGAATGGAATCCTCCCAAAGCCTGTTTATCAGAAAACGAAACATTCTCCTCTGCGAGAAGGGTCAGCTCCGGCATATAATTTTCCGGCTGTATTCCTCCGTCATCTACAGAAGCATAGGTGGTTTCCATACTTTCAAGATAAATATAAATTAAATTTTTTGTTTTACCGTCAGTGCTTATTTCCACCTCTGCCGGGTTTACATAATACTCTTCATATATTTTTGACTCGGAAGCCCTGACCTGATAATAGCCTAAAAGGTCATATCTGCAATTTATATAAAGTACTGCCACTAACAGGATTACTACACTTCCCCCTGCAACCACCTGATGGAATATTCTGTAATACGCAGCCCTTCTGTGAGAAATCGCTTTCTCCTCATCTCGGGTTTTCCTGTAAATCACAACCAGCAATATGTATACCGCCACCACTGCCACAGCAGGAAGCAGGCAGCCCTTTATAACCGCCCAGACAACACTGCTGCCCGTACCCTGAAGAGGACCGGTTAGGGTATTGATGATTTCATTTACTCCTACACCATAAGTCTTTCCCACCCAGTATCCGGCAGAAAGAAGTGCCACACCAAAAAAATACAGAATTCCTACCCCCACATGCCACAAGACGGATGCCCCTGCATACACTTCGGTTTTTACACCGGTGTCATTAATATTTTCCGGCAATTTGTCTCCGGAAATTAATTTTTCATGCGAATCCTTTACCTGTATTCCTTCTTTATTAACCACTCTCTTTAATTTCTCCAAAAGCTTAAGCGGCTTTTGCAGAACAGAACGCAAAGTAGCTACCAAATCACGTCTTTCATCCGTCAGGTTTTTTGTTCGCCATGCACTGTCCGTGTTAATGCTGTTAATAACTCCCGCCACACGAATAAAAAATACCACCAGGTTAAAGGCCGGTAACAGTAATACGCACCACCAGTGTTTTTTATAATAATCCTGCACTTCGGGCATTTTTCGAAGAAAAACCACAACTGTCCAGAAGTATAAGAAACCAATAAGGATATAAAGTGCAAAAATCATTCCGGTAGAATAAAGAATTACTTTGCCGGAATAATTCATAAACAACAGGCACAAAAGAGCAAGATACCAGATCAGCCGGGGAAATGCAAAGGTATGGTCATAGAGCAGGGTTTTCACATTAATGTCCGTAAACATTTTTGAAAGGCGGAAGTTTTCATCCATAAACATTTTGGCGACTTCCAGACTTCCCCTCTGCCAACGCTGTCTTTGTGTATAAAGCTTGTTTACATTTTCAATAGGATCAACAAAGAAGATGGCATCTTCACAGATTTCCACCCTCTCTTTGTAGATATATCTCATCTGGAAAGTAATCTGGGTATCCTCACATATGGTATCCGTATTGTACATTCTTGATTTTAAAATAGCGGATTTACGAAAAGCCGAAAATGCACCCGAGAGGGTATAAACAGAATTCAGTTCCGAAGCATAGCTTCGTCCTGCAAGGAAAGCCTGTGCATACTCCATAAATTCCAGGTTACGAAGCAGTCTCGCCCAGAAGCTTTTATATTTTTTTATGTCATCGGGCGTAGTCAGTATTGCCCCGGTCATGCAGTTAAGCTCAGGATTCGCCTCGAATTTTTCAATCATATTTTTCAGTGCATTTTTTTCAAGCATTCCGTCACTGTCCAGATTGATAATGTATTTTCCTTCGCTGTTGTAAAGTGCAAGATTTAGTGCTCTGGATTTACCCTGTCTGGAATTCATCCACTGCATTCTCAGTTCCGGAAACTGTTCCTGACATTGTGCATATACCGAAAAGCTGTCATCCTGACCCTGATTGTTTACAAGAAATATCCTGATGCTGTCATTTGGATAATTGCTGTCTTTAATGGACTTGATGCAGTTATATAACGTATCTGCGGAATTATATACCGGAATAATTATGGAAATCTCCGGATACAGCCCCGGTGTTTCATAAGGCTTTTTTCGGCGCAGACGACGGATGACGAGCAGGACTATACTTCCCAGAGCCGGCACGATTTCCATAACCAGAGGTATCAAAATCCATGCTCCCCAAAATACAAATGAGTTAAGAATTCTTCTTATTATGCCCATATGTAAAGTTACCTACTTTCATCTGAATAACCTGTGGCTTGGTAAAGACATAGAAATACAGCAATACACTGAGTGCATAGAATACAATTCTTCCAATAAAGGTATGCACAATGTAATATGCGTCCGTTCCAAAGAAATGAACGGATAAACAAATAAGTAAAATTCTCAGTGCGTTGCAAAGCATAATATATGCAACTCCCGCCACGCCTACAATAACACGTTCCGCCATGGAATATACCTTAAAGAACACAAGAAGGGAGATGAATGCCATAACCTCAATTACTCCCGAACATTCCATATCCACAAGCAGTGTTATGGAGCTGTCCCCCGTGGGAACATACAAAATGCCATATTTAAAATATGGCGTAAAAGTACCGGTAATTTTTCCTACTACTCCTGCCAATGCACAGACGCATTTTGCAAAAGGCTGGGTGAGTACAGGCATTAAAAAAATCATTAATAACGCAAAGAGACCCAGTGCTCCCCAAAGGAAGCGCCAGGCGCTCAAATTTGCTTTTGTCAGAATATACAGCACAAAAAGCCATATTATTACAAGACAGCCTCCAAAGACGGGGTTCATTGGTCACCTCCGTTTTCGGATTTCTTTTTTCTCAAAAGTACAAGTGCAACCACACCCAGACTTATGGCAATTCCTGCCCATGCTCCGGAAGATGCTCCTGCAGTGGTTACCCATTCATGACCAATTTCACCAAATTTACCCTGAATCGTTTTAAATTCTCCGGCATCCATGCCGAATTTTTTTGCTATAAGTTCCAAATCAAGGTAGAATTCCGCTTCGTCTGCAAGACTGTCTCCTCTTACCGTTACAGTCATTTTTCCATACATGGTATCATGTTCATTAAGGTCTGCAATGTTTTTGGAAGTCCCCCATGCATCAATGGATGCGATGTAGAATTCATAATTCCCCGGCTCCAGTTCACCAAGCTTTGGATTCCAGTTTATGTTTCCGTTTTCATCCACAGCCACCAGTCTTGGATAAAATGCCGTGTTATAATCTTCATTGAAAAGGATTGTAATATTTTTGGTCAGCTCACCGCCACCCTGGGACACATGTGCAATCATAGGTGAAACCACGTGACCATATAAAATGTCACCATCTGAATAAAGGGCAGCCTCACCGTCGGCAATAAGTTCATTAGTTCCCGCTGTTGCATACTGGATAAGCGAATGAGGATATGCATCCCAGTCTGCGTACAATCCGTCATACACAATGCCGTCAAAGGTTCCAACATTTCCGCCGCCCTGCAGATTTACCAGACCGTCAACAAATGTATCTCCCTGATAAAGTCCAAAAGAAATACTTTCAAGGTACTGTGGCAAAGCACTTGCCGGAATGGCAATTTCCCATTCTTTTCCGTAATGGGAGGATTTTGCACCCTCTATACCGGAAACCGTTCCATCAGAATTCAGCTGAAATACTAAATTTCTGCCAAGGTCAGTGGTAATAACATACATACCATTTGAGAAACCACCTGCACCACAGGCATTTCCCCCCTTGGTTTCTTTTATGTAAAGATATATATAATCTCCGTCAAAAACTGCAGCCGCTTCACTCAGGCAGTCCGGATGAGATTGGTTTGGACAGGAAGCATCATGCTTTTCTACTGCCGCCCAGTCAGAAAAAGTTCCGTCAATAATAATGCCGTCATATACCGGTTCTTCCTCAGGTGTATCCGGTGTGTCAGGATCTTCAGGTGTGTCAGTTGCATCCTTACCATCAAGAACAGGGATATCTTTAGCACCCACCATATCTGATGACTGGTTAACACCTGCAAGTCCAACGGTAAAGTTTTCATCTGTAAAATAAGATGCATCAATAGAAATTTCTACAGAATAAGCTCCCGGTGTCGCATAGCTGTCAGCACTGTTTATATATTTCATTTCAAAATTCGAACCATAGTATGGGAGATTTCCCACACGGATTACAGAAGTACTTCCGTTCTGATTAATATACAGATTTCTGTTTAAAAAGTCTGTATAATAACAACCCGGAGTTGTTCCTTCATAACAAATGTACAAAGCACTCCCATCCGGTGCATAGGCAAGTTTCCACTGAGATACGCAGGCTGTTTCACTGCTGAAAGTATCTATCGGACTTCCCGGAACATTTTTCCAGTCTGTAATATCACCATCTATAGTTATGTTTCCGTTAACAGTTTCGCCTTCAGCATATGCATATCCTGTGCAGACCATCACTGTAAAAATTACCGCCAATAAAATTGTTAAAATATTCTTTTCTGCTTTGTTTCTCCTCATAAACATTCCTTCTTTCGTAAGCAGACACTACTCCTATTTTCACCCTCATTATAGTAATCCGTTTTTTCGATGTCAATCGACATTTTTTGACAAAAGGGCAAAAAAGCTTATTTTTGCAAAAAATTCATTATTTTTTCTCAATTTTTTACTAAAAGTATTACATTTTCCCCTTTGCATGGACAGATAATACTCCTCGCGCAGGTTTCGAAAAGCAGTTTTCTGCCCGCCGCAATTTATTACCTGACATTATAATAAAGAAGATTTTTGTTGACATATCAACATTTTAGGTGTATCTTATGTACTGGTTAAGTGGACAGAATCCACAAAGAAAGGCAGATAAAGATATGAATATAATTAAAAAAATATACTGCAGAACTTTTCAGACAATTTTCCGAATTGCAATTCCTTTTATGCCCTACCGGACGCCAAAGGTTTCCCACAGCGTAAATGATATTCCGGAAATTCTAAAAAAGAACGGCTGCAGTTCAGTATTAATTGTAACTGACAAGGGTATCAGAGGTCTTGGTCTTCTGGATAATCTTGAAATCGCATTGAAAAATAGCGACACTTCCTATTGTATTTATGACGGCACAGTTGCAAATCCTACTACGGATAATATAAAGGAAGCAGTTGCCATGTACCGTGAAAACGGTTGCGACAGCCTGATTGGTTTTGGTGGTGGCTCCAGTATGGACTGTGCCAAGGCAACAGGTGCATGTATTGTAAAACCAAAGCAGTCCTTTGACCAGATGAAGGGCATTCTGAAGATACACAAAAAGCTTCCTTTATTAATTGCAATTCCTACCACAGCAGGAACAGGAAGTGAAACAACCCTGGCTGCCATCGTAACAGATGCAAACACCCGTCACAAGTACTGTATCAACGACTTTCCGCTGATTCCAAGGTATGCCATTCTGGATCCGCGAATTACTGCTTCCCTTCCTCCACATATTACATCCACCACAGGTATGGATGCCCTGACTCATGCAGTTGAAGCATATATCGGAAGATCTACCACCGCAGGCACAAGAAAAAATGCAACGGATGCCGTGGCTTTGATTTTCCGGAATCTTGACAAGGTCTATGAAGACGGCAGCAATTTAAACGCAAGAAAGGAAATGCTGAAGGCTTCCTTTTATGCCGGCTGTGCCTTTACCAAATCCTATGTGGGCTATGTGCATGCGGTTGCCCATTCCCTGGGCGGTGAATATAACGTGCCTCATGGTCTTGCAAATGCAATTCTGCTTCCGATGGTCCTTGAGGAATATGGTTCCACCATTCACAAAAAGCTTTATAAGCTTGCACTTGCGGCAGGATTATGCGAACAAGATACTCCGTATGACGAAGCTGCTGCCCTTTTCATTCAGGCAATTAAGGACATGAAAAAGCGTTACGGCATTGGAGATACAGTTCCCGCAATTAAAGAAGAGGATATTCCGAAGCTGTCCAAATATGCCGATAAAGAGGCAAACCCTCTCTATCCTGTTCCTGTGTTGATGAATGCAAAAGAGCTTCAGAAATTCTATTATATGCTGATGGAAAAGTAAAAATCTAAACGATTGCGAGTTTGACCATCAATAAAATTACAAAAACAGCTTGTGACAGAAGTTGAAACATAAGAAAACAGGTGCATATAAAATATGACAGAAACAGAAATCAGAAATCTGGTGAATATCCAGAAAAAATATTTTAAATCCAATACAACACTTCCGGTTAAAAACAGAATTGAGGCACTGAAAAAGCTGCATGATTGTATAAAAAAACATGAAACCGAAATCAGCGAAGCACTGAAAAAGGATCTGGGGAAAAGCACCACTGAAGGCTTTATGTGCGAAACAGGTCTTGCCCTTAGCGAAATCACTTATTTAATCCGCCATGTGAAATCCTATGCCAAAGAGAAAAACGTGCACACTCCGCTGGTACACTTTCATTCCAGAAGCTACAGAAAGCCCTCTCCTTACGGAGTCGTTCTGGTTATGAGCCCATGGAACTATCCGTTCCTGCTTACCATGGAGCCTCTGGCAGATGCCATTGCCGCAGGAAATACAGTAATTGTAAAGCCAAGCGCCTACTCTCCAAACACAAGCGAAATCATTAAGAAAATTATTGAAGAGTGCTTTACACCGGAATATGTTGCCGTGGTCACCGGAGGACGTGCAGAAAACAGTTGTCTTTTAAATGAACACTTCGACTATATTTTCTTTACCGGAAGCAAACAGGTAGGAAAATATGTTATGGAACAGGCATCAAAGCATCTGACTCCCGTAACCCTTGAGCTGGGCGGAAAAAGTCCCTGCATAGTAGACGAAACCGCAAACCTTAAGCTGGCAGCAACCCGCATTGTATTCGGCAAATATTTAAACTGCGGACAGACCTGCGTGGCACCGGATTATCTGTACTGCCACGAATCCGTAAAGGACGCACTGCTTGTTGAAATAAAAAAACAGATTGTTAAGCAGTTCGGCACTGATCCTCTTCATAATGCCGGTTATGGTAAAATCATTAACAAAAAACACTTCGACAGAATAAATGGTCTTATGGAAGATAAAAAAGTAATCCATGGCGGAAAATCAGATTCGGAAACTCTGAAAATCGAGCCTACAATCATGGACAACATAAGCTTTAACGATGCTGTAATGCAGGAGGAAATTTTCGGACCACTGCTTCCTGTGCTGACATTTTCTTCCCTGGATGAAGCAATCGACAACGTCAATTCCATGGACCACCCCCTGGCTCTGTATCTGTTTTCTTCAAATAAAAACAATATACGTCGTGTCACTTCAGAATGTGGCTATGGTGGCGGATGTATCAACGACACCATCATCCATCTTGCCAGCAGCGAGCTGGACTTCGGTGGCTTTGGTGAAAGCGGCATGGGTTCCTACCACGGCAAATTCGGCTTTGATACCTTTACTCATTATAAGAGTATCGTGGATAAAAAGACCTGGATTGACCTGCCTATGCGCTACCAGCCATACAAAGGGATTTATGAGAAAATGATTCGGATGTTTTTGAAATAAAAAAATGAAAAACCCAAGAAGCTTTTTTGTCTTCTTGGGTTTTTATTTTAATTAAATCCGAAAAAAACCTTACTTCACAGAAATAACCTTATAATCCTGCTCCTCTACGGCACGTTTTAAGGCTTCGTTTTCCACTTCAGCATTAAGCTTCACAACTGCAGTTCCTGCTGTGTGGCTTACCACTGCCTCATCTACCTGAGGAAGAGCCTCAAGTGCTTTTTTCACATGTGCCTCACAATGTCCGCACATCATTCCTTCAATTCTTAATGTTTTTTCCATGGCAGTTTCTCCTTTTCTTTTATTATCATTCCTTGCAATATCCCCTGTAATCGTTACTCCTTCGATTACAGCTTCACAAGAATCTTTTTCATTTTCAACTTGTTTATTTTCGTTTAAATCATTTTCATTTTTTTGATTATCAACTACAATTCTTTTCACCTTTTTTCTTCCACGCCTGTCCTTATTTGTATCATATATTTTTGTCAAATTCAAGCGCAGAGCATTACTCACCACGCAAAAGCTTGACAGGCTCATGGCTGCCGCACCAAACATTGGATTTAACTGCCAGCCCAGAGCTTTAATGAACACACCTGCTGCAAGTGGAATTCCGATGGTGTTATAAATAAATGCCCAGAAAAGGTTCTCATGAATATTTCTAAGGGTTGCCCGACTGAGTCTTATTGCCGCAGGCACATCTCTCAGACTGCTTTTCATCAGAACAATGTCCGCAGCATCAATTGCCACATCAGTTCCTGCCCCTATTGCAATGCCGATATTGGCCCTTGTCAGAGCCGGTGCATCATTAATTCCGTCACCAACCATGGCAACACGGCTGCCATCCTCCATCAGCTTTCTTACCGCCATTTCTTTACCTTCAGGCAGGACGCCTGCAATTACCTCATCAACACCTGACTCTCCGCCAACTGCCTTGGCGGTTTTTTCATTATCTCCGGTGATCATGACCACACGGATTCCCATGTTCTGAAGCTCCGCAACTGCTCTGGTACTGTCTTCTTTAATGACGTCAGCAACTGCAATTATTCCAATAAACTTATTACCTGCGCAGAAAAACAATGGCGTTTTACCTTCTTCAGACAGCTTCTCTGACTCCAGCTTTGCAGTTTCAGGAATTTCCACCTTCTGACTGATAAAAGAATAATTGCCACCCAGCAGGGTTATTTGTCCCTCACTATTCTTTGCGATTCGGGCAAAAATATTCTCTTTTTCTGCTATATTTACATCCGGAACAACAACCTTCGCCCATAGTCCGTTTCCCGGAACTGCCCGGAAATCTTCTGTGATAACATCTGCAACAGACTTCTCTGCACTATCCGCACCTGTAGCCTTCAGCTGATTTTCATAGGCATCGGCAACTGCCTTCGCCAGTGGATGTTCACTTTTGCTCTCAAGAATATATGCCAAAGCAAGCAGCTCATCTTTGCTTATATTCTCAGCAGGAATCATGTCCGTAACCTTAGGTTCTCCTGCTGTTATGGTTCCTGTTTTATCCAGTGCTACTACATCAACCTTGCCTGTTTCTTCCAGTGAAACTGCTGTTTTAAAAAGAATTCCGTTTTTAGCGCCCACACCGTTTCCAACCATAATGGCTACCGGGGTGGCAAGTCCAAGTGCACAAGGACAGCTGATTACCAGAACGGAAATTCCTCTTGCCAGAGCAAAGCCTACTGTTTCGCCTAAAATCAGCCAGACCATAATGGTTATTACAGATATGGCAATAACTGCCGGAACAAATATACCTGAAACCTTGTCTGCAACCTTTGCCACCGGCGCTTTGGTTGCCGCCGCGTCACTGACCATGCGGATAATCTGGGAAAGGGTGGTATCTTCTCCAACCCTGGTTGCCTCACACTTCAGAAATCCCGATTGATTCAAAGTGGCTGCAGAAACTGTTGCTCCCTCTTCCTTGTCAACGGGAATACTTTCCCCTGTAAGGGCCGCTTCATTAACGGCACTGCTTCCTTCCAGAACCACACCATCCACAGGAATGTTTTCTCCCGGGCGGACAATAAAGATATCCCCCTTTTTTACCATATTGACAGGAATCCGTTTTTCTTCTTCGTTTTCCAGAATTACTGCGGTTTTCGGTGCCAGTTTCATTAAGCTCTTTAATGCATCCGTAGTCTTTCCCTTGGAGCGGGCCTCCAACATTTTTCCCACGGTAATCAGTGCCAGAATCATGGCCGCAGATTCAAAATAAAATTCATGCATGTAGTGCATGACAGCTTCCTGATTTCCCTTTACCTGGGCATCGGTCATGGCAAAAAGTGCAACCGTGCTGTAAACAAAGGCTGCGCCGGAGCCAAGTGCCACCAGAGTGTCCATATTCGGGGCTCCGTGAATAAGCCCTTTGAAGCCACTGATAAAAAACTTCTGGTTAATAACCATAATGATGCCTGCAAGGAGTAGCTGGGCAAGGCCCATTGCCACATGGTTGTCATCAAAAAATCCGGGCAGGGGCCAGCCCCACATCATATGCCCCATGGAAAGATACATCAGAACCAGAAGGAAACCAACGGAAGCAATCAGTCTTTTTCTAAGCCGAGGCGTTTCTTTATCTGCGAGGGCGGTGTCATAACCGTCATCACTGCCTGCTCCGGTATCCATGCCTGATACGTCTGTGTTGGAATCATCCTCACCCGTGCCGCCCGCATCAGCACCGTTTACTCTTGGAGCCTTCTGCCCAACGTTATTGGTTTTCACCGATGCACCGTAGCCCGCCTTTTCCACCGCCGAAATAATGCTGCCTGCTGATGCGGTACCTTCCACGCCCATTGAATTGGTAAGCAGACTTACAGAGCATGAAGCTACTCCCGGCACCTTTGACACCGCCTTTTCAATTCTGGCACTGCATGCGGCACAGCTCATGCCTGTTATGTTATATTGCTGCAAATATTTCGCCTCCTTCAATACAGTCCCACATATATTTTTTTCTGCCGATTATTAATATTTGTAACATATCCTTCCCGCTTACTTCATCAATTTTTGAAGAGTATCAACAAGCTCATCAATAACCTCTTCATCACCGTTTTTAATGTCTCTTACTACACATCCGCGGATATGTTTCGCAATCAAATCTTTATTAAAAGAATGAATTGCAGCATTAACGGCTGCTGCCTGGGTAAGAATATCTGTACAATAGGCATCACGTTCTACCATTTTCCGGATTCCGCGAATCTGCCCTTCAATACGGTTTAAACGGTTAATGAGTTTTTTCCGCTCTTCCTCCGAGCGTTCTGTTGTTTTATCACTGCACTTACAGCACTCACATTTCTTATCCTCTTCCATAGTTTACCTCACATATGGTTGTTTCTATTCCAAAACATTAATAACCCGGGAAACCATTCCCATGTTCCGGTTCAAAAAGCTCTTTCGATATACCCCGTGGGGGTATTTTAATTTTAGCCCTGATGTACTGCTTTGTCAAGAACAAATCTGTGTTGATAGCCACGAAGCAAAAAAATACTCCGGTTCATTATGAACCGGAGTAATACTGTTTACTGATAATCAACACTCTCCAGGCACAATCCCTTTGCATGTGCCATAAAACCTGCTTTGGACCTGTCCTTTGCCTCAAGCAATGCAGTCATTCCTTCTGCACTCCGCTCTCCGAAACCTACTTCTAACAGGGTTCCGGTCATGATTCTGACCATGTTCTGCAGAAATCCGTCTCCGTGAAAATAGAAGCGTATATAATTTCCCTTGCAAACAATTTTAATGCTGTCCACCGTCCTGACTGTGGATTTTTTCATATTAGGATTGCCGCAGAAGCTTGCATAATCGTGAGTTCCCGTCAACAGTTCCGCAGCCTTTCCCATGGCTGACATGTCAGGTATTTTATCTAATGAATATACATATTTCCTGTCAAAAACCGGCTTACTGTTTCCAATATAACAGGTATAGCAATAAGTTTTTCCCACTGCATTGTAACGACTGTGAAATCTTTCGGATGCCTCCCTTACTTCAAGTACGGAAATATCCTCCGGAAGATAACGGTTCATATAATCCTGAACGTTTTTAGCAGTTATATTTTTTCCTTTCGGCATTAAATCAGGCTTATCCTTCAACCCTTCAATAACGTTTTCTACCATTTCAGCATTTTGGTCTAAATGCACATTGGCAGTCATGGCTTTGGCATGAACTCCTGCATCTGTTCTTCCGGCACCAATGACAGTAACCGCCTGTCCACACATGCGGGAAAGGACCTCTTCCAGCTTTCCCTGTATGGTTGTATCTGTATTTTTCTGTGATGCCCAGCCGGAATATCTGGTTCCATCATAAGAAATAACAAGTTTATAATTAATTTTCATAAATGTTTCCGCCTTTATGCAGTATTCTCAAATCCTGCTTCCGGACGCACAGCCGCCTACTTATCTGCTTCTGCTTTCTGTTCCGGCTTTGCAGCAGCTGTGGCACCATGGGAACAACCGCAGCCGCAACTGCTGCAGCCACAGCCACACTGAACAGACTTCCCCTGTTTTTTTGCTTTTACCATGCTTCTTATGGAAAGAGAAACCAACAGAACAACAATGGCACCCGCCAACAGGGTTCCCCAGAAACCTGATTGGATTGATAACAATATCATAGCCGCCTCCCTCTTATTTGTCAAAACTTTCTTTTTCTATTGGTTAGTATAGACTAACCCCATGCAGATGTCAACCCCTTTTCTAAGTAAAAGGGCATTTTGTTACTGTCAAGTAATCGTTGGCAAATCTTTTACATACAGAATAACATACGCACTGCTCGTGTGAGATATGCCGCCAAGACACGCTGCGTTTCCTACTCGCTATCGTCTTTCGCGTGCATACTATAACACCAGCATTGATTATCTTCTGGGAATCACAGATGTTACTAAACCCTATCCTTCAAAATGAATCGGAAATGCGGTTAAAATAAAATTTTTGTTGATTTTTCCCCTTGATTTTTCCTCGTCTTTCGGCTAAAATACTCCCGTCGAGCAGCAAAAAGCGTAAGTCCGGATAGGACCTACGCTTTTTTTGTTTTCCATTCATTTGATTGCCATGTAACATATGGCTTCGACGAGGAGGTCGTAATATGTCAGAAACAAACAATTCATATTTAGCCACCGAAAAGGTGGGAAAACTTATGGGAAAATACGCGGTTCCGTGTATTATTTCCCTTTTGGTAGCCGCACTTTACAATATTGTGGATCAGTTATTTATTGCAAATGCGGATTATTTAGGCTCGTACGGAAATGCTGCAAACACGGTTGTCTACCCACTGACGGTAATTGCTCTTGCCATTGCTGTTATGATTGGTGACGGTTGCTGTGCTTTCGTCAGCCTGAGCCTGGGTCAGAACAAACCGGAGGATGCAAAACGCAGTATCGGAAATGCCATCATCCTTACAATTGTATCCGGTATTATCCTTACCGCAGTCTACCTGATATTCAGCAACGGGATTCTTGCTGCATTCGGCGGTACCGTCAACAGCGAAACTTTACGGCATTCCAAAGAATACTTCTTCTGGATTACCCTGGGAATTCCGTTCTATATGTTCGGGCAGGCCATGAACCCGATTATCCGTGCAGACGGAAATCCGAAATTTGCCATGATTTCCACCCTTGTAGGTGCTGTTGCGAATATTATTTTGGACCCCATTTTTATTTTTGTACTAAAATGGGGTATGAAGGGCGCCGCCATTGCTACGATTATCGGCCAGATTCTCACTGCCATTCTCTCCATATGGTATCTGTTCCATACTAAAATAATCAGGCTCTCCTCAAAGGATTTTCCTTTGAAGAGCAGAATCGTTGGGCGCACACTGACTTTGGGAATCTGTAGCTTTCTGTCCCAGATTTCCCTGGTTGCCGCAATGGCAGCAATTAACAATATGCTAAGGAAATATGGTTCCATGGACGAAATATTCGGTCAGGAACAGTATGCACAAATTCCAATGGCCGTTGTGGGAATTGTCATGAAATTCTTCCAGATTGTAATTTCCATTGTGGTCGGTATGGCTGCCGGATGTATTCCGATTGTGGGCTACAACATGGGTGCTGATAAGAAGGACCGTGTCAAGGAACTGTTTACAAAACTGCTGATTGCAGAAGCCTGCGTGGGTGCCGTTGCCATGTTGATTGTAGAAGTTTTTCCGCGCCAGCTGATTGCCGCATTCGGTGCTTCCAACGAAAGTGTATATTACACTGATTTTGCAGTAAAGGCTTTTAGAACCTATCTCTGTATGGTAATTCTTGCCTGTGTCAACAAAGCAACCTTTATTTTCCTTCAGGCAATGGGAAAGGCCGTGGCTTCAACCCTGCTTTCCATGATAAGGGAAATCGTATTCGGTGTGGGCTTTGCCCTGCTTCTTCCTGTTTTCTTCGGTCTTGACGGTGTACTGTATTCTATGCCGGTGTCCGATGTCCTCACCTTTGTGGTCTCATTGATTATAATTGTGTCCACATACCGGGAACTGAATACACATAGTTTCTCCGGAAATCCTGAAAATGCCGGATAAACCAATTACTGCAGGGATTTTTGCTTCCATTGCTGCCTGGGCAAGTTTGGTTCAGAGGACAAAATACCTTAATTAGAGAACCCTCAAAGCGAACGGAGGTTTGAATTGAAATGAGGATACAGAAAATATTAGGACTGAACCGGTTCATTCAGTCCTAGTATTTTTTCATAAATTTTTCTGTCGCTATCCTTAAATACATTAAAAATAATCCGTTCCATATTATCGTTGTTTTCTAAAAAATCTATGACAGTTTCAGATGCAATTTCTGCCGCCTCATCATTTGGGAAATGGAATTCTCCTGTTGAAATACAGCAGAAGGCAACAGATTTTATTTCATTTTCTACACAACACTTCAAAACACTCTCATAACAATTTCGCAGTTCCCGTCGGAGTTCATCACTTAGTACGCTGCACACAATCGGTCCGACTGTGTGTATGACATAATCACAAGGAAGATTATAAGCCTTCGTAAGAGTAGCTGTTCCGGTCGGTTCTTTATACTGTATGCCGTAACGAATCCGTCTTTGATTCATTATATGATTGCACGCATTCCTAAGCTGCATTCCGGCAGCACTGTGAATGGCATTGTCAACACATCCGTGACACGGCACAAAACAACCAAGCATCTGTGAATTGGCTGCATTTACAATGGCACCTGCATTCAGCCTTGTTATATCTCCCTGCCAGAGAGATATTTTTTCTGCAAAAGGGGATTGAGCGTTATATTGTTCCCTTATAGTTGGTATATCTAACAAATCAACAATTCCTTTTTGGAGAAGTTCTTCCTGTAAATACTGATCCTGTAATTGCAACAATTCATCTGAAACATTTCCCGGCATACGGATGTTCATAAGAGAACGAATTGCTATTTTCTTTTGGGGCAAACTGTAATCTCCGGTTTTAATATTCTTGTAATCCGCGGAATCTTCCCTTAACTTATTTAACAAACAATCTACACTATTATTTACTTTCATTTGGAACCTCTCTCCTCTTTTCTAATTCGTGACAAATGTCAGACAGGACTTTGGTCATGTCTTCATTAATGCCTATCGCTCTGCTTCCAAAACTTTCAGGTATAACAGCTTCATTCAGGTTCAAACGAATAAGAGACAAATTGCTGTTTTCCCGAACCATTTTTTCAAACGGGAAACGGATAATCATTGGGGTGTTAAAGCCCACCCCCAATTCCAGTAATACTCCTTTTTTTCTTCCTATATTTTTCAGAAAACCGGCGTATCGGTCTGCCGCTTCATGCCAACTCTCGTCCTCAACAAAATACCGGTCACAACGCAAATGCATCGCCATATTTCCGCCACATACCGGGCATTTAGGAACCATATAAGAAGGAATTAAGCAATCCTTTCTTTCCCGGTCCATTTTACGAAATAACGTTTCAGCATCATATATCCTCTGATGACAGCCCCTCTCACATTGAATAGCCCCATAATCACCTTGTGTCGCAAAGATACGATTACTATCAAAACCAGCCTTTTGGAATTGATGGTCTACATTGGTAGTTAATACAAAGTAATCTTTATCCTTTACCAACTCATAAAGTTGTTTATATAATGGAAGTGCAGGTGGAAGAAAACGGTTTATCATGCTGTGTTTTGACCAATACCCCCATTTTGCTTCCTGTGAAGGAAAAGAATAAAAACCTGCGGAATACATATCCGGCATATATGTAGTACCATATTTTTCAATAAATGAGCCAAAATTATCTGTAAAGCGTTTGCCACTGTAAGTAAGTCCGGCGGCAGCTGAAGCTCCTGCTCCGGCCCCAATTAATATAATCTCGGATTTTTTTATAAAATTTACAGCGCATTCAATTTGTTCCTTATATGGACGATTCTGAAAAATATAATCTCCGTCAGGGACACCATATAAAAAATGTGCCAAATCCAAGTTTCCTTTCCCAATTTTTTTCATAATTTGTTAACCTCTTTTCAAAATCACTTTTCGCCACCATAATGCATTGCATTTCCAAAATGCTGAAAATTGCTTCAATTTATAAATGCCTTTTTGCGGACCAAACATATCAAGCTCTGATTATGAAAAAGGACGTTATAGACAAATCTACAACGCCCTGACTCTTTTTAATCTTTTATTGTCTTACTACAGAGATTCTTTCCTGAATATGACTGCCCTTTGTAATCTCATCAACCATGGCAACCGCATAATCCGCATAACTGATAATACTTTCCCCTTTATCATTCAGTGTCAGTTCCTCACCCGCAAGAATATACTTTCCGGTGCGTTCCCCCTCTGCCTGAAAATCTCCTGCCGGACTGATAAATGTCCATTTCACATCAGTTCTTTCCCGAAGTTCAGCAAGTGCCCTGCCTTGCGCCTGTGCCAGCGGAAGAAATTCAGGTGGAAAATCCGGACCATCAGAAACGGTGGCTGTATGTTCCGGGTTCACATAAAGGCTGCCGGCACCGCCGACTACAAGAAGTCTTGTATCCGTACCGGAAAGAGCATCACACAATACCTTGAGAGATGCACTATGCAATGGAAGAACATCCTCTGTCCATGCTCCAAATGCATCAACTACCGCATCAAAATCTTTTAAATCTTCTGATGTTAAAGCAAAAAGATCCTTATTTACAGAATGAGGAGCAACAGATTTGTTTTCGCCTCTAACGATTGCTGTTACCTCTAAGCCCCTGTCTACTGCTTCTTTAGTGATAAGTCTACCTGCCCTACCATTTGCACACACTACTGCAATCTTCATAATTACTGCCTCCTAAAGTTATTATTCAGAGATGTAACTATCATGGTTACATCTCATGTAGGTATATTACCACTAATTTGTTGTAATGTCAATAGTTACAACTAAAAAAATAATACCGAAAATTTGCTTTCACAAAATTTTGAAATCCCATGAATTTAAGAATTTTTTTTGCATTCCTGTTGTATATATTTTTCCGTATCCAATTTTACGTCTTCCAAAGTCATAGATGCAAGCTCCTTTTCCATTGCATCCTGCACCTGATGTAATTTGTCATCTAAAATATGATGAATATTTCTTCCCACAGGGCAGCTCGTGTTGGGATTTTCATGAAAATGGAACAAATCACCGTTTTCTACACACTCTACCGCCCTATATATATCCAGAAAAGTAATTTCATTTAGCGGCTTTGCGACAGTAGTCCCACCCGTTCCCCTTGCAACATCTATCAACCCTGCTCCTTTCAGCTGGCCTAAGATTTTTCGTATAATGACAGGATTTACATTGGTACTCCCTGCAAGGAAGTCACTTGTTACTTTACAGTCATTTTGGAAAGTATCAATGCAGGCAAAGATATGGATTGCCAGCGTAAAACGACTTGAAATCTGCATAGAATTTACCACCTTTCCGTTACATTTTACTTTGAACCTGTTGTAATGTCAACGATTACAAAACACATTAATCGAGCAGGAGGAATTTCTCTTAATTAAAAATTCCCACCTCTCACACCACCGTGCGTACCGTTCGGCACACGGCGGTTCAATCAACTTAACAAGTAACACAGCTTTCGGTGTAGTAATCTATCATTGAAACTAGTCCAAATGATAGTAAGCTTCTTAGGCAAACAACCTTAAATGAATGACATTGCGCTAGAACGCGCCCATGGCACGTGAACTAAAAAAAGTAAGGGGGCTTTAAGCCCCCCTATACCAAAATTTTCCAATTTGACCGCATCGCCGCGGGAGGTTTGTTTCCCACAAGCATTATCCTCTGTTTTCCTGTTCAACGAGTCTGTCTGCACCATACATTTTCCTAAGCTTTGGCTTTTCAATTTTGCCTGTTGCATTTCTGGGAATAGCTGTGAAAATAATCTCTTTTGGTCTCTTATATCGTGGAAGTCCCGTACAGAACTCCTCAATCTCTTCTGCGGTAAGTTCCATTCCGTCTTTTACTTCAATAATAGCTGCAGTTTTCTCCCCAAGACGTCTGTCCGGAAGACCAATTACCGCAACGTCCTTTACTTTATCATGCTTACGAATGAAATCCTCAATCTGTACAGGATAAATGTTTTCTCCACCACTAACAATAACGTCCTTCTTACGGTCTACAAGGAAGATAAATCCATCTTCATCCTGCATTGCCATGTCACCGGTGAAAAGCCAGCCGTCTTTAAGCACTTCTTTGGTAGCTTCTTCATTACGATAGTAACAGGTCATAACACCTGGTCCCTTAACACAAAGCTCACCGACTTCGCCTTTTACAACCTCTTTGCCCTGCTCATCAACAATCTTACACTCCCAGCCATAGCCCGGAACACCGATTGCACCTACTTTATGAATGTTTTCCATGCCAAGGTGAACACATCCCGGACCGGTAGATTCTGACAAACCATAGTTTGTATCGTACTGGTGATCCGGGAAATATTCCTTCCAACGCTTAATGAGAGAAGGAGGTACCGGCTGTGCACCAATATGCATTAATCTCCATTGTGAAAGCTCATAATCTTCAAGCTTTATGTCTCCTCTGTCCAAAGCATCCAGAATGTCCTGAGCCCATGGCACAAGAAGCCAGACAATAGTACAATGCTCGCCGGATACAGCAGAAAGAATAGTCTCCGGCTTTGTACCCTTTAAAAGCACTGCTTTGCTTCCTGCAACAAGACTGCCCATCCAATGGAATTTTGCACCTGTATGATAAAGCGGCGGTATACATAAGAAGTTGTCATCTCTGCCTGTTGCATGATGCTTCTGCTCCATTTCTGCAGCCTGGGTAAGGCTTCTGTGTTTATGTAAAATTGCCTTTGGGAAGCCCGTTGTTCCCGAAGAGAAGTAAATTGCTCCAAAATCATCCTCGGTAAGCTGAACTACAGGGGCATTGCTTGAACAGTCAGCAACCAGCTCGCGGTAGCTTTCCGCGAAATCCGGGCAGCCATCTCCCACATAAATAAGCAGACGGCCGGCACAAAGCTTTTCCGCAATGGATTCAATACGTCCGATAAATGCCGGTCCGAATACCATAACATCCACTTCTGCAAGCTCAGCACAGTATAAAATTTCATCCGCATCATAACGGAAGTTAAAAGGCACCGCAATGGCACCGGTTTTCAGGACTCCAAAATAAATCGGAAGCCATTCCAGGCAGTTGTACATAAGAATGGCAACCTTATCGCCCTTCTTAATACCTCTTTCAATAAGCATGTTTGCAAAACGGTTAGCCTTTTCATTAAACACGCTCCATGTAATTTCTCTTCTGTATGGAGTATGTCTTGAGGACTGAACCAGTCCTGACTCCTTCCAGGTAAGTCTTCTCGTATCTTCTTCATCCGGATTCAGTTCTACCAAAGCAACCTCATTCGGATACAGTCTGGCATTTCTCTCCAGATATTCCGTAACAACCATCTTCTCCTCCATGATGTATAAGTTTTTTCTTGCTGTGCACCCATTCAGGCACAAATTTCCCTAATTTTAACATATTTTCGGAGTAATATCAACAAATACAGCAGTTTCTCCGGTAATGAACAGACAGTTTTCTTCCTGACGCAGACCTTTTTTAACCGGCTCGCCAAGGCGGCACACTCCTCCTTCACAGGAGAACTCTCTCTTGGGAGTTCCATAGGAATATATTACTTCACCCAATTCCTCTGTCCAAGGGAAGGACACCTCTTTGTCAGAAGGATTAATTACCACCAACACCTTTTCATTTTCGGTGCTTCTTACATATGCAAGTGGATATCTGTATTTTTCTGCATAAACAAATTGGATTTCTCCCTTGTTATTAAGTGCTTCATGGGTCTGTCTAATCTGAATCAGCCTGCAGATTTCATTGGTAAGGGAATCCTTCTTTGCAAGCATGCCCTCTGCAGTAGGTCTGTCCGCACTCTCATCCTGTGGGATATAAAGTCTGTCCTTCCCCGCAGTGCTGAATCCTGCATTTACACCGTCGTTCCACTGCATCGGAGTTCTGGAACCGGTTCTGCTGTAACCACCCTCCACGCTGGTCAGATTTTCCACATAGCGCATGCCAATTTCATCCCCGTAATAGATAAACGGTGCTCCCGGCATGGAGAGCAGAAAAGCAAAGGCAATCTTCATTTCCTCCGGGCTTAAGGTTCTTGCCATTCTGTCCATGTCATGGTTGCCGGACGGAATACAGATAAGGCCCTTACGCTCAGACTTTTCATAATTTTCTACATATTTCTTGACGAACTCGGAAATATCTCCCTGTCCCGCAGCATTGAAAAACGGCTTTTCACACCGGAACAGATCATTGTAATGGGACGGACCGAAATGCAGAAGAAAATCCATATGGAATCCGCCCTGAAGAGACTTATCCGGCTCTCCCCACTCGGAAACCATTGCCGCATCCGGGAATTCCTCGTCCAGAAAGGCACGGATTTTCTGCCACAGGGCAATGGTACCTTTTCCGTCTTCATCCTTCTTAACCAGAGAACCCGCCATATCCACACGGAAGCCGTCGCAGCCCATCTTCAACCAGAAGCGCATTACATTTTTTATTTCCTCAAGAGTGGCCTTAGGGCCTTCATCATCCACAGACATCTGCCAAGGCTTGTCAGGTTTATAGAAGCCATAGTTTAAAGCCGGCTGGGTTGAAAAGAAGTTTACGATGCAGGAACCGTCTCTGTCGGATATTCCTCTGATTGTAGGCATGCCATCCGGTTCCTCCCAGATACTGTTGGTCCAGATGTAACGGTCGGAATACTCATTTTTCTCCGGTTTCATGGACTCTTTAAACCACTTATGCTGCACCGAGGTGTGACCCGGAACCAGGTCAAAAAGAATATGCATTCCCCTTTTATGTACCTCATCAAAGAGACGGCGTGCGTCCTCATTTGTCCCGTAACGTGGTGCAATCATATAATAATCCTGCACATCATAGCCTGCATCCGTAAACGGAGACAGGAAGCACGGATTAATCCACAGGGCATTACAGCCCAATCCCTTTATATAATCAAGTTTGGAAATTATCCCCTGAAAATCACCGATACCATCACCGTTGGAATCCATAAAGGACTGGGGATATATCTCATAAAAAACAGCATTGTCAAGCCAGGACATCATACTCCTCCATTCTGCAGCGGTCTGTTCTTTTTTATGCCGCCACCTGAATATATCCTATCTCAAAAGCCATCCGGTATCAAGATAAAACCGCAAGAAAAATTTCTTAATTTCCCCTTTTGGGGACAAACCTTTAATTTTTCTTTAATTTGACAAGATTTAACGAAAGTCTGCTTGATTATCAATAAACCAGATGCTATTATTAAATTAATTTTCATATGTTTAAGAAAGTTAATTTTTACATTAATACGTTTAGGCGTAAACTTATGGAGGGGAAAGAAATGCTGGAGTTTATTACTTCAAACCTAATGGCAGTTATTATTGCTGCTGTTGTACTGCTGTTCATTATCTGCCTTATCATCGGCTACGAAAAAGCACCTTCTGACCAGGTATTTATTATTTCCGGTCTGAGAAAAAAACCTCGTATTTTAATCGGTAAGGCAGGCATACGTATCCCGTTCTTTGAACGAAAGGATATATTGATTGCCAAGCAGATAAGTGTTGATATCAAAACAAACGGGTACATCCCGACACTGGATTTCATCGGTGTTGATGTTGACGCCATCGCTAAAATTGCCTTGGACGTAGACAATCCGGAAGGGATTGTGCTTGCCCAGAAAAACTTCCTGAACATGAATGAACTTCAAATTCGCGAAGCACTTACGGATTCCCTGCAAGGTAACATGCGTGAAATTATCGGTACCATCAACCTGAAGGAAATCTGCAATAACCGCCAGAAGTTCGGTGACCAGGTTCAGGAAAAGGCCCAGAGGGATATGAATGCCCTGGGCGTTAAGATTATTTCCTGCAATATCCAGCGTGTTATTGACGAAAACGAATTAATCAATGCACTGGGTCAGGACAATATGTCCAAGATTCAGAAGGAGGCTTCCATTGCAAAGGCAGAGGCGGAAAGAGATATCGCCATTGCTCAGGCAGAAGCAAAGAAACTGGCTAATGATGCTGAAGTTAATGCAAGAACAGAAATCGCTATTAAACAGAACGAATTAAGCATTAAAGAATCCGAACTGCAAAAGATTTCCGATGCCAAAAAAGCTGAAGCCGCTGCCGCATATAAGATTCAAGAGCAGGATCAGCGTAAAATTCTGGAGATCACAGCCACTAATGCGGATATTGCAAAGCAGGAACGTGAGGTTGAGCTGAAGGCAAGAGAAGCCGAGGTTAAGGAACAGGAGCTTGCCGCTTCCATCCGGAAACAGGCCGAGGCTGAAAAGTACCGTATCGAGCAGAATGCACAGGCGGATCTGTTCAGACGTCAGAAGGATGCAGAAGCTAGGAAGTATGAGGAAATGCAGAAAGCGGAAGCCGAAAAGGTAAAGGCGGAAGCCTTAAAGTTTGCCAAGGAACAGGAAGCTGCCGGTATTGCAGCAATCGGTAAGGCAGAGGCAGAGGCCATCCGGCAGAAGGGTATTGCAGAAGCAGAAGCCCTGGAAAAGAAAGCAGACGCCATGGCAAAGTACGGACGCGCCGCCATCCTGGAAATGGTTGTCAACAAACTGCCTGAAATGGCGGAAGCAATCGCCAAGCCTCTGGAATCCATTGACAAGGTTACCATTATTGACGGCGGCGGAGCAGGCTCCGGTACCGGTGTAGACTCCATGGGCGGCTATGTGCCGGCAATCCTTGCCAAAACCATTGAATCCATTAAGGAAACAACAGGCATCGACATCAATGAAATCGTAAAAGCCGATACTTATGACGCCAAGGTAAACAAGAACCTGAATGTCACAGGCATTGAAGGCAATGACGTTAATCTTGTTGTAAACGACTCCGAAAAGGAAGTTGCCGTAACTGCGGAAGAAAAATAAAAAAAATCTATTAAATCGAGTAGGAGGGAGTGATTAACTCCCGTCCTCTCACACCACCGTGCGTACCG
>JBJEJI010000086.1:0-28159 GCA_051877895.1 Lachnospiraceae bacterium | reverse complement strand
TAGAGCGCCGCCCTGTCACGGCGGAGGTCGTGGGTTCGAGCCCCATCCGGGTCGTTGTTTCATTAAATTGAAACACTTATTCCTTTTGGAATAAACAATTTGATAATTGAAATTTGGGGTCTTAGCTCAGCTGGGAGAGCATCTGCCTTACAAGCAGAGGGTCACAGGTTCGAGCCCTGTAGGCCCCATTCTTCTTTAAATCATGCCGGCGTGGCGGAACTGGCAGACGCACAGGACTTAAAATCCTGCGGGACTAACCTCCCGTACCGGTTCGATTCCGGTCGCCGGCAATAAAAAACAGGTATCAATGATACCTGTTTTTTTTATAATTTATTTCAAAACAGAGAAGCAATAAAGGTGAATTTTATGAAGAAAAAATTGTTTATAATTCTTTTGCTTTTTGTATTGTTTGTTGTGGGATGCAAAGCAAATAATACATCAGATATAAAGGACAATATTTCCGGACAGGAGCCATCTGTCGGACTGTTCTCCGGTACAAATGTCTCTGAGGATATTACTATGGAATCAGAATCAGACCATGGAGATTCGGGTATATCGACGACTGCCACACTGATTCCAACTGTCACACTGATTCCAACTGTCACACTGATTCCAACTGTCACACCGATTCCTACTGTTACACCGATTCCAACTCCCACACCGGTAGATTTACATGAATATGATTTTACTGTCTGCTTTGCAGGGGATATCAGTCTGGATGAAGACGCTGTTACAACCACACAGCTGGATGGCAGTAAAAACGGTATTTATGACTGCATTTCACCGGAGTTAATTGACATAATGCAGCAGGCGGATATTATGTGTCTGAATAATGAATTTACCTATAGTACAGGAGGGGAACCCCTGCCGGGGAAGGCATATACCTTCAGGGCAGCACCTGACCGGGTTGAAATATTAAAGGAACTTGGTGTTGATATTGTAAGTCTTGCAAATAATCATGTATATGATTATGGTGAAACAGCTATACTGGATACCTTTGAAACCTTGAAAAATGCCGGAATTGACTATGTGGGTGCGGGAGGAAATCTTGAAGAAGCCATGAAGCCTGTGTATTTTCAGGTTGATGGAAAAACTGTGGCTTTTGTGGCTGCTTCACGTGCGGAAAAGAATATTATGACGCCACAGGCAACGGACAGTTCTCCGGGCATTTTAAGATGCTATGATACAGAACTGTTTCTTCATGTAATACGGGAGGCAGACGCAAATGCGGATTTTGTAATTGCATATGTGCACTGGGGCACAGAGTACAGTTATGAACTGGAAGAGGTACAGCTTTCAACCGGGAAAGAATATCTGGATGCAGGAGCAGATGTAATAATCGGAGCTCATTCTCACTGTCTGCAGGGCATGGAATATTATAACGGCAGTCCGATTATTTACAGTATGGGAAATTACTGGTTCAATGATAAAACCTTAGATACAATGCTGGTACTGCTTCATTTTTTTGGTGATGATGAAGGAGAAGAGCTGGAGGTTTCCGTGGTCCCCGCAATACAAAGCGGTTCGAAAACACAGATTGTGACAGAAAAAGCGGAAAAAGAAAGGATATTTTCTCTTCTAGAGGAGATTTCCGTTAATGTTGAAATCAGTGATGCCGGTATCGTAACAGAAAAAAGGAAATAGTTTTTTATAGGGAGAAAGTGTTAGATACAGAGGGTGCAAGGTGCCGGAGAAGGGGAAAAATCCGGATTTATTCCGGGTACCACACTATGATTTCTGCATATAGTATAGTAAATAAATTACTATTATATGAAAGGAATCCTATGGGTATTACAAATTCTAACAAAGAATTATCCACGGAGAAAATAAATTGTGGGGATACATTTAAGGTTAAGCTGTCTGTTACTGCGGAACCGGATATTCAGTCAAATCCTACGGATATTGTTTTAATTCTGGACCGTTCCGGCAGTATGGCGGGAAGCCCTCTTGCAAATCTGAAAAATGGAGCCAAGAAGTTTATTGAAATTATTGATGAGGCTACGGACGGAGTGGAGGATGGACATATCGGCAACGGCAGCCACATCGGCATTGTCAGTTTTGCTTCTGCGGCAGTGGCAGATACGCAGCTCATAACTTCAGTGGCGGACCTTGAAGCTGCGGTAAACGCACTTTCTTCGGGTGGAAGAACAAATCATGAGGATGCTTTTACAAAGGCATTGGAATTGCTGGAAAACTCTGATGCCAATGAGAAAGTTATGGTTATGTTCACAGATGGTGTCACCACGGCAGGAGGAAATCCTGATACGGTAGCTACGGCAGCAAAGGAGAAAGGCATTGTTATATACTGTATCGGTCTTTCCGGTAACGGTGGAATTGATGTTGATGCGTTAAATGACTGGGCTTCCGATCCGGATTCGGCTTATGTTGCCATTACTCCTGACGATGAGGAACTGGAGAATTTATTTGAAGATTTAGCAAAGAATATTGCTAAGCCGGGGGCAACCGGTATTGTGATTCGGGATACAATTTCTTCCTGCTTCAGTATTGTTTCATTGGATACTCCTTCCAAAGGAACGGCTTCTCTTGTGGATTCCAACAGTGTTAAATGGGAAATCGATAAGTTAGGCGTCAGTCAAAGCGAGGGAGCGATTTTTGAATTTACAGTACGGCACACAGGTACTTGTACCGGAGAAATAGAGGTCAATGATTCACTAGATTATTATGATGAACAGAATAACCGGGTGGAGTTTCCTTCTCCGAAAATCAAAGTTGAATGCGAAAGAGTTATTATTACGGAGCCATGCCCGGAGCCTGTAGAGGTAGAAATACAGGGCTGTGAGGATTCCGTTGAATATGATGCCGGCAGTATTGAAATGAGTTCACTGGGGCGTATTCTGAAATTGGATGTAACCTTGAAGAATGTCTGTCCGAATAAGCGTGTAGCACTGGCGGTTATTGTAACGGAAGAGGATAAATACGGAATTGAGCATGACAGAGGAATGAAGACTATGACAGTTCCTGCTCATTCAAGATCATCATGTCAGGATGTAACCATACGTTGCATCAAGTTTGTGCTTCCGGAGGATTTGGATGTTTCCGAAAGTGTTACTTCCATTTGTAATAAAAGAAAATTTAAAGCAAGATTTATTGTACATTATATTGATAATGATTTCAGCTGCTGCAATGTGGTGCTTTGATGTTTACCGGATTTGTTTTATCTGAAATGCAGGAAAAAGCCGTCTGACTCACGACTGAAGTCACGAGTGTGCCCGGTCAATTAATCAATAAAAAATACAAAACGGATGGGCAGGAATGCCCATCCATTTTTTGATTTCTGAATTCTGTTGAAAAGCATGTTAAATTATGTTGAAAATCAATGGTACGGGTGTTACAATTTAATCAAAAAAAGTCGGCGTGACAGGATTCGAACCTGCGACCTCTTCGTCCCGAACGAAGCGCTCTACCAAACTGAGCCACACGCCGATAGGGTTTACACATCATTGAAATCAGATGTATATAACAACTAACCTTGCATATTGTACAGCATTCTGACAAAAATTTCAATGGAAATTTTCATAAAGGGGGAAAATTATGAAAAAAATACGAAACAGCTTTAAAATCAAAGAAAAGACATGGTATCCGGTTTTGTTTCTGATTCTGTCTCTCTTTGTTCTTTTCAGTTCCGATTTCGCCTTTGCGGCAGATTCTGATTCCGGTTCTGTTACTGATACCATAAACTATACCTTTGACGGGGAAACAGGCCAATTGGTTATTAGTGGTACGGGTGCACTTCCTGACTGTATCGGCGGGAATTCGGTAATAACCGGAAGAATACCGTGGTTTGATTACCGCAGCGAAATTAAGTCCATAGTAATTGAAAACGGAATTACCTATATTGGCGGAGCCATATTCTATGACTGCGGAGCAGTATCGGTTGTAATGGCAGATTCTGTTGCGGAAATGGGAGAATATGCATTTGATTACTGTGATAACCTTACATCTGTTACACTTTCCAAAAACATTAAAATAATTCCTGAAAATTGCTTTTACAGCTGCGGTTCCCTCGCTTCTGTTACGATTCCTTCCGGAGTAAAAGAAATTCATACCTATGCATTTGCATTCTGTAAATCTCTTACCGGTGTTACAATTCCGGGTACTGTAACAGAAATAGAAGTGGATGCTTTTTATGATACGCCGTATTTTGATGATAATACAGATACCTTTATGGTAGTAGGCGATAGAATATTGCTTAAGTATAACGGTACAGATTCTGTGGTTAACATTCCGTCCGGAACCAAAACCATAGCTTCCAAGGTGTTTATGGGAAATACAACCATTACAAAGGTAGTTCTTCCTACAAGTGTCACTTATATCGGTTCGGAAGCCTTTAGCGGCTGTACTTCGCTTACATCTCTGAATATTTCTTCAAACATAAAGTATATAGGCTTTGATGCTTTACTGGATACGCCGTACATCAGTCAGCACACTGAAGATTTTGTTATTCTCGGTGACGGGATTTTATATGATTATCAGGGGAATGAGACAGAGGTCACAATTCCGGAGGGTGTCAAAGTAATCGGTCCTATATCTTTCAGTCAGAATTTTACTCTTACCAAGGTTAATATTCCGGATTCCGTCACCATCATAGGGCAGCAGGCCTTTATGGGATGTATTAATCTGGACTTTGTATCTGTTCCTTCGGGCGTAACAACAATCGAAGACAGGGCTTTGGGCTATTATTGGAGCAATATTACAGAAGGTAATTCTGCAAAACGGTCCTCCGAGTACTTTTTTATAACGGGAGAAGCCAGCGAAGCCGCAGAGCAATATGCTTCCGATAATGGTTTTATGTACCTGACCGATTCTGTGCTAAGCGGAGTCTGTGGTGAAAGTGCATCATATTCCTTTGACCTTACTACCGGAATCCTTACGATTACAGGTGAAGGTGCTATGGAGGATTATTCGGGCGGAACCACTCCATGGAGCTCTTTCAGGAGTTTAATCCGGGAGATTGTCATAGGTGAAGGAATTACTTACGTTGGAGTTTACAATTTTTATTATCTGACCAATCTGGAAACGGTGCAGTTTCCTTCCAGTCTGGAAAGAATCGGTAACTATGCTTTTTACAATTCTTATAAGTTAGAGGAAATAATTCTTCCTGAGTCCTTTAACAGCTGGAACAGTTATGCCTTTGTTAATTGCAACAGCCTAAAAAGTATCCGGGTTGATTCAGCCAATACTTCCTTTGCTTCTTTAGAGGGTGTTCTGTATAATGCGAATAAAACTACATTAATTTGTTATCCGGAAGGAAAGCGTGATAAAAGCTTTACCATAGAGGATACCGTAACCAGAATAGAAAGCAGAAGTTTCCGGAATTCAAAATTTGAAACACTGTATATTCCTAAATCTGTGACCGACATTTCTAACTATGCATTCTATTACTGTGAAAACCTGAAGCTTATTGAATTTGAGGGAAATGCTCCGTCCTGCAGTGCTTATTTTGTCTATTCTGATAAATCAAAGCTGTATAACATCTGCTATCATTCTTCAAAATCCGGATGGGACAATTTTAAGGCAACCCTTTCCTCTCATACAAATATTGTATGGCTGGATACGGACAGCTTTGATACGAACCCGGTGACTTTGAATCAGAACTCTGTTTCCTTGGCAGCCGGGGAAAGCTGTCAGCTGTTTGTAAATCAGAATTTTACTGAAGGCTATTTCGTTTGGCTTTCCAGCGATGCTTCTGTGGCAGGAGTTTCGGACAGTGGCTGTGTTTATGCCGGGAAACCGGGAACTGCAATCATTACTGCTGAATCCATAGACGGAAATTATCGGCTTGAATGTAATGTAAGCGTTACAGGCACGTTTGCAACAGAAACATATAAATTTACAGAACTGCCGGAGGAAGAAATAAACTATACATATTCTTCTGATTTATTTATGGTAATCCCATGTGAAAATCTGAACGGAATTTATTTTCTGAATAAGGGCAGTCTTGTTTTTCACAGCCTGATAAGTGATAACTGGTATTCAGTATATGATTTCGGAAACTGCACCGATGCATATTATGCGGATGACCGTCTTTATTTACTCAAAAACTTTGATGATATGCTTCAGGTTATTGTATATAATACAGAAAAACAGGCCATTGACAGAATTATTGAATTTGATATTTACAGTGCCTCTGCAATCGGTGTAGACGGCGAGGGAAGAATTTACCTCGTAAGCGACGGTAATGATATTAACCATCCTATATATGTTTTTTCCGGCGACGGAACAATGCTGGCAAAAGGGGATAACTATAACACGATTTACCGTTTTGCAGGGTTTGACAGTACAAATGGAAATTTCTATGCGGAGTGTTATTATAACTGGAGATATTGGGGCTATGACCATGCAACCAATGCGGCAAAATCGGGCAGATATGCGGACGGCACTCTTACAATGTACAATAACGTCATCAGAAGCGGAACCGCAAATTCCATTCAGGATGCATTGATGGGAACGGATTCCCTGATTCTTTTCCAGCAATATTACTCCGACCATCAGAATTCTTTACAGCTTATCGGAGATAAATACCTGATAGCTTCCAGTATTTTGTATGGTAAGGTTTACTGCATGGACTCTGACAGGTATACGCCGGGAGAATTGACGGAAGGCTATTCCTATATGATAGCCCGGTCGGGAACGGACGGCAGTGATTCTTATTCCGAAACCTCATCTGTGGGGGTTAATGCGGTTTATAATCAGGTACATGACAGTATTCTGATGTATAGAAATAATTGTCTGATAGAGGAACTGGATCCCCTTACGGGAAAGAAGCTGGCTTCGTACACTACAAAATACCCTGTTTTCAATATGACAATGCAGGGACAGACGCTGGTACTGGTAGAGAAAAACGGAGATACCTATTATTTAGAACTGGTTCAGTGGCTGGAGCCTTCCGAAATTACGATTTCGGGAAACAAAACCATGAAGGCTGCTGAAACAACGCAGCTTACCGCACATACGGATTCTCTTTTAGCTGATGTCATTACATGGAAAAGCAGTGATCCGTCCATAGCTTCCGTTACTTCAACCGGTAAGGTTGTTGGGTGGAAGAGCGGAACGGTTACCATAACAGCCTCAAGTGAAATTTACGGTATCAGTTCTGATTATACCATAACGGTAACAGAAAATGCTGCGTTGGGAACAGCTTCTGTTTCATCGGTAATTCCGGAAGGAACAGTATCGAGTAATATTTCTGCAAACAATCAGACGTCATACTGGAGCCAGGTGCCATATTCCTATATTTATGAGAACACTGACGGGACCTTCACCAGAGTGGAATATATCAGCGGTACGGGAATTGTTGTGGAGACCTACACATCTTCCTATACTTTAAAATCCAAGAAAACCATCACAATGGAATGTAGTCTTTTCGGAGGCTTCTATCACAGTGAGGATGGAAGCAACTATGTTGTGGAGGGGCAGGAAAACCTTTCGGAAAGTGACAGTGTGGAGGTTGTAAGAATTATAAAGTATTCCTCCTCATGGGTAAGGCTGGGAAGCTGTTCGGTATACGGTGCAAATACATATATTCCGTTTGATGCCGGCTCATGCAGAATGACAGAATTGGACGGTAAACTTTATATTTACACCTGCCATGAAATGTATGCAAGCAGTGACGGCTATCACCATCAGGCCAATATGACCTTTGTTATGGATACTGCTGCCATTAAGATTACAGATTCTTATTATGATGTGATGAATAGCAGCTACGGGTATGTCAGCCATTCCTTTAACCAGTTTATACAGACTGACGGAGAATATATTTACCGTGTGGACCATGGAGATGCTTATCCGAGAGGAATTTATCTTTCCGTACTTCCTGCAGAAAACAAAGTCACAAATGTTTGTGCCTACGGAACCTTGTTTGAGTTTCAGGGCTATTGCGGCTACAATTCTACAGGTGCTTCTTTAGGCGGCTTTGAGCTGTCGGAAGAAAACTGCCTTATTGTGGGCAACTCGGTAGACCATAGCGATGCTGAAAATTATGATCTGTACGGTCAGAGAAATATTTTCCTTATTATTGAAGAAAAAACTATGGAATCAGGCAGGACAATCTGGCTGACTGACTATGCTGAAGACAGCGGAATTAATCCATATACTCCACAGCTTGTGAAATTGAGCGATGAACATTTCCTTATTATGTGGGAGGAATACAACGAGAATACAGGGGAAACCTACACGAGACTGGTAAATGTAGACGGTAGCGGAAACATTACCTCTCCGGTTATAAAATCGAATCTCAGACTATCAGATTGTCAGCCGATTGTTACATCAGACGGATTGGTTGCATGGTATGTAACTGACGGCAGCAAAATAACCTTGTATACCATTGAGCCGTATAATCTGGAAAAATATATTTCAGGTGCAGTTTTAAAGTCAGCAGGTAACGGAACTGCCGGTGTAAATCTCAGCTGGGATGCAGTTGACGGAGCCACAGGGTACAAGATTTATCGAAAGACGGGCAGTGGTTCATATTCGCTGCTTGCCACCTTGACCTCCGGTACCAGGACCTCTTACACGGATGCCACTGTTGTATCGGGTGTCTGCTATACTTATGCCATTGTTACCTGTGCGTCTGACAGCAACGGAAACACCATAAATACAGGTAAAAGCAACGGAATCAGTATTCTCTATTTAAGTGCATCATCTGTTGCAGTATCCAATACAGCAACAGGTGTAAAGGTTTCATGGAGTAAGGTGACGGGTGCAGAGGGCTATTATATATACCGCAGAGCAGGGGTAGGCGGTAAATGGGTAAAAGTAAAAACCGTGAGCGGAGGAAACGTTGTAAGCTGTATTGATACCACGTCAAACAGCGGAACCACCTATTATTATGCCGTAAGGGCCTATAGCGGCTCTACCACCGGTTTTAGTGTTACAAGCCGGGCCATAAAATATCTCAGCAGTCAGAAGCCTGTGGTGAAGAATGCCACAAGCGGAGTAAATATAAGCTGGAGCCAAGTGACGGGGGCAGAAGGCTATTATGTATACCGGAAGACGGGAGTTGACGGTACATGGTCCAGAATCAGGATTGTGAACGGAGGCAGTGTTTTGAACTGTACCGATACCACAGCAGTAAGCGGAACCACCTATTATTATGCAGTAAGGGCTTATAGTGGCAGTACCACCGGCTTCAGTATTACCAGTAACCCAATCAAATGTCTGAAGAGTCAGAAACCGACGGTGCAGAACGCAGCCACGGGAGTTAAGGTAAGCTGGAGTAAAGTGACAGGTGCGGAAGGCTACTATGTATATCGAAAGGCAGGAGTTAACGGTGCATGGACAAAAATAAAAGAGGTAACGGGAATTAATACGCTTAGCTATACCGATACTACTGCAAACAGCGGAACCATCTATTATTATGCGGTAAGGGCCTACAGCGGAAGCAGCACCAGCTTCAGCATTACCGGTGACCCAATTAAATATCTGAAGAGTCAGAAGCCGACGGTGAAAAACGCAGCCACAGGAGTCAAGGTGAGCTGGAGTAAAGTGACGGGAGCAGGTGGTTATTATATATATCGTAAGACAGGGGCTGACGGCACATGGTCGAGAATTAAAACGGTAACCGGAGGAAGCAACGTCAGCTATATTGATACCACAGCTGCAAACGGAGTTACCTATTATTATGCAGTTAAGGCCTACAGTGGAAGCTATGTGGGTTCAAGCATTACCAGTTCTGCAATAAAACGGGTTATAAGCTAGGTGATTTCAAGTTTTTGTACAGCTTAATACAATTTGTTTTGGAATTTAACTGAATAAAAAGATTAAAAAACTTACAAAAGGCAATACTAAAATAAAGCAGTGAATATAATGGTTATGATTGGAGGAATTTATGATTTTTGCTTTGATTTTGGTATTTGCCTTTTTGTGTTTATGTCTCTGTCTCTGGAGTATGGTCAGAGCAGGTTCTGATGAAGATGAACTGATAAAAAACCTTTTGGAGGGTGACAACGGATATGATAACGATCAGAATTCTCCGGCAGATGGTTATGGTACCGGCAAAGAGGCTCTCGACAGCCTTCTTACAGAGTATTCCCAGGAGTTTCTGGGCGAAAACCGGGAGAACAGTACATTAAAATACAGGGAGAAAAGCAAAGAAAATAAAGGAATATAAAAAAATGACGAGATTTAAGTCAATAGAAGAAACACCGGCAGAAAAATGTATTGACATAAAGGCTTTTTCCTTTGTATCATAAATTAAATATAGTTGTATAATCTGCCTTTATAATCCTGTAAAGGAGTTTTACATATGGATAAATGTGAAGGGAGGAGTCTTCATGGATGGAGTTGTAGTATATTTTGATTATTGCGCCTGTGCATTGCTTTTTCTGCTGCTGATGACGTTGGTTATCAGAAAAGTAACCAAAGGTCATGTAAATAAACTCTTTCTGTTACTGATATTTTCTGCAATATTTACATGTGTAACAGATATCTGGGCTAATGACATGGAAAATTCCGGTATTGGAAGCATTATGGTAAAATATGCTGTTAACACATTGTATTTTGTGTCGCACAATCTTGCCCTGCCTCTTCTTACCGCATACATAATATCACTTACGGATACATGGCATATTATTTATAAACACAAAGTATTACCTGTGCTTTTGTGCCTTCCGACTGTATTGGTATATGTTGCTCTGGCAGTTAATCTGTTTCAGCCGGTTATATTTTATTTTGATAAAGATAATCTTTATACCAGAGGAAGCATGTTCTGGATGTTGTATCTGGTAGCCGGGTTCTATATGATTTTTTCATTGATATATGCACTGAAATTCAGAAAATCTTTGGGAACTTACAGGCTTGCTTCAATAATATTTGTTTTTGCACTTTCTTTTGCGGCGGTGGCAATTCAGTTTATTTTTCCGAGACTACAGATTGAAATGTACTGTAATGCACTGGGACTGCTTTTTATCTCTGTAATGGTTCAAAGACCGGAAGATACAATTGACAGTGATACCCGGTTTTATAAGTTGAAGGCTTATCTGGATACAGTCAAGAAGGTTTATGAGAACCATAAAGAAGTTGAGATTATTCAGGTTAACGTCACAAATTATAAATCTTTAAGAGAAATGACCGGCTATGAAGGATTCTCCGAGCTTATGAATAAAATAGCCGGAATTCTGGAAAATGTGGATAATAAATGGAAACTTAAATCGGATATATACAATCTGGGTAACGGAAAAGTGCGTCTGGTAATTGACACAAAGTCTTTCGCTAAAACTGTCCCTGCAGCAGAAGAAATAAATGAAATATTAAAACATGACATTTCATTAAAATACGCTGTAGTGGGAGTTGTGGCCAATGTCTGTATTGTTAATCTTCCGAAGGATATTCCGGATGTTGATTCCCTTATGGCTTTTGGTGACGATATGGATTCGTTCCCTTATAGCGGAAAAGTACAGTTTGCTTCTGAAATTTTTAAGAAGAGATACTATGATATCATGCGTGACATTGACAGCATCATTGAACTGGCATTGTCAGAAAATAAATTCGAAGTATATTATCAGCCTATTTATTCCGTGAAAGAGAAACGTTTTACCTCGGCAGAAGCATTACTGAGGTTGAATGATGAAAAATATGGTTTTATAGCACCGGATATTTTTATTCCTGCATCTGAAAAAAGCGGTTCCATACACAGAATAGGATCATACGTTCTGGAAGAGGTTTGTAAATTTATTTCCAGCGATTCCTTTAAGAAACTGAACATAGACTATATAGAAGTAAATTTATCTGTCGCACAGTGCATGCAGAAAAATCTTGCAGATGATGTCATGGACATGCTGAACAAATATGGTGTTAAACCATCACAGATTAATTTGGAAGTAACGGAAACAGCGGTATCATATTCTCACAATGTATTTATGGATAACCTTACTAAACTTAATAATGCCGGCATAAGTCTTTCGCTGGATGATTTCGGCACAGGCTATTCCAATATGCGAAGAATTGCACTTTTACCATTCAGTATAGTTAAACTGGACAAGACCTTTACTAATGCAGAAAAAACGCCGAATATGCATATTGTTCTCAGGGACACCATAAACATGATAAAAGACATGAACATGGAAATTGTGGTAGAGGGAATAGAAACAGAAGAACTCGTCCGGCTTTATTGCGACCTGGAATGTGAATATATCCAGGGATATTACTACTCAAAGCCGATTCCAAAGGATGCGTTTACCGAGTTTGTAATGCAGTCATGAAAGAATATAAGAAGCATATCAGGATAACCAAAGTCGGGGTTGTTCTTACCTTGTAAGGGAATTATAGAAAAGAATCAAAAACTGAGGAGAAAAAAATGCAGGAACTATATAAAAGCACAACAAAAATTCTTTTGCGGATAATGCTGGTTGGAGTAATAGCCGGTTTTCTGTTGGAGTTGGCATTTGTATTGATAAGGTATGCTGAAGGTATAACAAGTTCAGCCCAGATGAAAGAACAGATTGCACAGCAGTGTGTTGTTCCGACGCTGGCAGCGGTGGCAGTGTATGTTGTGATGTATCTTATAATGGACTCACCCAATATAAGCAGAATTGTTAAACGTTATGCAAGTTTTACAGGAGTTGCTCTCATTTGCTTTACTCTTGTGGTGGCACATTCACAGTATACCGCCTTGTGTGGTTTATTCGTTATTCCTGTTTTGTATTCGTCTATTTATGGAGAAAAATTATTTATAAGATTTGCAACAGAGGTATGTATTCTTTTACAGTTGATTGTTATTGTAGTCAGACTGATAACTGTTGAAGGCTCAACCTTTATGGGAGTCGGAGAAGGAACGGTTTCGGTTCTTATTCTGCTTTTTGCCATGTATTTTGCAGATATAATCAGAAGCTTCATTGAAGTTAACAGCAATCTTTTCGAAAAACAAATGGAGCAGCAGGAAAATCTGAGCAAACAGATTTCCGTAGATGCCATGACAGGACTTTATAACCATACTGCATTTTATGATGATCTGGAAGCATTAATAAAAGAAACTGACAGAACAAAGCAGAAGCTCTGCATAGCTGTGGCAGATATAGATGATTTTAAATCTGTTAATGATACATATGGACACTCCAGAGGGGACGAGGTGCTGATTTATCTGGCAGGAGTAATGAAAAAGGTCTGCAATGAACATATTGTCTGCCGGTATGGCGGAGAAGAATTTGCAGTTATTTTTAAAGGATGCAGCCTGAGGGATGCGACAGCATGTATGAAACAGGTTCTTGAAGAGTTTTCTAATCATGAATTTGAATGGTGTGATCGCTCAATAACCTTTAGCTGCGGTGTATGCCAGCATTACGATATAAGAGTAAATGCAGAAGAACTGTTCAGACAGGCGGATAAGTATTTGTATAAAGCAAAGAAAATGGGCAAAAACAGAATAATATCCGAATAAAGAAAAATGTAAAAAGGACTTATGGACACGATTTTTATTGGAAATCGTGTCCGTTTTTTTAAAAATCGTATAAATTGATTCAAAAAAAGAAAAAAACTATATTGAAATTAAAAGCTTGAATAGAAAAATGAGTAAAAAATGCAATAAAATATTACATTTTAATGAAAAATATAATAAAAATGGGAGAAAAAAATAAAAAAGTGTCATAGAAAAAAGAATGTTGAAATATGCTATAAAAGTATAAAATGACAATGAAAAAAACGAAAAATGAAAAATTTATGTGCAAAATGTATAAGTTTTTTGAAAAAAATACTTGTAATTTTGGTCGATATGGTTTATAGTAATGCCATGAAGGCAAAATTGTGAAAAATTTTAGTCCACAATGGCTGCCTGAAACGACGGGAAAGGCCGTCAAAAATAATGCGCTCGTAATTTTAAACTAGGAGGTAAAAGTTATGAAAAAAAGAGCATTAAGCGTTTTGATGACAACAGCTATGGTAGCTGCTTTGTTCACAGGATGCGGCAATGAGAATACCCCATCTAACGGCAGTACAGCCGGAGGAGACGGAGTTTACTCCGCTACAACAGGTGGTAAAGTTCTCAATATCTACTGCTGGAACAACGAATTCCAGAACAGAGTAAAGGATCACTACAGCAAATACGAAGAAGTAGATGCTACAACAGGTAAGATTGGTGATGTAACAGTTAAGTGGAATATCACTCCAAACGCTGAAAACGCTTACCAGAACAACCTTGACATGAAGCTTTTCAATCAGGCAAGCGCTGCTGCTGATGAGAAGGTAGACATCTTCCTTGTAGAAGCTGACTACGCACTTAAGTATGTTAACTCTACAATGACACTTCCTGTATCCGCAGTTGGTATTACTGATGCAGATGTTGCTGATCAGTACAAGTACACAAAGGACGTTGTAACAGACTCCACAGGAGCTCTTAAGGGTCTCTCCTGGCAGGCATGTCCGGGTCTCCTTTTCTACAACAGAGAAGCTTGTAAAGATATCTGGGGAACAGATGATCAGGCTGCAATTCAGGAAAAGGTAAAAGACTGGGATACATTCATGGCATCTGCTGCTGAAGCTAAGGAAAAAGGATATCAGATGGTATCTTCCGTAAACGATACATATCGTGTATACTCCAACAACGTAACTACTAAGTGGGCTGATGACAGTGGTAAGATCAACATTGATGCTAACATCAAGAAGTGGGTTGACGATTCCAAGGCTATGGTTGATGCAGGTTATGCAGGAACTCATGACCTTTGGGGTGATGACTGGTCTGCAGGTTTCTATCCTGATGGCAAGGTAGTTTGCTACTTCGGACCTGCTTGGTTAATTAACTTCTGTATGGCAGCTGAGGTTGAAGGCTCTATCGCTAACCTCGGTGGCTGGGGCGCAACAGAAGGTCCTCAGGGCTTCTTCTGGGGTGGTACATGGATTTGTGCTTGTAACGGTACAGACAATGCTGATGAAATCAAAGACATCATGCTTACATTAACATGTAATGCAGACGTTATGAAGGGCATCGTTGAGAAGGATGATGACTTCGTAAACAACAAGCCTGCAATGGAAGCTATGGCTACTTCTGATTATAGTTCTGCAGTTATGGGCGGCTTCAATCCACTTCCTCTTTACATCGCAGGTACAGAAAGCATCTCTCTTGATAACCTTTCTAACTACGATCAGGGATGTAACGAACAGTTCCAGAATGCTATGAAGGACTACTTCGAGGGCAATGCAACTTATGATGAAGCTCTTAAGAACTTCTATACAAAGGTACTTGCTAAGTATCCTAACTTATCAAAATAATTTTTGATAGGATTAACAATTAGATTATCTAATGGATGATTTAGGTCATGCCTGCCTGATTTGGTCAGGCGGGCATGACTTTTTTTAAAATCAAGATTTTCTTTTACGGAAATGCAGAGCTGGCAGCAGATTTTTACATGTGTGAAGGCATACTGCGAACTCTGTATTGAAAATCTGAAATGGAGGGTTTTTACTATGAGTAAATCCAAAAACTCTAAAGTGGTAAGATACAATAAATGGGGTTATATCTTCCTGATTCCTTTTATTGTTGTATATCTTATCTTCCAGTTGATTCCGCTCATTACAACTATCTATAGAAGTTTTTATGAATACTATAGATTAGGTTTCGAATTTGTGGGTCCAAACTGGGTCGGATTTGAAAATTACAAAAAGATGTTTGCTGATCCGTTTGTATGGCAGTGCTTGAAAAATACAATGATCATGTGGCTTATTGGATTCATTCCTCAGATTCTTGTATCACTTTTACTTGGTGCATGGTTCTCCGATAACCGTCTCAAACTGAAATGTGAAGGCTTTTTCAAGGTTGTTATTTATCTGCCAAACGTAATCATGGCGTCAGCCTTTTCCATGTTGTTCTTTACTCTGTTCTCAGATAATGGTCCGATTAACGATATTCTTAAGAATCTGGGAATCATTGAAGAACCGTTTAAATTTATGTCTAATACATGGAGTGCCCGTGGACTGGTTGGACTCATGAACTTCCTTATGTGGTTCGGTAATACAACCATACTGCTCATGGCAGGTATGATGGGTATCGACGTTTCACTTTTTGAAGCTGCCGAAGTTGACGGAGCTACCTCGACTCAGAGGTTCTTCCGTATCACTTTGCCTCTTCTTAAGCCGATTTTAATTTATGTAGTAATTACATCTCTTATCGGTGGTCTGCAGATGTTCGATGTACCTCAGATCCTTACTAAAGGTGCCGGTGGTCCAAACAATACAACCATGACACTTATTATGTATTTGAACCTGCACTTATCCAACAGAAACTATGGTGCATCCGGTGCTCTTTCTGTAGTACTGTTCCTGATTACCGCAATCTTAAGTGTTGTTGTATTTAAGATTTCCGGTAATGATAAGAAGGTTAGATAGGAGGTAAGAAAATGGCTAGAGCAAAAAATCAAAATTTCAGTAAGGGTGCAAGTATCCATACAAGAAGAGCCATTGCGTATATCGTTCTTATCTTCTTGAGCTTCTTGTGTTTAGTCTGGTTCTACATCCTTTTTGTAAATGCAACCAGATCTAACGCTGAACTTACAAAAGGTTTTACTGTTTTGCCGAGTACAAATATATTAAAAAACTGGAAAGTCCTTATGGGATATCCTTTTAAAGTTGTTACAGGCATGTTAAACAGTATTTTTATTGCAACCTGTAGTGCTGTTTTGTGTACATATTTTTCAACTATGACAGCATATGCAATTCATGCTTATGACTTCAAAGCTAAAAAAGCTTTATACACTTTTATACTTGCAGTCATGATGATTCCTACTCAGGTAACAGCACTTGGTTTTATCGACCTGGTAAATAAAATGGGATTGATGGAACATTTTACTCCGTTGATTATTCCTTCAATTGCTGCTCCGGTTACTTTCTTTTATATGAAGCAGTACATGGATTCAACACTTCCACTTTCCATTATTGAAGCATCCAGAATTGATGGAGCAGGAGAGTTCAGAACCTTTAATCAGATTATTCTTCCGATTATGAAGCCGGCGATTGCAGTACAGGCAATCTTCACCTTCGTATCAAGCTGGAATAATTACTTCACTCCATCCCTTATTCTCACCAATGAGAAAAAGATGACACTTCCTATTCTTATTGCTAGACTTAGAAGTATGGAATGGTCTTACCTTGATATGGGTGCAATTTACGTATGTATTGCATTTGCAATTCTCCCTGTTATTGTTGTTTACCTTTGCCTTTCAAAGTCTATTGTAGGCGGCATAGCAATGGGTTCAGTAAAAGGTTGATTTTTAATTTTTTGAGGGCGGTTTTACCGCCCTTTTTTTATTATAGAAAAGGTCATATTACAGAATAAAAAACTCTGCCGGAATGTGCACGTGTTTTTTTAGGCAGAGCATGATTGCCCGACCGTGCAAAATGCCGGGTTCCCAAGAGGATATACTATGCTGTTTTTTTGCATTGGTGTAGTAAAACAGACAAAATTTAGCACATAAGAAAGGAACTATTTTATGGAAATAGATCTTAGAAACAAAAAAGCACTTGTAACAGGAGGCAGCGGAGGCTTAGGCAGAACCATAGTCCGTACCCTCTCACAGTGCGGTGCCGACGTGGCAGTACATTTTAACTCAAACAGCCGTTATGCCAATGAGCTTGTAGATGAAATTAAAAACACGAAAAGAAAAGCAATAGCCGTGAAAGCCGATATTACAAGTTATGACAGTATCTGTAAAATGAAAAAAGTGCTTGAATCTGATTTTGGAATGCCTGATATTCTTGTTGTGAACGCGGTAATTCCTTATACGTTTAAGTCATTGCTTGAACAGCCACCCGAGGATTATTACAGCCAGTTTGAAAGTTGTGTAATGCAGATGGTGTATTTCGCCAAAGCTTTTGTGCCAAGTATGAAGGTTCAGAATTACGGAAGAATTATTGCAATGAATACAGAGGCTTCTATGATTGCACAGCCTACATTTTCAGCGTATGTGGCAGGCAAAAGAGGTCTTGATGGAATAGTGAGAGTTCTGGCGAAAGAGGTTGGAGAGCACAATATTACCATAAATCAAGTGGCTCCGGGCTGGACTTTAACGGATAAAGAGCGTGAAACGGAAATTGATAGTGCGGAAGAATATGTTTCTTCCATTCCGCTGAGAAGAAGGGGCACAGACGAGGATGTTGCAAAAATGGTTGCTTTTCTTTCTTCGGATCTGGCATCGTTTACAACTGGAGCGTATATTCCTGTCGCTGGTGGAAATGTTATGCCTGCCATATAACATTTTTCACAACCTCGCTTACTGATTTTGATGAGTTTGATGATTTAATAAGATGGCATTGTATATCGAAAACAGCATTCATTCTTTTTTTCAGGATCAGTAAGGACGTATCAGTAAAAAGAGGCGCGTATTCAGAGCTGCTCTCAAATTAACTATTTTTATAACCTTTTTAATCCCGCTTTGGTTTCTTCTAAAAAGTAAATATTGTTGTCCTGACAAGAGAACCTATTGTTCTTGACAAATTGTATGAAGTGTGATAGTTTTTTTTATATGTGCAGCATAAGTAGTGTGCATAAATATTTTTTTACGTTTCAAATTAGGAGGAACAAATGAAAAAAATCCGTTATTTATTATTTGCAATGCTTCTTGTTCTCTCTATGGCAATCTTTACAGCCTGCGGAAAAGTAGATGAACCTACACAGGCTGAGGTTGAAGAAGTACTTAGAGACAAAGGTTATCTTCCGGATGATGAAGATAAAGATGATGAAAATGCAGACAGTGATGATACAGCTGATGAAGATTTGGAAAAACCGGTTGAAGAAAAGGCCCAGTGGTCAGTAACAATTGATGAATGCAAAATCAATGATGATAAGGACAAAGCAGAGGTTGATTGTACACTTGTAATCAAAGAGGGTGCTGTTCAGACAACAACAGAGTTTGAAATCACATTTAAAATAAGAGATGACAAAACCTGGAAGTGCAAGAAGGTTGAAGAAGGGGATACTGAAGTAACATTAGTTGAAGGTATTCCTGATGATACTGCAGAAGAACTGCTTAAAAACTCCGGTTACAGTAGTGATGAAGAAGGATTTTATATCTACAGCGATTACATTTCTTCAGTTGAGATAACCAAGCATGAAAATGATTTGAAGAACATGCAGGATACTGTAACAGCTACTATTACCGGCCAGTCAGGCTATAAGGAATATGAATTCGAAGTAGAAGCTGTATTTTATTATGACAGATACGACAGTTGGGGGCAGTACTGGTATATTAGTGAAAAGACAGTTCAGCCCGGTGTAAAAAGTGATTATGTAGAAAGCTATATGATTACTATTTCAGAAGATGATATGGCAGATTTTCTTGTTGATGATGAGTATGAATATGTTTACTTTGCCGGTGATTATTATTACTATTACGAATGTGATATTTCTGATATAAACCTTGGAGATTATGAACTGGATGGTTCTAATTGGCTTACTGTTCCTTGTACATTTACAGTTGAAAAAGGTTCGGTCAGCTTAGATATTTATGCAGAAGTAGAGTTATATTATAACGGTTCTGAATGGACTTTGGATTACATTACAAATGAAGAAATTTCTTCCTGGAATTCTGATGGCGTAGGAACATGGAAGGGTACCGATGAGGATAAGGGTGAAGTAACAATGGAAATTGGCAGTGATGTTGATTACGAGGGATATCCAAGTGGTACAGTTACTGTTGTAAGCCCAACAAATGGTACATACAGCTATAAAATTTATCTTTATGATTATGATGAGGATGAATCCTATATGGCCACTTCATTTGTAGAATGGATTACAATGCCTAAAGATGACGATTACTATGCATATTCATCTTATGATGGCTATCTTTCCGGTAATAAACTTACTCCAAGCTATAGCTGGGATAAATATGAATTCACAAAGCAGTAATATTTTCTGACTTCTACAAAAAATCAGAAAAAAGCAATATCAACCCTGTGTCACAATATGGCACAGGGTTTTTGCATTAATTAAGAAAGACATTGGTGATTTGGTGCCGAATACCGGCCACATTAGTCGTGTGAGGCTTCACTCAGACTAAATGTATCATTTTATTACAATTATATAAAAAAATAACAATGACTGAGGAGTAAAATATACATTGCATTTGGCGTAAGGAAAATTTAGGTTGACAGAAAATATTAAATATTATAACTTTAATTTATAAACAATATATTGAAAAACAAGTTGGTGTATATACATTATCCTTTGATTACTTTGAGAGACTGCCAACAGTACAATGTAATCTGTGTACATACATTTAACTTGATTGACAGGTGGGAGGAGAAACAAATGAAAAAAATTCGTTATTTAGTTGTTGCAATGCTTATTATACTTTCTATGATAATCTTTACCGGATGCGGTAAAAACTCAGAAAATACATCGGCTAAATCTGACGGACCTACACAGACCGATGTTGAAGAATCACTTAAAAACGGAGGCTACATTCCTGATGACGACAAAACGGAATGGTCCCTCACCATTGAGGATTGTACATTTGATGATGACGAGGACCTGGCTTATGTTGATTGTACGCTCTTTGTTAAAAATGAACCCATTGAAACTACAACGAAATTTGAAATTTCATTTATCTATAAAAAGACCAAGGGATGGGATAGTATTACTATTGATGAGCAATCTGTTAATAATGTTTTGACAGAAGGAATTCCTGATGATGTTGCAAAAGAATTACTTTTAGGTGACACTTATTATACCATTATAGATAATGAATTATTTGTACATGAAGAAAACATTACATCCATTGAAATTACTGAACACATAAATGACTTTGATGATTTTAAGGATAGCGTTGTTGCAGTTATAAATGCAGAAGTGGACTATAAAATACTTGAATTTACAGCGACTGTTGAGTTTACTTATAATTTAGAAAAATCATCGGGTGAGGGTTGGAAGATTGGTAACATTACAGTTGATCCGGATGTAAAAACTGAATATGAAGAAAACTACAAGCCTTCCTTCACAGAGGAGGAGCTAATCGCTTATTTAAGAGAAGAAGATACAAGCTATTTGAATTTCCTTTTGCAGGATTATTATTATTACGATGATTATGATATTTATAACGTAACCATTGAAGATTACAAGTATGACAGCGTATATTATCTTACTTTGTGCTGTACATTTAAATTTAAAGTTGACGACATGATTCTGGATGTTTATTCTGAAATAACTTTACAATTTGATGGAACGGAATGGAAATTGGAGTATGTAAATAATAACAAAGTTCTTGCCTGGGATTCTGATGCAGTGGGAACATGGGTCGGCACCGATGATGAGTTTGGCGAGGTTACTATTGTTATTAACAGCGGTGAATTGAACAGTAATGATGAGATTGACGGTACAGTCACCATCCAAAGTGAGACAAAAGGTACATACAGCTATCAGATAAGTGTTTGGAGATATGAGCCGTATACGGGATTAATAACAACAGGTTTCGTTGATTGGATTTCAGTGCCTTCTCAGGATGAATTCTATGAATTCAGAGGTTATAGTGGCTATGTGTCCGGCAACACCTGGAAATCAGACATGGAAATGTTTCCATACACTTTCACAAAAATTAATTAGTATGTTGTGGCTTGACAGAAATCAGTGACTGTGATAAGTTCGGCACTGATTCATCAATAGAATTTCTGAAATATCAACCCTGTGTCATAATGTGGCACAGGGTTTTATTTTTTGTGTAACAGTGCTACAGTCTGTTAATGATTGATATCATTTCATCAAAGTTTTCATATGATAAATTGTATGTGAATGAAAATAAAATTTAGTCAACCGTAATTTGAAAAAAAGCTTGTATTTAAAAGAATAAACTTGATAACAGATTAAAAAAAGTCAAGTTAAATGATAATTGCGTTTGTTGACATATACCGGTGACTGTGTTAAACTACATCGTAAATAGAAGATTATAGTATTTTGAACATGTAAGTGTTGTTTTTTTGGGAGGTTATTATGAAAAACACAAACAAGTATACCAGACAGTATTATCTGCCACCGAAAACCGCTATGAAGTGGACAGAAAAAGATTATATAGACAAAGCACCTATCTGGTGTTCCGTTGATTTAAGAGATGGAAATCAGGCTTTGATTACTCCGATGAGCCTTGATGAAAAGCTTTCCTTTTTTAAGCTTTTGGTTGAAGTCGGATTCAAAGAAATTGAAATCGGATTTCCGGCTGCAAGCGACACGGAATATAACTTTTTAAGAGCGTTGGTTGAGCAGGATTTAATTCCGGATGATGTAACAATTCAGGTACTGACACAGTCCAGAGAACATATCATTCGTAAGACCTTTGAGGCTTTAAAGGGTGTAAAAAACGCAGTGGTTCATTTGTACAATTCCACAAGTGTTGCACAGCGTGAGCAGGTATTCAGAAAGTCCAAGGAAGAAATTGTTCAGATTGCAGTTGACGGTGCAAAGCTCTTTGATGACATTGCCAGGGAAATGGGTGTTAACTACAGATATGAATACTCACCTGAATCCTTTACAGGTACAGAGCCTGAGTTTGCATTGGAAATTTGCAATGCTGTACTGGATGTTTGGAAGCCGACACCTGACAAAAAAGTTATAATCAACCTGCCTGTAACAGTTGAACTTTCCATGCCGCATGTATACGCTAATCAGGTTGAGTATATGTGTGACAACTTAAAGTATCGTGAAAACGTTATTGTTTCCCTGCATCCTCATAATGACAGAGGCTGCGCAGTGGCTGATACCGAATTTGGTTTACTTGCAGGAGCAGATCGTGTCGAGGGAACTCTTTTCGGTAACGGAGAAAGAACAGGTAACGTAGATATTATTACTGTTGCCATGAACATGTATTCCCAGGGCGTTGAACCGGGACTTGATTTCAGCAACATGCCGATGATAGTTGACCTGTATGAAAAAGTAACCGGAATGCAGGTAAATATGCGTTCTCCATACAGCGGCAAGCTGGTCTTCGCAGCATTTTCAGGTTCTCACCAGGATGCTATTGCAAAGGGCATGAAGTGGAGAGAAGAAACAAACTGTGAACACTGGACAGTTCCTTATCTTCCAATCGATCCTAAGGATGTGGGCAGAGAGTACGAAACAGACGTAATCCGTATCAATTCACAGTCCGGTAAGGGTGGAATCGGCTATCTGGTTGAAACCAGATATGGCTACAAGATTCCAAAGAAAATGAGTGAGGATGTAAGCTATACAATCAAGAGAATCTCCGACAATCTTCATAAGGAACTTTCCGCAGAAGAGGTTTATGAGAACTTCATGAATCTTTATGTAAACGTAAATGCTCCGGTTGAAAAGATTGATTATCATTTCCAGAGAGACCCTGATATCAATGTTAAGGAAATCAGAGTAAGTCTTACAATCAGACGTAACGGAGAAGAAAAAGAAATCTTTGCATACGGAAATGGCCGTCTGGATGCTGTTGCTAACGCACTTCGTGCTGACGGAATACAGTTTGACCATCTTACATATGAAGAACATGCTCTTGACAGAGGCTCACAGTCACAGGCTGTTTCTTATGTTTCCATCAGACTTCCTGACGGAACCACAAGCTGGGGCACAGGCCTTGAAGATGATATTATTGCCTCTTCAATTAGTGCATTATTTACAGCAGTAAACAGAGCTTATAGTGAGCAGGCATAATTTCCTGACCGCAGATAAAAAACAAATAATATAACGAGCAAAAAGCGGAGCGTTTGCGAGTTTGACTGTCGTAACGGAAAGAATGAATAAATTTGAAATAAAAAGGAGGAATTATCTATGGGAATGACAATGACCCAAAAGATATTGGCAGCTCATGCAGGCCTTGAAAGTGTAACAGCAGGACAGCTGATTAACGCAAAGCTTGACATGGTACTGGGTAATGATATTACTTCGCCGGTAGCAATCAATGAATTTAACAAGGCGGGCTGTGAAACAATTTTTGACAGAACCAAAATCTCCATGGTGATGGATCATTTTGCACCAAACAAAGATATTAAAGCAGCTGAGCAGTGCAAGCAGTGCAGAGGCTTTGCCAAGAGATTTGATATTAAAAATTTTTATGATGTGGGAGAAATGGGAATTGAGCATGCGCTCCTTCCCGAAAAAGGATTAATTGCACCCGGTGAGGTTTGCATCGGTGCTGATTCACATACCTGTACCTATGGTGCCCTTGGAGCATTTTCTACAGGAGTAGGCTCCACTGATATGGCGGCCGGCATGGCAACAGGAGAGGCATGGTTCAAGGTGCCGTCTGCTATTAAATTCAATGTAACAGGAAAGCTTAATAAGAATGTTTCCGGTAAGGATGTTATACTTTATATCATTGGGAAAATTGGTGTTGACGGTGCTTTGTATAAGTCCATGGAATTCTCCGGTGAAGGTCTTAAAAATTTATCTATGGACGACCGTTTATGTATTGCCAACATGGCAATCGAAGCAGGTGCAAAGAATGGTATCTTTGCTGTAGACGAAGTTACACTTGAATATGTAAAAGGCAGAGTAGACAGAGAATTTACTGTTTATGAAGCGGATGCCGATGCAGAATATGAGCAGGTAATTGATATCAATCTCAGCGAGCTTGTTCCGGTGGTTGCATGTCCGCATCTTCCGGAGAATACAAAACCGGCTGCCGAGCTTTCTGATATTGTTCCAAACCAGGTGGTTATCGGTTCCTGTACAAACGGCAGAATTTCCGATATGGCTGCTGCTGCAAGAATCATGAAGGATAAGCACATTGCAAAGGGAATTCGTTGTATAATCATTCCGGCAACCCAGCAGGTTTATCTTGACTGTATCAAAGAGGGCTACATTGAAACCTTCATTAAAGCAGGCTGTGTAGTTTCCACACCTACCTGCGGCCCTTGTCTCGGAGGTCATATGGGTATATTGGCAGCGGATGAAATCGCAGTTGCCACAACCAACCGTAACTTTGTAGGCCGTATGGGTCATGTAAGCTCCAAGATTTATCTGGCTAGTCCGGAAGTTGCTGCAGCTACTGCCATTGCCGGTAAGATTGCGGACCCAACATCAGAAGAATTTTGTTAAAAGCATTGGAGGTGTAAAATGAACGCACATGGTATGGTACATAAATACGGAGACAATGTTGATACAGACGTTATCATTCCTGCAAGATACCTGAATACAGCAGATCACAAGGAGCTTGCCAGCCACTGTATGGAAGACATTGACCTGGACTTTGTAAAAAAGGTAAAGTCCGGAGATATTATGGTAGGCGGAGCCAATTTTGGTTGCGGCTCATCCAGAGAGCATGCGCCTATCGCTATTAAAGAGTCCGGAATTTCCTGTGTTATTGCTTCAACATTCGCAAGAATTTTCTTCCGTAACTCCATTAACATTGGTCTTCCGATTCTGGAATGTCCGGAAGCAAGTGAAAAGATTTCCGATGGAGATGAGCTTGATATCAATTTTGATACCGGTGTCATTGTAAATGTTACAAAAAATGAAAGCTATCAGGCACAGCCGTTCCCTGAATTTATGAAAAACATTATGGATAAAGGCGGTTTGCTGAAGTCTATTCAGCAGTAAAGGTTTTGCAGCGTGTTGCGAAAAAGTGGCACGCTGCAGATTTTGTTATAAAGAACTATGTGTTGAAAAATGGAGGATAGTTATGATAAAAAATATTACGGTTTTACGCGGTGACGGAATTGGTCCGGAAATTGTTAATGAAGCAATCAAGGTACTTGATAAAGTTGCTGAAAAGTACGGACATGAGTTTGTATATACGGATGTTCTCATGGGTGGGTGCAGTATTGATGCATACGGCGTGCCTATCACAGACGAAGGAATAGAAAAGTGCAAGAGCAGCGACAGTGTTCTTTTGGGTGCAGTAGGCGGACCAAAGTGGGATAATGTTGATCCTGCCATTCGTCCTGAGAAAGCTCTTTTAAAAGTAAGAAAAGAGCTTGGTCTTTTTGCAAACCTGAGACCAACCAGGTTGTTTCCGCAGCTTGCAGACGCATCACCACTTAAATCTACTATTGTAGAAAACGAAATTGACCTATTGATTGTACGCGAGCTGACAGGCGGGATTTATTTTGGAAAGCGTTCTACTGCAGAGGTTGATGGCGAACTGGTTGCTACGGATGAAATGATGTACAGCTATCATGAAATTGAGAGAATCGGAAGAGTAGCTTTTGAAACAGCAATGAAGAGAAACAAGAGACTTGCTTCTGTTGACAAAGCTAACGTTCTTGATTCCTCCAGACTTTGGAGAAAAGTCATGCACAAGCTTTCGGAAGAATATCCGGAGGTTGAATACAGTGATGTGTTGGTTGACAATACTGCAATGCAGTTAATTAAGAATCCGGGACAGTTTGACGTTATTGTAACAGAGAATATGTTTGGCGACATCCTTAGTGACGAAGCAAGTATGTTAACCGGTTCCATCGGTATGATGCCAAGTGCCAGTCTTTCAGACAGTACACTTGGTATGTATGAGCCAATTCATGGCTCGGCACCTGACATTGCAGGGTTGGATATTGCCAATCCGTTGGGAACCATTCTTTCGGCAGCCATGATGCTACGCTATTCCTTTGATATGCCGGCTGAAGCAGATGCAATTGAACAGGCAGTAAATGATGTTCTTGATGTTGGGTACCGTACAGGTGACATTATGCAGGAAGGTATGATAAAGGTAGGCTGTAAGGCAATGGGCGATGCAGTGGCAGCGGCAATCCGGTAAATAATAATTGACAGTTTAAGGAAATAATGTTAACTTATTAGTATAGTAGATATTGCTCCTGACATTATAAGCTTATTTTGTTTCAGCCGTAAAAATCACGTGTTCTTAAACCGCGGAATGAATGGCATTAGTTTGAAATGTTTGGACAAATCTTAAAAACTTTAAAGGGAGGATTTTATGAAACTTAAAAAACTTTTAACAGGAATGGCTGTTTCTGCACTTGCTTTCGGAACAATGTTCATGACGGCACTGGCAGATGACCCTGCAGGAACGCTGTATGTCAGCGGCGCATCCTATGATGCGACGGAGGATCAGTCCGGAGAAGGCTGGAGCTGGGATGCTGCAAGCTATACCCTTACGCTGGATGGCTTTGAAGGATATGATGTGAAACTTTACAGTAATTTTGATTCCACGGTAAATCTTGTGATTTCCGGAGTAAACACGGTGAAATCAGAATCTAATTATGATGCGATTAACTTATATTCTGATGCAGGAGAGTTTTCCGTGTCCGGTTCCGGTACATTGAACGTTACTTATTCGTCCGATGATTCTCTGTCCTTTAACGACGGAGATGGAAATGCTACGATTTCCGATGTTACGTTAAATTTCTCGGATATTGATTATGGGTTTTATGCAGACGGTATAGATTTAGAGAATGTAACCCTTACTGTTGAAGATGCCTATGAAGGGTTCCTTGTAGACGACCTGTGCATAAAGGATTCAATTATAACCATATCGAATGTAAGTTATTTCCTAGATGATGATAACCTTGAAATCCAGAATTCAGATATTTCAGTTCAGAATGTGTATTATTTTGCATATTCTTACAACTTTGAAATCCTGAATTCAGATATTTCAATCACAGGTGACGGCACATGCCAATCTTCTTATCTTTTTGACGGATGGGGTGAATACAACGGAAGTGAGTATGTTTATGGTACCGCCTCCATTAAGGACAGCACCATTTCTGTTGATTTCTCGGCAGTTCCGGAAGCTTCGTCGATTTATGTGTCTGTAATTTCTGACTATGATACGATTGACATCCAGGGCTCTGAAATTACTCTGAAGGCAGCGGACACAGTAGACTTTTTAGGTAATTCCGATTTCATTAGCAATTTCGCTTCCGTTTTCATTGCGGATTCTGACATTACTGCGGAAAACTGGTCATACTTGATGTATGCAGGTCAGCAGGAAGAAACAACCATAACCGTAACCGGTTCTGAAATTTCCGGCAGTGCTTTATGGCCGTTTGGAATATTTGATACATTTACGGTTGAGGATTCTGTCATTGACATAGAATCCGCGGAGTGTATTTATGTTGATACCTTCAATATTGTGAATTCGGATGTCCGCCTTGTGGGTGAACAAGTTGCGATTGCTCATATAAAGGATTTGAATATAACTGACAGTGAGGTATATTTTGAAAATGTGGAAGGCATCGGTTTCCGGCCCGACTCTGATACACAATGGGACGGCATTGAGAATTATACCCTCAACTATACAAAACCGGAATACTG
>JBJEJI010000085.1:0-28370 GCA_051877895.1 Lachnospiraceae bacterium | reverse complement strand
AAAAAAGTATTGACAAATCTTGTTAGTTATATTAGACTAAACACAGTTAGAATATTCTAACATAAAGTATTCAAGACTAATTTATGTGTTATTGTGTTTTAAATTGATGGTGATTGAAAGGAATGAAGTAAAAATGAATTTGGCAAATGCAACAGTTGGAGAAGAATACATTGTAAGGAATATTGATGCAGAGGATGAAGAATTAAAATCTTTTCTGTTTTCACTTGGCTGTTACAGTGGGGAGCCGATTACCGTAATTGCTCACATTAAAGGTGGCTGCGTTGTTTCGATTAAAGATGCCAGATATAACATTGATACTGATTTAGCGAAGGCTATTTCAATATAAAAATAGTGAATTAATCACTATTTTTTTTGAACCGAGGTTAGTTTTAACTAACACCAGATGGATATATATATTTTGTTGAAGGAGGATTCATCATGAGAATCGCATTAACGGGTAATCCTAACAGTGGAAAGACTACAATGTATAACGCTTTGACAGGAAGAAATGAAAAAGTCGGAAACTGGGCAGGCGTTACAGTGGAAAAAAAGGAGAGTCAGATTAAAAAGACTTATTATGACGGCAGTGAAGAACTGATTGCTGTAGACTTACCGGGAGCTTATTCCATGTCCCCATTTACATCAGAGGAAAGTATTACCAGCGCCTATGTTAAGAACGAGAATCCGGATGTAATTATTAATATTGTTGATGCAACTAATCTGAGTAGAAGTCTGTTTTTTACTACACAGCTTCTTGAACTTGGCATTCCTGTTGTAGTTGCACTCAATAAGAGTGATATTAATGAAAAGAAGGATACACAGATTGATGTTGAAGCTTTATCAAATAAGCTTGGTTGCCCGGTTGTTAAGACTGTTTCTACATCTTCAGGACATGATGGATTGAAGGAAGTTGTTGAAAAAGCAGCTTCACTGAAAGGATGCACACAGAAAGCACCATATGTACAGAAAGATATAGACTTACATAATAAGAGTGAAGTAGAGGCTGCAGACAGAAAGCGATTTGATTTTGTAAAATCAATTGTTTCTTCTGTTGAAAAGCGTAAAGTTCTTACTAAGGAGAAAAACGGTCAGGATAAGATTGATGCAGTACTCACAAATCCATGGGCCGGTATTCCGATTTTTGCACTTGTAATGTTTGGAGTGTTTTATATTTCTCAGTCCACAGTGGGAACTTGGATTGCAGACTGGCTTGTCTCTTGGATTGAGACCTTCCAGGAATGGGTGGCAGGTCTTGTGGAAAATGCAAATCCGTTCTTGCAGTCACTTCTTGTTGACGGAATCATTGGCGGTGTAGGTGCCGTTGTAGGTTTCCTTCCGCTTGTAATGGTAATGTACTTCCTGATTGCTCTTTTAGAGGATTGCGGTTATATGGCAAGAGCAACCGTAGTTCTTGACCCTATTTTTAAAAGAGTAGGTCTCTCAGGAAAGTCAGTTATTCCGATGGTAATCGGAACAGGTTGTGCAATTCCGGGTATCATGGCATGCCGTACCATTCGTAACGAAAGAGAAAGAAGAGTCACAGCCATGCTGACACCGTTTATGCCTTGTGGTGCCAAGCTTCCTGTTATTGCATTGTTTGTGGGTGCATTTTTCCCGGATACACCTTGGGTTGGAACCCTGATGTACTTTGTTGGTATTGTTTTAATTCTTCTTGGGGCATTATTGGTGAAAGCCATTACAGGATACAAATACAGAAAATCCTTCTTTATTATTGAGTTACCTGAATATAAGCTTCCAAGCTTAAAGAGAGCCACCATTTCCATGCTTGGTCGAGGAAAAGCATATATTGTTAAAGCGGGAACAATTATCCTTGTATGTAACACGGTTGTACAGATTATGCAGTCCTTTGACTGGCATCTGCAGGTTGTGGAGGAAGGGATGGAAAGTACTTCAATCCTTGCTTCAATCGCTTCACCGATTGCAGTTATCTTAGTACCAATTGTTGGAACCATCGCATGGCAGCTTGCAGCAGCTGCTGTAACCGGCTTTATCGCTAAGGAAAATGTAGTAGGTACACTTGCTGTATGCTATGGCTTAAGCGCATTCATTGACACAGAAGAACTTGCACTCATTGGTGATGGTAATGTTGTTGCATCTGCAATGGCAATTACAAAAGTAGCTGCCCTTGCATACCTTATGTTTAACCTTTTCACACCTCCGTGCTTTGCAGCCCTTGGCGCCATGAACTCAGAAATGCAGAGTAAAAAGTGGTTATGGGGAGGCATTGCCCTTCAGTTGGGAACCGGTTATACAGTAGCTTTTCTGGTATATCAGATAGGAACAATCATTACAACAGGCAGCTTTGGAAACGGATTCGTTCCCGGTCTTATTGCAGTTCTCGCAATGGCAGCTGTTGTTGCAGGCTTAATAATAAGAACAAATAAACAGTTTAAAGCAGAGTATGAATTAAAGAAAGCAGCTTAAAACATGTGCTTTACTGACTTATTTAGAAAGGAATGTCAATGGAAAATCTTATAATTATTGCAGTGTTGTTGATTGTTGTTGGGGCTGCAGTGTTTTATATAAGAAAAGAGAAAAAGAAAGGCACCAGATGTATTGGTTGTCCACATGCCGGATGCTGTTCCCGTAAAGAATGTGCAGGCGAAAAAAATAATATTAAAAAACATTTATAAGTAATATAGCTATGCCTGCACTTAAAAGTGCAGGCATTTTTTGTGTAGGAAACTATAATGTTGATGAATAATTAGAAAGAAGCTTTGTTTTTGGCAGTATATGGTGTATAATACATACTAATATTATACACTTTATTTTTTTGGGAAAAACAGGGTCAAAGGATAAACAGTCGGGAGGAACTTATGATAATACTGAGATGGTGTAAAGCGCAGATTTTGTGTTTGCTTCTTCTGATATATGTTGGCTTAATTTATATAAGGGAAGGTAATAACCTTAACAAGCTAACAAAAAAATCAAACTGCAACAGAGTGTTTGACATGCTTTTTGTGATATCTGAAATAGCGGTTTTGTTTGATGGAATTACTGCATGCACTGTTAATTTTCCGGATCGTGTTCCTGCAGGAATTAATCTGTTTGCCCATTGGGGAATGTTTGTATCATATGAAATCTACGTAGCACTGCTGTTCTGGTACTGGGTATCTGTAACGATTGGGATTTCTAAAAAGAAATTGGTAAAGGCCATATATATTTTTCCTAATGTTATTTCCGTCTGTCTGACTACATTGTTTATGCCGGGTCTGAAGTATTTAAAGGGAGAGTATACAAATTATTCAATGGGAACTGCAGTATATGTATGTTTCACCAGTGTAGCAATTTATTGTATGCTGACTTTGATAATTATTATAGTAAAACACAGATACATCCCCAGTAAAAAAATAAGTAATCTTGCTACTACTCTGGTCTTTATTATGGTAATAATGGTACTGCAGATTATTTTTCCGGAATTCTTAGTATCCTGTATTGCGACAACCATGGTAACAATCAGCATATATATCAACATGGAAAACCCATCAATACATGGTCTGGAACACTATCATCATGAAATGGTAATGGGATTTGCAACACTGGTGGAGAATAAAGATGACAATACAGGCGGTCATATCAGGCGTTCCTCTGCATATGCAGTCCTCATTGCAAAAAATCTGAGAAAAAATAATCAATATAAAAATACTATTACAAAGGATTATTTAGATAATCTTCAACAGTCCGCTCCAATGCATGATATAGGGAAAATTGGCATTCCGGATGTGATTTTACAAAAGCCGGGAAGGTTAACGGATGAAGAATACAACAAAATGAAGGAACATCCTGTTATAGGCGGGGAAATTATACAGAATACATTCGGACATCTTTTTGACGGAGAATATGCAAGCATGGCATATCAGGTTGCAAGATATCATCATGAGAAATGGAATGGAAAGGGATATCCGGATGGAATTAGAGGGACTGAAATACCTCTTTGCGCCCGCATTATGGCAGTAGCGGATGTGTTCGACGCTGTATCAGCCAAACGGTGTTACAGGGATGCCCTGCCGCTTAAGGAATGTTATCGGATAATATTAAAGGGAAGAGGAGAAGATTTTGATCCTGATATAGTTGATGCTTTTATGCTTGATACATATAAGGTAGAAGAAATTTACCATAGTGAAACAGGTTATAACCCCTTAGAACAGAAAATGGATACAAAATAAACATACTGCGATTTTAATTTGACTAACGCGTCATAAACCAAAATACATGGAGGAAAAAAACATGAAATGCCCACGATGTGGAACAGAAATTGATTTAGATGCCAGCTTTTGCAGGGAGTGCGGACTCAGACTGGATCTAAGCTCACAGATGAACCAGGCTGCGGAGATGCATCAGAATTTTCAGACTGCAGGAATGAATCAAAATTTTCAGACAGCAGGAATGAATCAGAATTTTCAGACGGCCCCAAGTTCAACAGGTAGTATGAACAAAAAGAAAAGAAATAGAAAGCCTGTAATTATTACAATCAGTATCGTTATGGTTTTGCTTCTAATCGGAGCAGGGTCTTTTTTTGTCTGGAAGATGAGTGACGATAAAAGTCAGAAAACTTCAGGAAAAGAGAATGTAAGTCAGAATGATGACAGAGAAGATGATGACGGGAATACTGACAGCAAAACGGATACTGATGAATTAAAGGAAGAAAAAGCAGAGCATACCATTATGATTTATATGGTGGGAAGCGATTTGGAACATAATAATTCTTTTGGCAGCAAAGATATTGATGAAATAATGGATGCTGATTATGGTGATAATACACGCATAGTATTACAGACCGGTGGCTGTAAAAATTGGAGAAAGTCTGAGATTACTGATGGAGAAGTAGAACGATGGGAAATTAGCGGAGGCGAAATGGTTAAGCTGGAATCTCTGGGTAAAATGAGTATGCTTCGCACAAATTCTCTGGCTGACTTTATTACTTTTTCAGCGGATAACTATCCTGCAGAAAACTATTCACTGGTTTTATGGGATCACGGCGGTGGTATACCTGTTGGTTTTGGTTATGATGAAGTATATCCAAATGATACCCTTTATGCCTTTCAGATTGGAAAAGCACTTAAGCAGGCAGGAGTTGATTTTGAATGTATCGTTTTTGATGCCTGTAACATGTGTACTTTGGAAGTTGCTATGGCTATAAAAGACTATGCAAACTATATGGTGGCGGCAGAAAGCTATGTTGTTGGTAACGGAATGGACTATACAAGCTGGCTGGATTGCTACGAGGATGATGATTTCGACTATGCAGACAGCTATGAAGAACTGGCTGAAGCATACATGGAAAGCGTCGAAGTAAATGAACTGGTAGGCTCCATATCAATAATTGACCTGGGAAAGGTTGAAAAAGTATACGATGCTTATCTTGATTACATCTCTGCGGTTCATGAAGAAATTTTGAATGGTGGTTACTCGGAATATATACTTGCAAGAGAAAATTGTGGTTTGTATACCAATACAGAATCCGTTGATATTATTACCTTAGCTACAATGTATCCTGTTGATTGCTCTGCAGATTTAATAAATGCAACTGTAAATGCAGTCTGCTACACTGAAAGTGATTACGCTTTCGGACATGGACTTGCAGTATATAATCCGTCTGAATACCTTGAGTATTATGATTATGTCAGAAAGGATCTGGTTGCACTTAAATATGATGACGAAATTATGGAGTGTTATGATGATGTTGTCAGTATAGGACTTTCCTACAATGGTACCTCATATGTTGAATGTTACGCCGGAGACTGGTATAATGCAGACATTGTAGATGAATATGCGGGCAGTAATTATGAACCTGAGGAATATAGCTTAACAGTAACTCAGATGGGTGGATATCAGGCTATAATGCTCAGTGATGATGACTGGGAAATAGTAACAGGAATTTCAACCTCCGTTTTGGTTCAGGCAGATGAGGATTTTGCTTATGTTCTGGGTGAAGATTTTGTATATTCATTAGATGAAAATGATTATGTTATAGTTGAAAAGCCTCAATTGTGGACATTCGTAAATGATAATGTGGCTTGTTATATCGTATCTGACTATTGGGAGGATCAGGCTACCGGTCAATGGACACAGACGGGTGGTATTGTTGCATTATGTAACGGAGAGCCGATACTTATGTTTGTTTATTATGATGATGAGCATCCGGAAGGAACAGTACTTGGTTATTGTGAATATGATTTCCTTACAGAAGAAGGAGATTCTGAATTCCTGCAATTTGCAGACGATGATATTATAGAAATCGTGTTACCATGTATTTCCGGTGAGGAAGGGGGAGATTACTATGCTAATCTCTCCGGTGAAAGCTTTTATGCATCAGATTTGGAATTATCATTTGATTATATTGATTTAAGTTCCGAAAATGTAGCTGCAATGTATACCATAACAGATGTATATGAAAATATCTATACTACAGAATGGATTGGGTTTGGGGAATAAATTGTAAATATATATGTGTGGAAAAATCCCGGGGAAGGAAAATGCATTGGAGGAAACCTGATGAAACAATATATTATGGCACTGGATCAGGGAACAACAAGCTCACGTTGTATTCTGTTTGATAAAAAAGGAAATATCTGCAGCATGGCTCAGAAGGAGTTTACGCAGATTTATCCGGAGCAGGGATGGGTAGAACATGATCCCATGGAAATCTGGTCTTCCCAGTTATCGGTTGCAATAGAAGCTGTAAGTAAAATCGGGGCTTCAGCAGAGAATATATCAGCCATAGGAATCACAAACCAGAGAGAAACCACCATAGTGTGGGATAAGGAAACCGGAGTTCCTGTATATAATGCAATAGTCTGGCAGTGCAGAAGAACAGCAGAAAAAATTGATCAGCTGGTAAAGGACGGTATGTCAGACTATGTGCACCATACAACCGGGCTTATTCCTGATGCATATTTTTCAGCATCGAAGGTGGCCTGGATTTTGGACAATGTGGATGGGGCAAGACAGTCAGCAGAAAGGGGACAGCTTTTGTTCGGAACTGTGGATACCTGGCTTATCTGGAATCTGACAAAGGGTGAGGTACATGTGACAGACTATACCAATGCCTCAAGAACCATGATGTTCGATATTCACAATCTTTGCTGGGACAAGAATATTCTGGACTATTTTAAAATTCCTGAATCAATGCTGCCTGATGTTAAACCATCAAGCTGTATTTATGGTTACACAGATTCAAAAGTTTTAGGAGAAAGTATTCCTATTTCAGGTTCCGCAGGAGACCAGCAGGCAGCTCTTTTTGGACAGTGCTGTTTTACACAGGGGGAAGTGAAAAATACATATGGTACCGGATGCTTTATGCTTATGAATACCGGAGAAAACGCAGTGCTGTCCCAAAACGGACTGTTAACTACCATTGCAGCGTCTGCCGGGGATAAGATTAACTATGCTCTTGAAGGCAGTGTGTTTGTAGCAGGTGCAGGAATACAATGGCTGAGAGATGAGATGCACATGATTAAGAATGCGGAACAGTCGGAAGAGTATGCAAAAGCAGTGCCTGATACAGCAGGGGTTTATATTGTTCCTGCATTTACCGGAATTGGTGCTCCTTATTGGAACCAGTATGCAAGGGGAACTGTGGTGGGTATAACCAGAGGCTGCAGCAAGGAACACTTTATCAGGGCAACTTTGGAATCTATGGCATATCAGACCTGTGACATTCTGAAGGTCATGGAACAGGAATCCGGAACCGGAATTGTAGATCTGAAGGTAGACGGTGGTGCGTCCAGAAATGATTTTCTCATGCAGTTTCAGTCGGATATTCTGAATGTAGATGTTCTAAGACCCGTATGTGTGTAAACCACAGCACTTGGAGCTGCTTATCTTGCAGGACTGGCAACAGGCTATTGGAAAGATACAGAAGAAATAAAAGCCAACTGGAAATTATCACATACCTTCTGCCCGGAAATGGCAGAAGAAAAAAGACAAAAATTGTTAAAGGGTTGGAAAAGGGCAGTGAAATGTGCTATTGTCTGGGCAGAAGATTATGAATAATATGCCTTGATAATTATAACATGTAAAAAGCGGAGCGTTTGTGAGCTTGACGAAAGACATAAAGCGATATACACATTATGAACGGAGAAACGTATGAAAAAAGATTTTTATTATCAGTCAAGGGACGGGGTAACTACAATTCATGCAATTGAATGGATACCTGAGGGTGAAATCAAGGCTGTGCTTCAAATCAGTCACGGTATGGTGGAATATATTGACCGTTATGATGATTTCGCAAAGTATTTAAATAAATTTGGTTATTATGTAGTAGGAAATGATCATTTAGGACATGGAGAGTCAGTTGTGAGCCGTGACAAATATGGTTATTTTGCACATCCGTATGGAAATGAATGTGTTGTAGCCGATATACATATGCTTAGAAAACTGACCCAAAAGAAATATCCGGATATTCCATATTATATGCTTGGACACAGCATGGGCTCTTTTCTACTGAGACAGTATATAGAATTACACGGAGAAGGATTGTCCGGAGCTGTTATTATCGGAACAGGATCCCAGCCCGGGGCAGTTCTGGATTTCGGAATGATTTGCTGTAAGGTTATTGCCGGTTTTCATGGATGGGAATATAGAAGCAGCTTTTTGAACAATCTTGCATTTTCCCTTTATAATGAAAAGTTTCAGCCAATTCGAACAGATAAGGACTGGCTGAGTAAGGATGAAGAGCAGGTAGATGCCTATAAAGCTCATCCATGGTGTAATTTTATTTTCACAGTAAATGGATTTTATCACATGTTCAGGGGTATACGTTATATTCAGAAAAAGAAAAATATTGAAATAATCCCGAAAAATCTGCCCGTACTCTTTGCGGCGGGAACCGATGATCCGGTAGGTGCTTACGGAAAAGGAGTTAAAAAAGCCTATTCTGCATTTGTATCTGTGGGAATAACAGATGTTTCATTGAAAATGTATGTGGGAGACCGCCATGAAATATTAAATGAAACAGACAGAAAGAAAGTATATGAAGATATAAAGGACTGGATTGAAAGACATTTATAAATTAAAGTAACAAAATATCAATTCACAAAAAATTCACAAAAATTATTAGCACTCACCCTTGACGAGTGCTAATAATGTGGTATAATGTCATCAGAACAAAGGAATTGGGAAAAGAAATCCCAAGGTATCCTGAGTTAAATAAAAAAAGTTTGCGGTAACAAAACCGCGTAATTAAGGAGGAATGACATATGTTGATGCCTAGAATTTTTGGTGAAAGTTTATTTGATGATTTCTTTGATGATTTTGCACGTCCGAATAAGAACTCTGCAAGATGTGTTGCTCCGTCCACTGCTGTTATGAAAACAGATGTAAAAGAGAACGAAGCAGGCTATGAGCTTGATATTGAGCTTCCGGGATACAAGAAAGAGGATGTACAGGCTCAGTTAAAGGATGGTTATCTTACCATTACGGCTACTACCGGAGCAAAGAATGAACAGAAAGATGAAAACGGTAAGTACATTCGCAGAGAGAGATACTACGGAACCTGCAGCAGAAACTTCTATGTGGGTGAAGATATTGAGCAGGAAGATATTAAAGCCAGATTTGAGGACGGCGTCCTGAAGGTTACCGTTCCTAAAAAGGAAGCAAAGCCTGAGGTTGAAGAAAACAAGTATATTACCATCGAAGGATGATAAAAGTGGGGGATACCGCAGACGAAAGCCGGGTATCCCCCGTTTTCTTTGGCAGATTTATAAAATGAATCTGCAGGCGGACAGCCTTGTTTGGGAGGTGAAGCAGGATGGAAAAGAAAGATTATTATGACGTCCTTGGTATAAGCCGTAATGCAGATGAGAAAGAGATAAAACGGGCGTACCGCAGACTTGCAAAAAAATATCACCCTGATACCAATCCGGGAGATAATCTGGCGGAGCAGAAATTTAAGGAACTGACTGAAGCCTATAATGTGCTTAGTGATTCTGAAAAAAAGAAACTGTATGATCAGTACGGTTTTGCTGCTTTTGATGAAGGCTTTAATCCGGGAGGAAACGGAAAAGGCGCAACCTATTACTCGGGTGGCTTTGGAGATAATGGAACTTATCATGAATTTCATTTCTCCGGAAACATGGATGATATGGAAGACATGGACTATGTCTTTGGAGATTTTTTCAGCAGTTTTTTTGAAGGAAAAGCAAGGGGAAAGTTCAATTCAGGACAGGACACAGGCTTTGGAGGCAGAAGCTTCAGACAAAAAGGAGCGGATGCACATGCAGATATTACTGTTAGTTTTGATGAGGCGGTTTTTGGTTGCAATAAGGTATTTCGCTTTAAAGATGAAAACGGGAACGTGACATCTCTTCAGGTTCATATTCCTGCGGGTATTGATGAAGGACAAAGTGTAAGACTTAAAGGAAAGGGTTCTCCCGGAACCGGAGGTGGTGAGCCGGGAGACTTGTACATGAAAGTACACATTATGCCGAAAGCAGGTTTTGAGAGGAAAGGCAGGGATGTTTATGTGACAGCTGCTATTCCGTATGCTACGGCAGTACTTGGAGGAGAAGCCATTGTACCAACCCTGACAGGAAAAGTATCATGTAAAATTGCTGCAGGAACTCAGCCGGGCAGTAAAATACGATTAAAAAATAAAGGCATTCAATCAATGAATAATCCTGCAGACAGGGGCGATGAATACGTGGTGGTTACGATTGAAGTCCCAAAGAATCTGACTCCGGATGAACGTCAGAAATTAATGGAATATGACAGAATCTGCAGAAGTCACGGTCATGGAGGAAGTGTTGCATAACGGTGGTTGGATAATAAAAGTCATTCGTAAATCGAATGGCTTTTTTATTTTTAGATATATTACGTAATTGAATAAAAATAACTTGATAACAATCTGTTGAGAATTAATAATTACAGTATAATGTCAAAAAGTGAATGTATTTTTGGTAAAAAAGCAATGGTTTATTTTTGAGCATATATTAGATACACTATTAGAGTAAGTGAGCGCAAAGGGAATTGCGCCATTTGTTTAGTACAAAAATTAAAATAGGAGGATTTTTTTCATGAAAAAAATGAAAAAAGTGTTAGCATCGGTTCTTGCAGGTGCAATGATGGTTTCATCCATAGGCGCTTTTGCAGGTGCTGATGAAGCTGCTGATGCAACAACAGCGTACATTGCTTTTGCTGACAGTACCTGGAGTGTTCAGGCATGGAACGGAGAAAGTGCTTCAGGTGTTGAAGTAACAACAGCAGATGTTACCGGCTATGGCCAGTACACAGTTTCCGTGGATGTAACAAATGCAGTTGATGCTGACGGTAATGCGGTTACAGCTACTGATCTTGCATTTATTGATGTTGAAATTTCCAATGGTGAAGCTGCTTATCCAAACTGTTACATGACCATTGATTCCGTAAAGATTAATGGCGCTGAGGTTGAACTTGCAAGTGCAACTTACACAAGTTCTGATGACGACGTTACAACCAGAACTAACCTTTACAATTCATGGGTTAGTGATGCAACAACAGTTGATAATGCCCGTACTGCAGATGGTAGCAACGATGGAATTACAGCTACACCGTTGTCTGCAACAATCGGTACTTTTACATCAATTGAAGTAACCTTCACACTTGGAGAAGGTGCTCTTTGCAACAGTACTTCAAACGCTGTACTTAGTGAAGAGTCTTATCCTGCATTCATCGCTCTTGGTGGTGACAAGGCAGAAAGCAATGACTGGGCTTATGGTTACTATGGTAGTGATGCTGAGGGCGTTACAGCTGTAAACGGAGAACTTAAGAGTGGTGAAACAACAACTCTTTCTCTTACATTTGATGAGCCTGTTCTTTACACATGGTTCGTAGCTCCATGTATGGTAATTGATAATCCTGAATGGGTTTCTTCTGAAAGTACATTTGATGTTAAAGTTTTCCTTGATGGTGTAGAAGTTGATGTTGATCTTACCGCAGGAGATTCCTGCTGGGCTGAAGCAACAGGTGACTATGCTACAAACTGCCTGAGAATTGCCGGCGGTTACAATGAATGGGGAACAAAGTATCTTGCTGAATCTCCGGCAGGATTTACTGAAATTAAATTTGAAATCACTCCTCAGATTTATATCGCTGAACCTGTAGGTCCGGACATTCCTGAGTTTGATCCGGAAGGAACATATCATGCATATATCGGTATCCAGACAGGAAAGTATTCTTTCCGTAATGAATGGAGTGATACAATGTATGGTATCGAAACGGATTACTTCAATCAGATTACTGCATGGGATGAAGAAAACAATGCATACTCCCTTGGCGGTACTTTTGTAGATGCGGAAATTTCCGCTAACGGTACATACACAGTCAGTGTAAGCGATTTCGGTGACTGGAGTGCTGACTTTGCTGAACAGGATTACTTTAACCTTCTGTTTATCTCTTCAGATATTCCAAACAGTCCAGATGTTGTTCTTTCCGATATCGTTCTGAAAATTGATGGTGTGACTGTTGCTTCCTTTGATACTCCATTCCTGGATCCTGAGTCAGTAAGTTATCAGAAGGTTCTTCTTGCTAATGTTTATAACAGCGACGTTGAACCGCTTCCATACTTTGCAGCTCCTGCAAAGAGTATTGAGATTTCATTTACAATCAGCGGTTTTTCAACTGATCTCACAACTGACGAACCGGATGCAGAACCAACAGAAGCTCCAAAGAATGATACAAATACCAATACAGATAAAAATACAGATACTCCTGCATCAACAGATGGCAATGATGCCAAGGATGATGGTTTATCCACCGGCCTTATTGTAGGTATTGTAATTGCAGCAGTTGTTGTTATTGGTGTTGTAGTAGTTATTGTTGTTAAAAAGAAAAAAAAATAATTTAATTTAACAGCATATATTAGAGGCTCCGCAATGGCGGAGCCTTTATTTTACAGCAAAAATTAGATTTTTGAAAAAATAAGTATAAAAAGTACTGTAATTTCGGTTCAGTAATTACAGTATTTTTTTGCGTTTTTTTTATGTATAATAAATGAGAATGAGGGGAGGGTATTTCCTCAAATTATTAGGGCTTGTCGGGGGAAAGCAGCATAAAGATCATAAGTTTTATCGGTCTTTTAATGTAGTATGGGCCTGTTACCCTGACTATGCGGAAATGGAGGTAGAAGATGAATACCGAAAAAAAAGGAAAAGAACGGCTGGCAAGTGTATTGTATCTGTTTGTCAGAATTCTCATTATTCTTAATCTGGTAATCATGCTTTTCCCGGGTCTTAATCCTGCCAGGGTTTGTGATTATATTGGAAAGAATATGTCTCTTTTAACATCAGGTACATCTTATTCCGGACTGGTAGAAAACTGTGTCCGTGCATTTAATAAAGGATGGGTACAGGAAAGTTCCTTTGTAATTTTGTTTGTATCAAGTATGATTGCCTGCATTGGTATTATTGCCATGATAGTTTGTGGCTGCATGTCTCTTGGTAACACCAAAATGCAAAAAAGAGGTAACTGGTTTGCCATCGCAGGCGGTGCAGTTGAACTTGTGGGACTTGCAGGAATATGTGTTGCATATTCTCAGATTAGCGCCACAGAAAGGCCGGACAAGGTTATACCGGTATTTCAGACAAAGGGATTTGTTTTATTTCTTTGTTGTGCATTACTTATTTTAATTTTAACTTCTGTGATACAGATCTTATTGCCAAAGGCAGACAAAGAAGTTCCGATGGAAATTGAGTCAAAATATAAGCTTTTCCTCATGTTCCTTCCTTTTGCTGCTTTGGCATTTGTATTTTCATATCTTCCGTTATGGGGTTGGAGATATGCTTTTTTCGATTATACTTCCGGCGGAACTCTTTCAAAAGATAATTTTGTGGGATTTAAGTGGTTCGTACAGCTTTTCCAGAATGAAGCAACCAGAAATGATATTGTTCGTGTTCTTCGTAATACACTTGCAATGAGTGGTCTTGGCATTGCAACAAGCTGGTGTGCCATGGCTTTTGCAATTTTTCTTGCAGAAATTAAGAGTTCCAAGGTAAGACGTTTTGTACAGACCTTTACAACAATTCCAAACTTCATAAGCTGGGTACTTGTGTATGCTTTCGCACTTGCAATATTCTCAACTGATGGTTTCATCAGTAGTTTCTTTACAAGTACAGGTATCTGGGATGAAGCTCAAAATATGCTCATGGATAACAGTCATATGTGGCTTAAGATGCTGGCATGGGGTATGTGGAAGGGTCTTGGCTGGAGTGCCATTATTTACATAGCTGCCATTTCCGGTATCGATCAGCAGTTATATGAAGCGGCAACAGTAGACGGCGCAGGCCGTTTCCAGAAGATGTGGCATATTACTGTACCCGGTCTGATTCCTACATATATGGTTCTCCTTCTTATGTCTATTGCAGGTATTCTCAGCAATGGTATGGATCAGTACCTCGTATTTGAAAACTCATTGAATACCAAGGATATTACCGTGCTTGATCTTTATGTTTACAAGCTGGGTATTAACAGCGGTGCAATTCCGTTATCAACGGTTATCGGTATGACCAAGTCTATTATTTCCGTTGTTTTATTGTTCCTTGCAAACGGTGTTTCTAAACTGATTCGTGGCGAAAGTATTGTGTAAGGAGGTGACGGATTATGGGCAAAACAAAGCTTGAAAAAATGGAAGCAAAAAAAGAGAAGGAATACTATAAAAAGCATAAACGTCAATTCCGTTTAACCTTCGGAGATGTTGTTTTTAACATTCTCAACTATACCTTCTTCATAGTATTTACATTAAGCTGTATATTCCCTTTCTATTATCTGTTTATCAATACAATTTCAGATAATGACCTGGTAGCTAAGGGTATGATTAATTTCATTCCAAGGGGAATTCATTTCGGAAACTATACCTCACTTTTAAAGGCAGGAGAAGTAGGTCAGGCATTTCTGGTATCCATCGGACGTACCGTACTTGGTACGGCACTTATGGTTATTGCCTCTGCCTTTGTTGGGTACCTTGTAACAAAGCAGGAAATGTGGCACAGAAAATTCTGGTATCGTTTCCTGGTTATCACAATGTACTTTAATGCCGGTCTCATTCCATGGTATTTAAACATGGCTATGATTGGTCTTACTAATACTTTCTGGGCATATATTATTCCGGGTATTGTAGCTCCTTATAATATAATCCTGGTTAAAACCTATATAGAATCAATTCCTGCCGAACTGGAAGAAAGTGCTTTTATTGACGGTGCCGGTCATTTTACCATATTCTATAAAATTATCTGGCCGCTCAGTAAACCTATTCTTGCAACCATTGCAATTTTCGGTGCGGTAGGGCATTGGAACTCCTTTACAGATTCCCTGATTCTCATGCAGGGAGCTCCGAAACTGTATACTTTGCAGCACAGACTGTATCTTTATCTGAATACGTCTTCAAACCTGTCTGCAATTATGGGAAGCGGAACAAGCGTTTCCGAAAATATTACCAGCAGTATGTTAAATACCAAAGTAATTAAGTATACAATTTCCATGGCGTCAATTATTCCGATTCTTTTGGTTTATCCGTTTATGAACCGGTATTTTGAAAAGGGTATTATGCTTGGGGCTGTAAAAGGCTGATGGCAGGATATAAATATTAAGTGGAGGTTATTATGAAAAAAATGAAAAAAGTCATTGCACTGCTTTTAGTAGCATGCATGTCATTAAGTCTTTTGTCCGGATGCGGAAGCAAGACTAAAAACACTGAAGAGCCGATTGTACTTGAAGTTTACAGTCAGCTGGCAAATTATTCCGGTGAAATGAAAGGATGGTTTGCTGAACTTCTTCTTCAGAAATTCAACGTTAAAATCAACCTGATTTCAGATGGTGAAGGCGTTTATGAAACACGTATGGAATCCGGAGACCTGGGTGACATTGTTGTCTGGGGTGCTGATGGTGAGAAATACTTAAATGCCGTAAAAGAAGGACTTCTTTTTGACTGGGAAGAAGATGACCTTCTTGCGGACTATGGTCCATATATTAAAGAGCATATGGCTGATGCACTTGAAAAGAATAAGGAAATTTCAACAATTACCGATGAAGACGGAAATGTGATTAAGGGTGATACAATTTATGGTTTTGGTCACAATGTAGCCTCTTCATCAGAAAATCATGCATCATTCTTTTATACATGGGATACCCGCTGGGATTTATATGAACAGCTTGGACATCCTGAAGTAAATGATCTGGATGATATGGTTGAGCTGTTTAGGCAGATGAAGGAAATTTGTCCGACAGATGACTCCGGTAACCCTACTTATGCAATGAGCTTATGGCCTGACTGGGACGGTAACATGGTTATGTATGTAAAGGCTATGGTTACAGCTTACTATGGTCATGATGAACTTGGATTTGGTAATTATGATGTTAATACCGGTGAGTTTTATTATTGTCTTGACCCTAATAGCCCTTATATTGAAATGCTTGGTTTCTTTAATACTCTTTACAGAGAAGGTCTTCTTGATCCTGACTCCATGACTCAGACCTATGACAAGATGATTGAGAAGGTTCAGAATGGTGGTGTGTTCTTCTCTATCTTTAACTACGCAGGAAACGCCGCATTTAACAAAGATGAACATATTGAGGCGAACCAGATCATGCGTCCGCTTGTTCCTACAGAAGCTACTCCGATTGTATATGGTATGAGTACTTACGGTGGAAACAGAGTATGGTCTATTGGTGCAAAGACACAGTATCCTGAACTTTGTATGCAAATTATTAACTGGCTCTGTACACCAGAGGGAAGACTTACAATTGAATACGGTCCAAAAGGTCTTTGCTGGGACTATGACGAAAATGGTAAGACTTACTTTACAGAGTTTGGTCAGACCTGTATTTCAGACAGAACTACTATGATGCCTGAAGAGTGGGGCGGAGCTACATTTAACGATGGTTCATTCCAGGTAAACAACACTACATGGGATCTTGATGACATCAATCCGGAATCCGGAGAGCGTTACAACAAGGAATTCTGGGCAAGCTATCAGACACCAAACGGATTAAATGATGCAGATGCTGACTGGCGTGAATTTAATGATTGTCTGATTCCTGAAGAATACATGGAAAAAGGAAATTATGCGGTAAGTGTTGCAAGCACTTATTCAGAAGGCGTTAAGTCTGCCGAGCTAAAGGTTGTTTGGGAACAGATTGCAACCTGTATCAAGGAATACTCATGGCGTGCAATTTATGCAACGTCCGATGAAGAATTTGATGCTATCGTAAGTGAAATGATTGGTCTTGCAAGATCCTATGATCCTCAGCAGAAGTGCCTGGAGTGGTGTAAGAACGAAGCTGCCACAAGACATGCACTTGAAGTAGAAGTAAGAGGATATTAATAGTTTATATCAGGGGGCTGTCTTATATAAGGCAGCCTCTTGCTTTGAAAAGGAGAAATATGAAATTTTTCAGTGTTGATAGTCAGTTATATCGTTTTTTATCAACCTTCTTAAATGTAATAAAAATCAATATTCTGCTCTTGATATGCAGCCTGCCCATAGTCACCTTTGGTGCAGCTGTTGTTGCAGCATTTTCTGTTTTTCTTAAAATGGCTGATGATACGGAGGGTTATGTAGGAAGACAATTTTTAAAAGCATTTAAATCAAACTTAAAACAGGGAATTCCTCTGGGATTGTTGTTTTTGTTTTGCTGTTATGTAGTATATCTGGATTTTGAAATTAATAGTGCAATAGAAAATGGTTCCTGGGTATTAATTATTTTCGGAATACTTGCCTGCTTTATTTTTATAATGTCATTTATTTATGCTTTTGCATTAAGTGCACGTTATGAAAACACATTGATAAAAACCATAAAGAATTCGGTTGATATTGCAACCAGATATTTTTTACAGACCTTGCTGCTGGTAATAATTATAGCAGTGGAAGTGTTTCTTTTTATGTTTAATTCCACAACGCTTTTCTTTGGAATTTTAATTGGACCTTCGTGCATAATATTTACAATTAGCGGGTTTGCACTGAAATTCTTTAAACTAATCGAAGCTGAGAATGCTTCGGGAGTAAGTAATACTGATAATTCATCGGGCTTATAATAATTAGATTATTAAAAAAGCGGGATTAATTCCCGCTTTCTTTCAGTACTATTTGTTTTTTTCTAAATTGTGCAGGACTTTCTCCGGTATATTTTCTAAATTTCTTGTGGAAATAGTCAACATTATTATAGCCAACTTTTTCGGCAATTTCATATACCTTTAGAGTACTGTGACGCAGTAAATCTTTTGACTGGTCAATACGCACATTGTCAATATATGTATTAAAGCTCTGACCTGTAGTTTTTGTAAAAAGTTTGCCAAGATATGCACTATTGTAGCCGAAAAAAGGTGCAATGTTTTCCAATTTCAGATTACTTGAAAAATTATGGTCTATATATGCAAGAAGGTCATCCATAACATCGTTTCTGGTTGGATTACCTGTTTCTCTTATTACCATTTCAAATTCTTTATACATATATTGAATAATATCTGACAGTGAGTTTTCATTCAGAAAGCTGTTAATCACAAAACCATATTCCGTAAATGGAATTGTATGGTTATGGTATAAAACAGCAATTTTTTCTCTGACCTGCATATATAATCCCAATAAAAACAGGCGTACATTACGTTCATTGCATGAACCTTTTGTAAGAATATCTCTTAATTGTTCTAATGTGTTACCCATATCTTTTTTGTGAAGAGTCTGGATATATCCGATAAGCAGTTCTGCATATTCATTGCGCAGTTCTGTTGTAAGAGCGTTTTGTTCATCGGAATGCTCCGGAAGATGCTCATATCCGAGAGTATGAGCTTCTTTTGAACAAAAAAACCGCTGTTTTATAAGTGTATGGGCGTCAGAATAGGAAATACAGATATCCTTTGGTTTTGTTACAGGTCGCCCATATGCCAGAAAAAGTGAATCTAACAGACTTCCGTGCTGTGGAGGTACTTTTTTACCATAATGGGAAAGACAGTCATGGAAACGTGACAGAGCATGATTTCCCTTTAAAAGAATAATATCACAGTCATCTTTCCTGATATGATGAAAAGAATTGTTTCCGGTATTGGTTACTCTTAAAAAATCAGCAAATGTCCATTGAAAATCATTGGAATGCGGATGATAGTTTTCATAAATTACAACCTGATAGGTGTTTGCCAGAAGGAGAGGAATGTGTGAAACTGTTTCTAAAACCTGCGGTGTGGGTTTTTCCAGCAAATCCAACAAAACGGCATCTAAAGCTGCTGCTTCCAGGTACTCTGTCCATTCCGGGCTGTTTTTACTATTGTTTGAAAAATCAAACGTATTCATATGTTTTTTCACGCTCTCTTATTTTTAAATCATAGTTATAAATACATTATAGATTTTGCATGAATAAAACAGGTTTTTGTCATTTTGTTCATGCAAAGTTCATTTTTAGTATAAGAAAAGATAATAATTACGTCAAGAAAATTTATAGCAATCAAATTAATTCATTTAAATTGTAAACCATTAATAAAAATATGGTTGACAATTAATTGGGTACAGTATATATTATTGTTTGGAATCTGGCTATGCAATGTCAGTTCTTAAAGAAAATCGGAGGTGACAAATATGTCAGAATCTAAATCTAAAAAAATGAAAACCCTGGATATGGTTTATTGCGCTATGTTTGCAGTTGTAATTGCCATTTGCTCATGGATTTCAGTTCAGGCTACAGTACCGTTTACACTTCAGACCTTTGGCGTTTTTCTTGCGGTAGGATGCCTTGGTGGCAGGAGGGGAACAATTTCAGTTCTTATTTATCTCTTATTAGGAGCAATAGGTGTACCTGTTTTTGCAGGTTTTTCCGGTGGTATGGGCATTATTTTGGGTACTACAGGGGGATACATTATAGGTTTTTTGTTTTCAGCACTTGTTATGTGGGCTATGGAAAAATTGCTTGGAAAGAAAACATGGGTTCTTGCCTTGTCTATGGTGATTGGATTGCTTGTCTGCTACATTTTCGGTACCGCATGGTTTATGGTGGTCTATGCAAATAATGTAGAAAAAATCGGACTCTGGACTGCTCTTGGATGGTGTGTTTTTCCTTTTATTATTCCGGATATAATTAAAATTGTCCTTGCACTCGGTGTATGTAAGAGTCTGGCAAAGGTAATCAGACATTATGTTGAAGTTTAATAAAATCTGAATATGGTGCAGAAAAACAGTTTTTTAACGAGCAAAAAGCGTAGCGTTTGCGAGTTTGACTAAAAAAGCAGCAATTCAAAGGGCAAATATAATAAAATAAATTGAGGGTATTGAAAGTGAAAGAATATCAATATATAATTAGGGCACATCATGGGATGTGCCTTGCCTTTTTCAGGGGAAAAGGCTACAGCAAGGAATTTACCCAACATATGAAGCAGCTTCAGTCGGTTCTTGCACAGAATCCTTTTGTGAAGATTGTATGTGATGCAGATGAAATTTGCAGTGTATGTCCCAATAAAATCGGTGAAAAATGTATATCCGCTAAAAAAGTGGCAGAGTATGACCAACAGGTTTTAAACAGATGTGGCATTACGGAAGGACAGGTCATGCCATATTCAGCTTTTGAAAGGCTGGTTTATGACAGAATATTACTTTCCGGGAAAAGGGAAGAAATATGCGGAGAATGCCAGTGGAATACTCTATGTCGGTTTTGCGGTCAGGATACAAAATAATCTACCGTATTTTTCTGTGAATGAGTGTGTAAGTTCCCTGAAGTTACTAAAAAAGCCGGAGGAAATATGACAACAAAGGAAAGACTGTTGGAGCTTCTTGAAACCAATCATGGGCAATATTTTTCGGGAGAGGAGATAGCTCGCATATTATGTATATCCAGGGCAGCTGTCTGGAAGGCGGTAAAAAGTCTTAGAAATGAAGGCTATGAAATTGATGCTGTTACAAATAAGGGATACTGTCTTTATGGAAATACGGATGTTCTGTCAGCTCAGGGGATTTATAAATATTTAAATTCTGATTACAATTCCACAGATCTTCATGTATTACAGACAACAGATTCTACCAATTCTTTGGTGCGTGAGGCAGCTAATCAGGGGGCACCTCAGGGTTATACCGTTATTGCAGGTGAACAGAAAAAAGGCAGGGGACGTTATGGGAGAAATTTCTTCTCTCCGGATGGAACCGGCGTATATATGAGTGTGTTGCTTAGACCTTATCGCTGTTCAGGAATACAGGCAACCAGGATTACCACTATGGCTGCCGTTGCCATGTGTGAGGCAATTGAAGAAACCACCGGAGAATCCGCACGCATAAAATGGGTTAATGATATATTTGTTAAAGGAAAAAAAGTTTGTGGGATACTAACAGAAGCATCCTTTGGATTAGAAAGCGGCATGCTTGAGTATGCTGTGCTGGGTGTGGGGGTAAACCTCTATGAGCCATGTGGAGGATTTCCGGAGGAACTAAAGCCGATTGCCGGATCGGTTTGCGATGTTCCTCAGGCTAATTTAAAAAATCGTATGGTGGCATCCTTTCTTAATCACTTTATGTGGTATTATCAATCTCAGGATAAGACTGAGTATATAGATAAATATAAGGCATATAGTCTTGCAATGGGAAAAATGATTAAAGTTATATCGGAAAACGGTACAAAAAATGCACTGGTTTACGGAATTGATGATGACTGCAGACTTATGGTTGAGTATGATAACGGAGAGCATGATTGTTTATCCTACGGTGAAATTTCAATCAGCATGCAGGATATATCCGGTTAGAGGATATACGGCCTGTGAATTTACAGTTTTTAATTGACGGTAAAAAGGTGCAGCCGTATATGAAAATAACGGCAGAAAAATGAAAACGGAAAGAGGGGGAGTACTATGAATGCCATTGAAACAGAAAGACTGACTAAATTTTATGGAAAATCCAGGGGAATCATTGATTTGAATCTGGCTGTGCATGAGGGGGAAATTTTTGGATTTATCGGTCCGAACGGTGCAGGAAAAAGCACTACCATACGTACTCTGCTTGGATTGATTAAATGTAGCAGCGGAACTGCCCGTATATTTGGCAGGGATATTGTTAATGAGAAAGAAAAAATACTGGCACAGGTAGGGTATCTGCCTTCTGAGGCAGTATTTTATCAGGGAATGAAAGTTAAGGAGATAATCCGGTTTTCTGCAGACCTTCGTAATAAAGACTGCACACAGGACGCAAAAAAATTGTGTGAACGGTTGGAACTGGATGTGAATAAAAGGGTGGAAGAGCTTTCGTTCGGAAACCGGAAAAAGGTTGCAATTGTCTGCGCTCTGCAGCATAATCCGCAGCTTTGTGTACTTGATGAGCCTACAGGCGGGCTTGATCCCCTGATGCAGCGAGAGTTCTTTGAAATAATCAGAGAGCGGAACAGACAGGGAGCTACTATTTTCTTGTCTTCTCATGTGTTATCAGAAATACAAAGAAACTGTACGAGGGCAGCCATTATCAGGGAAGGGCAGTTAATTGCCTGTGATAGCGTAGAGGCATTATCAAAAACCAATGCAAAGCGGGTTCATATTCAGGGAAAAGCAGATGTTTCAAATGTTCAGGATGCCAGAGATGTAATACAGACTGAAAATGGGGTGAGCTTTCTTTACAGTGGGAGCATGAATATGCTTATTCAACTTCTGTCTCAATTTGATATCAAAGATCTGTCAGTGTCAGAGCCTGACCTGGAGGAAATCTTTATGCATTATTATTCTGACGGAGGTGAGCAGCATGAAAATCATTAAGCATGAATTAAAACTGAGCCGTATTTCTCTGATGGTATGGACTTTTTCCATTGGATTTCTGATTGCAATTTGTGTGTTTCTTTTTCCTGAAATGAAGGGGGAAATGAATGGATACAATGAGATGTTTTCTTCCATGGGGAACTTTTCACAGGCATTCGGTATGGATAAAATTAATTTTGGTTCATTTCTCGGCTTTTATTCTATAGAGTGTGGGAATATCATTGGATTGGGTGGAGCTTTTTTTGCTGCATTATGCGGTGTTTCTGTTCTGGCAAAAGAGGAAAAAGAGCATACCGCTGAATTTTTGCTGACCCATCCGGTAAGTCGTGTGAAGATTCTGACCGGCAAACTATTTTCTGTATTTATTCAGATTTTAATATTAAATATTGTGGTATATTGTCTGGTAGTTGGTTCTGTTGCAATAATAGGTGAAGATATTCCTTGGAAGGAGTTATCATTGCTTCATCTGGCTAACCTGCTTCTTCAGTTGGAAATCGCAGGAATATGCTTTGGTATTTCTGCCTTTTTACGGAGGTCGGGTATGGGAATTGGTTTGGGAACGGCTATTATGTTGTATTTTCTTAATATTATTGCAAATATAAGTGACAGTGCCGAATTCTTAAAATATATTACCCCGTTTGGATACGCTGACGGTGCCGACATTATTACTGATGTCAGTCTGGATAAAACCTTGATTCTTTTAGGCATGTTTTATGCAGTGGCAGGAATTGCAGCCGGATATATGAAATATACAAAGAAGGATATCGTATAAATAATCCGGTGTCACTATTTCTTTTATTAAAGTGAACTATAAATAATTAATTTACAAAATTCCTCTTGAGCAGACAGTAAGGTATAAATACTGCTTAAGAGGATTTTTTATAAACTACGAGGTCTTGTGGTTACACCGTTTCTCAAACCACTAAGTTTTGGTTGATAAAGTAGTTGGTTTATGGTAGAATAGGCAGAGAATATGTAGATATACTAAGAAAAAAATGATTGATTTTTGGTTTTTCGGAGGAAACTATGAATGCCGCAATTATTATTGCCGGAGGTTCCGGTCAAAGAATGGGACAGGACATTCCAAAGCAATTTATTCACGTCTATGACAAACCCGTGATTTTATATACCCTTGAAAGTTTTCAGGAACATCCGGAAATTGATTTTATAGAAGTGGTTTGTATTGAGGGGTGGCAGAATGTGCTTCTGGCCTATGCAAAACAGTTTAATATTACGAAGCTGAAGCTTGTTACAGCAGGAGGTAATTCTGCACAGGAATCCATCCGTAACGGTGTAGAAGCACTTTTACCATACTGTGATGAAAATGACACAGTAATAATTCATGACGGAATCCGTCCTCTTGTTGATGCAGAGGTGCTTAGTGATGTGATAGATGTCTGCAAAAAGCATGGCAATGCAGTTACTTCGCTGCCTTATAATGAGCAGATTTTTGTGGTTAACCCGGAAGATGAGACAACAACCTGTAAGTATATACCGCGGGAAACTCTTAGAAGAGTTTCAACACCACAGGCATACACTTACGGCAAATTAAAATGGGCCTATGAAAAGGCTTTTACAGAAGGCATTGGTATTGGAGGTTCCTCATACACCAACACAATGATGGTTGAATTGGGAGAAATCCTTCATTTCGCAAAAGGTTCCGATAAAAATATTAAACTTACCACAAAGAATGATTTGGAAATCTTTAAAGGCTATCTGACCAGTGAACGTGATGAATGGTTGAAATGATTTTCAGTTGGATTTCTTCATGGAAGTTTGTATAAAACAGTTATATGTTTTATGGGATGGGATGAATAGACACAGATTATAGAAAAAAGAGGTTGACGTGAAACGATACGATTCGCAAATTTACATGGAGGATGTGGCCGAAATTGCCTCTCTTCCGTACCCATGGGATAAATTATCACAAAAAACCGTTGCAATATCCGGAGGGACGGGTATGATTGGCAGTTTTTTGACAGATATAATAATGTATCGTAACAACAGATTTGACCAGAATACAAAAATATGCATTCTTGGTCGAAGTGAAAAAAAAGCAAGAGAACGTTTCCTGCAGTATTTCGATACAGAATATTTTGAGTTTCACACGCAGAATATAAATAAAACAATACAATCAGGAATTTCAGCCGATTATGTAATTCATGCTGCAAGTAACACTCATCCTGTTGCATACTCATCCGACCCAATTGGTACAATAACAGCCAATGTATACGGTACGGGGAATCTGCTTGAATGGGCATCAGAGTGTGGATGCAGCAGGTTTGTATTTTTATCTTCTGTGGAGATTTATGGTGAAAACCGTGGTGACACAGACAAATTTGCAGAAGATTATCTGGGATATATTGACTGCAATACCATGCGGGCAGGCTATCCTGAAAGCAAAAGAACAGGAGAGGCACTTTGTCAGGCCTATGGCAGACAAAAGGGTCTTGATACAGTAATTGTCCGTCTTGCCAGAACTTATGGTCCAACCATGCTCCTTTCTGACACTAAGGCAATATCACAGTTCCTGAAAAAAGGAGTTTCCGGAGAAGACATTGTATTAAAAAGTGAAGGTACACAGCTTTATTCTTACGCTTATGTGGCAGATGCGGTTTCTGCAATTTTATACCTGATGTTTTACGGAAATGACGGAGAAGCCTATAACGTGGCTTCCCGGGATTCTGATATAACACTTAAAGAGCTGGCCGGACTTATTGCGGATTATTCAGATACAAAAGTAGTTTTTGAGTTGCCGGATGAAGCTGAAAAAGCAGGTTACTCCAAGGCAACCAAGGCAATTCTTGACACGGAAAAACTTAATACTGCCGGATGGGGTTCGTTATATTCCATTCGGGACGGAATTGACAGAACACTAAAGGTTTTAAGAGAACTGCAGGAGTAACAGCAGTTTCACTTAAACATTTCAGTAGTTTTTCATAAGGGTAAAAATATGAGTAAAAAATTTTCTTTGATTGTTCCGGTTTATAATGTGGAAGATTATCTTGATGATACGCTTAGCTCAATCAGAAACCAGACCTTTGATGATTTTGAAGTAATTATGGTTGATGACGGAGCCACGGATTTATCTGACCGGATTGCGAAGAAATATGCACAGCTTGATAATAGATTTACTTATCACCGTATTGAAAAGTCCGGTATCTGGGAAAGCAGAAATTACGGCATTAAAACTGCAACGGCAGATTATATTGTTTTTGTTGACGGAGATGATTTACTTCCGAATCACGCACTTGAATGCTATGTAAAAACAATAGAAGAGACCGGTGCTGATATCTGCATCGGACAGATGGAGGAGTTCCACATTTCCGGTTCGGGAATTTATCAGGCTACAAAACGACTTTCCGAAAAAAGAAAAATTAGTATGGAAGACCGGGATTTGTTGTGGACATTTATGATTAGCGGTAAATGCTACAACAGACAGTGGCTTATTAATCATAATATTCTTTTCCCTGCCTTGAGGTACTCAGAGGATGGGGTGTTTTTTATGCATTGTGTATATGAGGGTGCAAATCTGACCGGAGTTCCTTCTGTCACATATTACTACAGAAAAAGAAGTCCGTTGGCAGGACATTCTGTTACACAGAAAAAAGAATATGAACTGTGGAAGCATTTCTATACTGCACACAGAATGATTGAATCCATGGCTGAAAAAGCTATTTGTAACAATCAGACCTTTGGTAATTGTGAAAACCTTACTAATGCCGGCAGTGAAGCAAATCGTCACGTCAGCACGTCATACAGACAGCTGTTTTATGACAAATTTATAAGAAGTATTATTAAAAGCTTCTATCGAAGTCTGTGGCTGATGTCTGAAGAAACCGAAGAGGAAGTTGTAAAAACACTTCAGGACTTGCTCGGACTTCTTGATGAAGAAAAGAAAAATGCCATAATAAATGATAACAGTGATTTAAAGCTGTATCCTGAAGTGGGGAAAAAAGAAGATTACCTTACACATCCTGAACTGGTGGTTGTGCTGGACAGAAACATTTCGGTCAAGGATGCTGAAATCACAGTTAAGACTCTGTATTCTCAGAATCTTCCTGCTTTTCTGCTAATGGTTCCTGAAACACTTGTGGATATTGCAGAACAATATGCAAACGCACAGACCTACTCCGGAGACTGGCAGAAAACTAAAATGAAAATTATAGCAGAAGTCGTCAGTTGCCCCGGGTATATGATAATAAATAGTGGCATATGTTTTCCGGTCATGACTCTATATAAAGCAGTATTACAAGGAAAACAGAAAAAGTGCAAACAGGTTGATATCAACCTGTTGCCATATGAAGCAGAGCATGTAACGGAAAATCATTTCGTTGGAATTTTACGAAAAATTAAAAAAAGGCTGATGTATGCTTTAACTGTTGTATATTCAGACAGAAAAGTTAGTGTGATTTTTCCTTACAAGGGAGGAAAAGAAACTTGCAGAGAATGTGCCTTTTTTCTGAACAAATAATTTAGCTGAGCGAAAGCAGAGAAAAAATGAAAATTGGAATTATAACCTTTCATTTCCCTTATAACTGCGGAGCTGCATTGCAGTGCTATGCTTTGCAGACAGCAATTGAAAAAGAGGGACATGAGGTCGTTATTATAAATTACCGTCCGTGGTATCATCAGAACCGGTATACAAGACATAAAAACCCAATGACAGTAGCTAAACAGAACTACCTGCGGGACAAAGACAGCAGGTCATTCCGGCGCAGGCTCATATCGGGAATCTACTGGTATTTCCATGCTGCTTTTGATATTGGTCTGTGGCGGAAAAATAAAGAAAGTGAAGCCGTATTCGGTATATTTGTGAAAAAGTATCTTCATGAAACCCGGATATACCGTACCTTGGATGATTTGAAAAAATCTCCTCCGGAAGCAGATTTATATATATGTGGCAGCGATCAGTTGTGGAATACCCTGCTTACAGGCGGAGAGCCTGACAAGGCCTATTTCCTGGATTTTGGTCCGGAAAATATACGGAGACGGTCCTATGCCGTTGGCGTAAACATTGAAAATCCGGAAAGCTTAAAAGAAGAAATCGGCCCGCTATTAAACCGGTTTGAAGCAATATCTTTGAGGGAAAGAGCCTGTGAACAACAGGTTCGTGAAATGTGTGATAAGGACATACCCATGCAGTTTGACAAAGATCCCACACTGCTTCTTGACAGGGAAGAGTATGAAGCATTGATTCCTGACGTGATTTTTGAAGACAGAAAATATGTAATGCTTTATCTCATGGGTGATCCTTCTGAAGAAAAAGCAGTTGAGCTTGCCAAGGTTTATGCTAAACAAAATAATTTGCAGCTTATTAATGTTATAGCATATCCGTCCAGAAAGCGGGCTGATGTGGATAAAAATATAATCTGTGGTCCGGAAAAATTTTTATGGTATATAAAAAATGCTAAAAAAGTATATACTAATTCATATCATGCCGTTATTTTTTCCATGATATTCGACAGAGATTTCAATGTCGTTCCTCATGAAACCACCGGGTACCGGGTCAGAGAGCTTTTGGAAAGATACGGCAGGAGTGATTGTTGCATAGAAGAGTAAAATGGAAAATGCAGCATTGTGTTGTATGGAAACGTAATGTTTGAACATACAGCAGTATTATGTGGGTCATGACCCTGTTGAGCACGCGTGCGTGCGAAATATCAACCACCCG
>JBJEJI010000084.1:3934-7104 GCA_051877895.1 Lachnospiraceae bacterium | reverse complement strand
CTGTATGAGGTCCTTTATCAATTTGAACTGGAGGTAAATAACAATGGCGAATAAGAAAAACAAGGTAAAGTTTAATATCCGCAACGTGCATTATGCAAAGCTTACCATCGGTGAAGATGGGAGCATTACCTACAGCACTCCGGTTGCAATGCCCGGTGCTGTCTCTCTTTCTCTGGATCCAAATGGTGAGCCTTCTGTTTTTTATGCAGACGGCTACGCATATTACACCATTTCGAATAATCAGGGATACGAAGGTGACCTGGAACTTGCGATGGTTCCTGAGTCCTTTAGAACAGACATCCTTAAGGAAACGATGGATGACAACAGTGTTCTTATCGAGGATGCAACGGTAGAAACAGAAAAGTTTGCACTGCTGTTCGAGTTTGATGGTGATGTGAAGAAGATTCGTCACGTGCTTTATAGCTGTGTGGCATCCAGACCTACCATTGAGTCTTCCACTAAAGAAGATGAAATCGAGGTCAAGACAGAAACGCTCACCATTACGGCAAGCCCTCTTTCCGGCGGATATGTAAAAGCACGTACTTCGGATGCAACTTTGGAGACTGCCTACAACTCATGGTACGAAAAGGTGTATCTGCCTAAGGATATGCTGCCTGCAGGAGGTGAAGCTTAATGGGACTGACTAAGACAATTGAAATCGATGGAAAGCAGGTGCCGTTTAAGGCATCTGCTGCGATTCCGCGTATTTACAGAATCAAGTTTCACAGGGATGTGTATAAGGACCTTGCTGCACTGGAAAAGGCAGTAGGAAAGAATGCAGAAGAGAACTCAAACCTTGATATGTTTTCTCTTGAGATGTTTGAAAATATCGCTTATATCATGGCAAAACACGCAGATCCGTCTATTCCCGATACACCTGAGGAGTGGCTTGATAATTTCAACACCTTTTCAATCTATCAGGTGCTGCCGAAAATTATCGAACTTTGGGGTCTTAATGTTCAGACGGATGTTCAGTCTAAAAAAAACTTCGCGCAACTGAACGCCAGATGACAACACCTCTTTTCCTGCTTCGATGCGTACAGCTTGGGATATCGATTCGAGATCTTGACCTGCTTACCATCGGTATGGTGAATGATATGTTCGCGGAAAGCAGAAACGATGAATATCCGTACCGTGAAATTGCAGGCCAGGATGAATTCGATAACTTTTAACAAATATTTCATATAAATTATAATGACAGTGCATTGACAATAGCCGAAGATTTGCATATACTATACTTGAATGGAGGTGTTCTGAATGGCAACCACGAATTTGAATATTAGAACTGATAAGGATATCAAAGACCAGGCAGAGGAGATTTTCAACGAGCTCGGTCTGAATATGACCACTGCCATAAATATGTTCCTGAGAACCGCTATCCGTGAACATGGTATTCCTTTTGAACTGAAATTGGATGTACCGAATGAAACAACAGCAGCTGCCATTGCTGAAGGCAGAAAGCTGATGGATGATCCTTCGACTCCGAGATATTCCAGTATGGATGCACTGAAGGCGGCTCTTGAAGTATGAAGTATGATGTGCAGTTTACCACTCAGTTTAAGAAGGATCTAAAGCTTGCAAAAAAGCAAAACAAAAACCTTGATAAGCTGTTTGATGTAATCGATATTCTGGCGAATGGCGGTACGCTGGATGCAAAATACAGAGATCACGATTTGACAGGCAACTTCAAAGGAACTCGTGAATGTCATGTAGAACCGGACTGGCTGCTTATTTATGAGATTCGCGGGGATGTCCTGGTTTTGATGTTATATCGGCTTGGGACGCATTCTGAGTTGTTTAAGAAGTGAGTGTAACTTCCGGTTTATCCATCTTCATAAAATAAGAATCGTTTAGCATCGCTCGGAGCAATCCGGACGGTGCTTTTCTTATGCTCGGCAGAAATGCCGGGCAATTTTTATGCCCATTTTCAAGAGAGGAGGAATGTGCTATGGCCGCAAACAGAATAAAAGGCATCACCGTTGAAATCGGCGGTGATACCACAAAGCTTCAGACTGCGCTCCAGGGTGTGAATAAGGAAATCAAAAGCACCCAGTCGCAGCTTAAAGATGTAGAAAAACTATTGAAACTTGATCCCGGCAACACAGAACTCCTGGCACAGAAAGAGAAGCTGTTGTCGGATGCGGTGAAAGAAACAAAAGAGAAGTTAGAAGCCTTAAAGACGGCGGCAGAACAGGCAAACACTGCCCTGGCAAACGGTGATATCTCAAAGGAGCAGTATGATGCCCTTCAAAGAGAAATCATCGAAACGGAGGCAGAACTGAAGAAGCTGGAAACTCAGGCCAATCAGTCGGCAACAGCCGTTCAGAAAATTGCGTCAGCCGGGGAAAAGATGAAAACGGCAGGAGATAACATTTCTTCTGCGGGTCAAAAGATGCTGCCTGTAACAGCGGCAGTGACCGGACTTGGAACAGCGGCAGTTGCGACAGCTGCCAATTTTGAAAGTTCCATGAGCCAGGTTCAGGCAACTATGGGTATTACCAAGGATGCCATGAGTACGGTAGATGGTCAGACGGTAAACACGATGGATACCTTAAATGAACTGGCCAAGAAGATGGGTTCTGAAACGGCCTTCTCTGCCAGTGAGTGTGCACAGGCTCTAAATTACTTAGCCCTTGCCGGATACGATACCCAGCAAATGTGCGACACACTTCCTACAGTACTTAACCTTGCTGCGGCGGGTGATATTGATTTGGCATCTGCTTCTGATATGGTTACGGATGCAATGTCGGCACTTGGCATGGAAGTAAGTGAAGCTGGAACGATGGTTGACCAGATGGCAAAGACTGCATCCAGCACCAACACCTCGGTGGCACAGCTTGGCGAAGGTATTCTGACCATCGGTGCGACTGCGAAATCTGTGAAAGGCGGTACAGCAGAACTGAACACAGTGCTTGGTATCTTAGCCAATAATGGTATCAAGGGTGCTGAAGGCGGTACACATTTAAGAAACATCATTCTCTCTTTGCAGAACCCGACAGACAAAGCTGCTGATGCGATGGCCGGTTTGGGGCTACAGGTTTATGATTCCGAAGGCAATATGCGTTCAATGAATGATATCCTCGGTGATTTGAACACCGTTATGGATGGAATGACGGGAGAAGAAAAGTCCAATATCATCAGTAAGATTTTTAATAAAACGGACTTATCTT
>JBJEJI010000084.1:0-3834 GCA_051877895.1 Lachnospiraceae bacterium | reverse complement strand
GGAGAAGAAAAGTCCAATATCATCAGTAAGATTTTTAATAAAACGGACTTATCTTCTGTGAATGCACTCCTTGCAAATACAGGTGACACTTGGGATGAATTGCAGCAGTCCATTACCAATTCCGGTGGCGCGGCACAGCAAATGGCGGATACACAGCTTGATAACCTGCAGGGTCAGCTTACGATTTTAAAGTCAGCCTTAGAGGGACTTGCGATTTCTCTTGGCGAACTGCTGATGCCTTATATCAAGATGATTGTGGGCTGGATTCAATCCTTTGTGGATTGGCTGAACTCCCTTGATGAGGGAACGCAGAAGGTTATCGTAACGATTGCACTTGTTGCGGCTGCAGTGGGACCGATTCTTATCATCGTTGGGAAGGTCATATCTGCAGTAGGTACGATTATGACCATTGTGCCAAAGGTGGTCAGTTTAATAAAAGGTGTTCAGAGTGCGTTTGCATTACTTAACACCACAATGTTGGCAAATCCGATCATGTTAATCATTGCAGCAATAGCAGCTTTAGTGGCTGCTTTTATTTATTTGTGGAATACCAATGAAGGTTTCAGACAGTTCTGGATTGACCTTTGGGAAAACATCAAGAATGTGGTGACAGTAGCTGTTGAGGCAATCGGTCAGTTTTTAACTGCAGCTTGGGAATTTATTAAAACCACAGCAGAAACCATATGGAATGCAATTGCAGGTTTCTTTACTACGATTTGGGAGGGTATCAAGAATACCGTTTCAACAGTAGTGAATGCGATAAAGACCACTATCACAAATATCTTCAATGCCATTAAGACAACGGTTACCACGATTATTACTGCAATCCATACCACGATTACCACGATTTTCACCAACATCTGGACTTCAATTACCACCACTGTCGGGAATATCAAAAATGCAATTGTGAATGGACTTACTGCCGCCTTCAACTTTATCAAGAGCATTCCCGGACAAGCTCTTCAATGGGGCAAGGATATGATCCAGGGGATTGTCAATGGTATCAGAAGCATGATTGGTGCAGTCAAAGATGCGGTGAGCAGTGTCGCAAATGCAATTAAATCCTTCCTCCACTTTTCTGTCCCGGATGAAGGACCGCTTACCGATTATGAATCCTGGATGCCGGACTTTATGCATGGCTTGGCAAAAGGAATCGACAAATCTAAGAGCGCAGTGGAAAAGGCAATCGATGGTGTGGCATCCTCCATGAATTTGGATGGAGTCATTCCGGATATGACCGCTTCTGTAAATGCGAACGTATCCGGTGTGGATGGCGGGAGTGAAAATGCAAGCGTCACATTAAACCAGCCTATCATGCTGGATGGAAAGACGATCACCACACTTGTATCACAGATTCAATATCGTCAGGGCAAAGCATCCCTCAGAAATCTTGGTACGGTGTAGGAAGGAGGAACTTGATGGCAGAAGTATATAAAAAGACACTCATCCATGAATGGAATTTTCTTGGAGAAGAAAGAACAGAGGATGAAAGACTGACCGATACGGTCGGCGGTGTCAAAGCCAAGCTTGGATATAATGCTTCTTTGCAGCCGGAAGGAATTTACCTTTCCTATGGTGATGCCAATTATATGAAGGCATATGCCCTCATGGAAAATGTCGTGGGAAGAGGCTGCCTTTTGGAGGTTGATGTAGCCTCCTTTAAAGGCAACTGGGATTCTGACCAGCATGGCAGATTTATCATGATGGATGATTCCTCTACTTCATTTGATGAGGGACTGGTCTTCAATGCCACAAAACAGTTATGGTGCTTCAATGACAGTACCTATGGCTGGGATGAAGGCTTTGCCGGACTTGATAAAAATGCTTTCTCCGGCAAGACGGTCGGCATTGAAATAACCGAGGAAGGTGTTGTCACCCTATTTGTAGACGGAGATGAGATTGGCAAAGCCGGAAATAAAATGGCGGCAAAGAATGTCAACCTGGCTATTGGCTCCTCTTCAAGGGCAGCTACGGGTGCCACTGTCTCAGAAATCCGGGTTTACAGTATTGAAGCAGAAAAATACTATACCGTTCGCTTCTTAAACAAAGATGGCACGGATGTCATTTCTACGCAGTATGTGATTCAGGGGGAGGATGCCGAGGCACCCGTACCACCAAGATATGAAGGCTTTATTTTTATCGGTTGGAGTACCTCCTATAAAAATGTGCAGGAGGATATGACCGTCTACCCAAGGTACAGAGAAATCCCACCGCATCCAAGACTAAACTTTTATTCATCCACAGAAGATGGCGGCAGCGGAGAACTGATCAAATCCTACCAGGGAGTCAATGCCTGCAGCATCGTTCAAAAACTCGACGGGGAATGCACGATAGAGTTTACTCTGATGACCAGACAGACCGAAGGTGTGGTTTCTCTTAGAGATCGTGTTGAGGTTGATGGTCTGGTCTTTTATGTCACAGAGATAAAAAAGAGTATTTCAAGTGGCATCTGCTACACAAAGATGTCCGGTGACCATATTTCCTTTCTGCTGAATGAAGAGAAATATACGGTGCAGTCCTTTGAAATGTCGGATACCCCAAGAAATATCATGAAGGTATTGCTTGCAGATACCCCATTTACCGTAGGTGAGGTTGATTTCGACAAGAAGGTAACCCTTCTTATCAATAGAGAAGTAACCAGACGAGCCTGCGTGATGCAGCTGATTGCAATGGTCGGAGGCGAGATTGAATATGACGGATATTCTATCGGAATCAGAAAGCACATCGGCTCTGAAACCGCAATTGACATCATGAAATCTTCCCTGGTTCAGGATATCAGCTACAGCCACAATGTTTCGGAGAATACGACAAGCTACACATTATCACTGTATCAAAAAGGTAAGCTTACCCTGGGCGATGAGATAAAAATAAATTTCAAGCCGTTATCGATTGATTCCCAAAGCCGGGTGGTGGGTATGGACTGGAATCCGTTTAACTATAAGGAAGTAAGCATTACGGTTGGCCAGTATCTTCCCACGATTAACGATTCTCTGTATGAGATTGCAGGAGAGGTTTCTGATATTCGTGAGTCAACTGCAAAATACACGGTTGAATTTGGGGAGATGATTGGAAACGGCACGTTTTATTTTACAAGGTCCTATCGTGACCGCCCTTATTTCCATATCCATACCAATGATGGAACAATAGGAACTGTTGAACTGTTAAAGCTGGACACCTATGAGTTTAATCCGTATATCGGTGCAAAGCTGACCGGGGTGAATTCGACAACAAGTACGCTTCTGGTCTTTTATTGTACGGTTCCTGCGGATGCTGATTACACAGAGGAGGAGATGCAGTCATGACAAACATCTTTGATGATGCAAAGTATAAAGAGGCTTCTTTGAAAGCCATCGAGTTTATCAAGCGTCAGCTTAACGTCAATAACTACTCTCTTTTTCCAAAGCTTGCAGAGGACTATGATTCGGGATACACAGGCAGGATCATTGCCAGAGTGGATATACCACCGGACGCAAAGATCAATTTCCCAAGTTATATCTACTGTGACCAGTTCTATGATGAGAAATACCAGGGTGTTGTTTCAGGAAAGCATAAAAACATCACAGAGGCAAGAAAGAACCTGGCGGTGGAAGTAACCACTTATACCGACCAGAATTACCGCGGGGCTCTTTGCTTTTTACACGCTGACGGCACCTGGAAAAGCGAGGTCTATTATCGTGAAACAGACTTTTATGGTGTGGGAGATTTAATTACCCATTCGGAAACCTACTGGTACAGGCAGGATGTCATCATCAATGAAAACAGCTCAAACGGTATTAAGGGATTTACACTCAAATATTACAAGTGGGTCGATGATAACGGAGAAGAAGTAGATCC
>JBJEJI010000083.1:0-7173 GCA_051877895.1 Lachnospiraceae bacterium | reverse complement strand
AGCACAGCACAGCACAGCACAGCACAGCACAGCACAGCACAGCACAGCACAGCACAGCATCGGCTAAGGCTGCCTTTTGTTTTGATGTCATTTTATGCCCCAAAACACATATAAGACTATTTGAAATGGTTTGGATAGTCTTATATGTGTTTTTTTGTTTTAATCGAAAGAACACAGGTAATTGTCCTGCAGGGAACAGGATGGAGGTGTATGAATGGCTTATGCGAGTGAGCTGTCAGTCATTACCAAAGCCAAAGATTTGTGCAGCTATATAATGACAATTACCGATAAATCTCCCAAGAGATTTCGATTTACATTAGTATCACGGCTTCAAAATTACGGATTGGATATTATAGAATATCTAATTAAGGCAAATGAGATATATGTACCTAATGTGCAATCACAGGAAATGGCAGACAGAGTCAATCTTCAAAGAAGTGCCATGTCGAGACTAAAATTGTTAGGATATATTTCAGAACTGGCGATGAAACAGCAGTGTATCCTGCCAAAGCAATATGAACAGATAACAAAGCAAGTATATGATGTGCAGAATCTGCTGGGAGCATGGATGAACAGTGATAAGAAAAGGTATGAGTCACGAAGATGAATAAAGCCGAAAGGCGTATTCTTAAAGTAGTGATTTACATATAGGGATAAGGTTGTAATATTCGTACTATTGGTGGCTGCGGTCGGCTAATACTAACAATACCAACAACGCCGGCATCGTCAATTCGGACGGCAACATCAACAACAACAATGTCAACAACAATAATGTTGGTGTGAGTCCCGCTTCGTCCAAACACCCGATAATGTCTCTAAGGAGAGCCGTTCAGAGAAGTAAATATAATGATTTGTGTTTATTCTGTATTTGGACAAAGGAATCTTATTCCTTTTTATCTTGAAAGAGATAGAAAAACACATACTGTCAGGAGAAAGGACGCCTATGGTTTTCTGACTCATCGGTGCTTATAAGCACCCTGGCAGTCACATTGAGGAAATGAGGGCAGGGAATGACAGAGGATGCATTTAAGGAAATGACCAGCTTTCAGAATATGTATCAGGCATATAAAAAGGCTGCAGCCTGTAAAAGAAGCAAGAAAGAGGTTGTGGAATTTGAATTAAATCTCAGTCACAATCTGTGGGAATTGGTACATCAGATGGAGGATAAAACCTACCGAATTGGCGGATATCATAAATTTATGATATATGACCCGAAAGAAAGGGAGATTCAAGCATTATCCTTTAAAGACAGGGTAGTGCAACATTGTCTGTGTGACAATATCCTGATGCCGTACTTTGAGAACAGGTTAATATATGACAATGTTGCTTGTAGGATTGGTAAAGGAACACATTTCGGTATGGACAGACTTACATATTTTCTGCGGGAGCATTACAAGAAATATGGAACAAAAGGCTATATTTTAAAGTATGATGTCAGGCACTTTTTTGACAGCATAGACCATGATGTCTTAAAGGAAATGATTAAAGACATCCCTGACCGTAATGTGTTAGGACTGTTGTATCATATCATTAACAGTTATGCTAAGGATAAAAACCCTGTCACAGGAGAAGAAAAAGGTCTTCCCATGGGGAATCAGACAAGTCAATGGTTTGCACTGTATTATCTTGACCCGTTAGACAGATTGATAAAAGAAAAAATGCATATAAAACATTATGTAAGATACATGGATGATGGAATTATGATTCACGAGAGCAAAGAGTATTTGAATGAAGTCAAAAAAGAAATGGACATAATGGCAGATAAACTCAAAATTAAGTTTAATGCAAAGACACAGATTTTTCCTATATCTGAAGGAGTGGATTTCTTGGGATTTCGATTTTATCTTACGGATACGGGAAAAGTGATAAAAAGACTTCGCACATCGAATAAGAAGCGGTGGAAACGCAGACTTAAAAAATTTAAAAGAGAATATCGCGAAGGAACAAAAACATTGGAAGATGTAAGCCGGAGCATTGTCAGTTACAATGGACATTTAAGTCACGGTCATACATATAAACTAAAGAAAAAAGTTATGTCAAAATTTGTATTGACAAAATCACCTGAGAATGGAGGTATTATTTCATGAAAAAAGAAAAATTATTAAAGCGAGGACTTGCGTCACTGCTTGCGGTGGTACTGGCTGTGGGGTTACTGCCGATGATGCCGGGCAATATGGCGACGGTAAAGGCGGCTGACGGGGATAAGACCGTAAGCCTTGGAACAGATGTTATAAAAAATCCGACTGCACCGACAGCGTCAACAGATACGTGGAAAGGAAGCTATGTGTACTTTGGAACCTATGGCGGAAATCCTGTAAAGTACAGAGTCCTTGACAAAAACACAACAGTCTTTGGTGGCACAACCATGCTCCTTGACTGCGACAGTATTCTGTGGGCAGGAAGTAACCCAAGCAGTGCATTTGATGACAACAGTAATGACTGGGCAAACAGTAATATAAGAACATATCTGAATGAAACATTCTTAACAAATAACTTCTCCGCAGTAGAGCAGAGTGCCATAGCATCAAGCACCAAGAGCACCGCATATAGCGGAACGGATGGTGCCGATGGTGACGGATGGGATGGTACTTTATCCTATGCTTCACTTAGCAATGATAAAATTTTCTTCCTTGATGCAAAGGAAGCAACCAATACAAGTTATGGATACAGTAATAATGATGGTAGTGCAGCAAACAGAGAAAAAACAGGCGGCAACGCCTATTGGTGGCTGCGGTCGGCTAATACTAACAATTCCTACTACGCCGGCCTCGTCAATTCGGCCGGCAACATCAGCCACGACGATGTCCTCAACTATAATGTTGGTGTGAGTCCCGCTTTGAATATCAATCTGTCATCTGTACTCTTCACATCTGTCATCTCAGGTACTAAAGGAGAGACAGGAGCAGAGTATAAGCTGACACTTTTAGACAATGATATGACGATAGCGGGTAATGGGAATGTTTCAAGAAGCGGTGATACGGTAACTGTTCCATACACCATAAGTGGAACGAATAGTGGTAGTGCAACACAGGTTTCCGTGCTTATATTGGATAAAGAATACACAGCCGGTAACACCAACGGCGCTACTGTACTTGCCTATGAGAAATTAGCGGTAGACAGTTTCTCCGTAACAGGCACAGGTACCTTCACACTCCCTGCTGAACTTTTAGATAAGACGTGTGGCACAGATTACTATGCATATATCATCGCAGAAGATGTAAACGGAGAAAAAGAAACAGACTACGCAAGCACACCGGTTTCCATTACAGTTCCGGCATCGAAATATACAGTGACCGTAACCAACGGAAGCGGCAGCGGACAGTATGCACAGGGCGAGACGGTAACCATTACAGCGAGTGCTGCACCAAGCGGACAGCAGTTTAAGGAATGGGAAATAGTAAGCGGAAATATTACTCTGGCAAGCAGTACGAGTGAAACAACCAGCTTTACCATGCCTGCTGAAGAAGTAAGCGTGAAGGCAATCTATGAAGCAGTCCCTGTGACAGAGTACACCATTACAGCCACAGCCGGAGCAAACGGAACGATTTCTCCTAACGGAGCTGTCAGGGTAACAGCAGGGGGCAGTCAGACATTTACGATTAGTCCGTCATCCGGATATGTAATAGATAGCTTAAAGGTAGATGGTTTGGAAGTGACAGCAGCCACAAGCTACACTTTTAGTGATATAAATGCAAACCACACCATAGAAGCTGCTTTTAAGCAGGAAAGCCAGACTCCGGTGGTGACTGTACCAAGCATAACCACACAGCCGGGCAATGCGACAGTGAAGGTAGGCGAGACTGCAACCTTCACCATAGCAGCAACAGGTACAGACCTTACCTATCAGTGGCAGATAGACAGAAATGACGGAAACGGATGGGTAAACATTGCGGGTGCAACCGCAACAAGCTATACCACATCTACAGTTGATATAAGCTGTAACGGATTTAAGTATCAGTGTGTGGTAAGTAACTTGGCAGGTACGGTAACATCCAATACAGCAGTGCTTACTGTTACGGAAAATAGCACTCCTGACCCTGATCCGATTGATTATAATATTTTAGACGGTGCAAACAGCAGCTGGACACAGAATTCAGATGGAAGCCTTTCCATCAGAGGAAGCGGAGCATTTTCTAAGTTCGTGGGTGTCAAGGTAGACGGAAGCCTTGTAGATGCAAAGAACTACACCGTAAAGGAAGGTTCAACCATTGTTACACTGAAAGCAGACTATCTGAATACCCTTTCCGTGGGAACACATACATTTGAAATTCTTTGGACGGATGGTTCTGCAAGCACCACCTTCACCATCAAGGCAGATACCTCCGACGATGGGGACAAGAAGGATGATGTTCCAAAGACCGGAGATAACACGCCGGTTGCATGGCTGTTTATACTATCCATTCTTTCAGGAACAGGATTGATTATTACAGCAAAGAAACGCAGAGTAAATCCGGATTCATCGAAAAGATAGTTGAAAAATGAAACGAGAAAATAACCATAGAGAAGGCGGGCATATGTGTCCGCTTTTTCTTGAAAGAAAAAACAACAGGGAGCGTCCGCTTCGACTTTTATTCGTTGTGTTATTTGCTTTTTCTGTGGTGGGACTTCTTGGATATGGCATATTCTATCTGTGGCAGAATGAGAGCAGCAGAACCACTCAAAAAGAATTGCAGGACATACGAAAAGAAGCGGATACGTCTGCACAGTATGCGATGCAGTATGATGAAAATGGACTTCCCGTAGCGGGAATAGCTGCCTTTTTCGCAGATATTTACAAAGATATACCGACTGAAAAAGAATGTAATAAGGCACCGGATATCTTGCCTAAGTACAAGGAACTGTATGAGATCAATCCCGATTTGATTGGTTGGCTTACGATTGATGGTACGGTCATTGATTACCCTGTTATGCAGACGATGGAAGATGAATGCTATTATCTGCAGCTTGATTTTTACGGAGAACCCAATCAGAATGGCTGTCTGATTCTGGATACGGATTCCACATCAGGAACAGGTACGAAAGCCTGTGATTATAAAAATGGGACAGCACCATCCACCAATCTGATTATTCATGGGCATACGATGAAGTCCGGGGAAATGTTTGGGAATCTGAAGCTCTATGCAGATGAAGAGTATGGAAGGGAGCATAACATCATCTGTTATGACAGTCTGTATGAAGAACGGGAATATGAGCTGATTGCGGTATTCTATTCTCAGGTTTATTACGAAAGTGATAATGTATTCAAGTATTATAAGTTCTTTCAGGCAGATACGCAGGAAGAATTTGATGACTGGTATGAGAATATCAAGGCAATGTCCCTATATGACACAGGCGTAACGGCACAGTTCGGGGACGAATTTCTTACCCTGTCCTGCTGTTCCTATCATGTTGAGGACGGACGGTTCGTGGTGGTCGGAAAACGAACTAAATAAAGTTGTATCAACATACAGGGAAAATTACAAGATAACAGGTAAGGGGAATTTACCTGCACTTACTCTCATCCAGCCAAGCCTGAAATTCCTCAAGGGAAATCTGTCCTTTTTCACATAGCTTGCGCTTTTCACGGGCAGTTTTGCTCCATTCGGTAAATTCTTTCTTGGATATATACATAGTGCGTTTTCTGGAGTCCATCCGGCGATATGCTTTTGTGTACGCCTGATGGATTTCGTCATTTTCGTGTTTTTTGGCAAAGGTGTTGATGGCACCGACTTCCTTGCAGGTTTTGCCACTGGCAGCATCAATACGCTCGCAGTATTCGCTATCAGATCTGCCGGAAGGAATGAAGAATCTGCCACAGTTCTTGCACTGTTTATACAGTACATTTCCCTTGGCAAGATACATAAATTCATAGCGGAACCAGTCCTGCACGGAATTGATATCATAAACTTCACGGACAGGCATGTTTTCATCAATGATTTTATTTACAACGTCTAGGTGATTAAAGGCGTGTACACCGATAGGCATAAGATGGGTATTGAAGCTTGTGCCGGTATAGGTGTCTCGCATATTGTCCTTGGATTCCATGAGATAGAGGTACTGCAAGGTATCATACTCTGCAAACAGCTTGTCTTTCATAAGGAGCATATCAAAATCGCTCTGTAATAATTCTTTTTGGTAATCTAAAAATGCAGCTGTCATACGTATGCCGTAGTTAATAAATTTTGCAATGTCATACAAACCGCCGTCTTCTTCCGGCATCAGAGTGTCGATATCTTCATCATAACAAAAAGCATCCCCTAAGATTCTTTTATAATGTTCCAGTGCAATGAACGGATAAAAGTTATAGACAAACAGCTCCGTTACATACTGGAGAAAACAGCAGTTTACAAGGAACAGAAAAAAGTTGTCGTTGTGGAGTGCTGCCAGCGTTGAATTTACGGCAGTTTTTGTTACATCCGTGAAATTAAAGCGGATAATTCCGTCTGCATTCGGAGTAGATGCTTTCTGCTCAATCATTTTTGTAATGTTCTCAGACATATTTTTCATGTATGCAACAATATCCTCTGTTTCCAGTGCAATAAAATCCAGGATGCTGGTGCCGGAAGGATATTTTTTTACTATCTGGAACTGTTCACTCAAAGCAATCCGGTAGCTGGACATCTTATTTTCATCATAAGTGTATCCGCTAGGGAAGTGGCACAGCAGGTCATGTGCTTCTTCCATCTTTTTATCAATCATTGCAACGGAAGCTTCGGATAAATGTCCCCTTGCAATAATCTCTTCTGTGGATAAGTTTGCATATCCAAGCGCATCTTTTATCGTTTCAAAATTCTCATAAACGCCCATAATATCAGCCTTTCTCTATATAAAATCTTATTTTTGCCTTAGCGAAAATCGTTATCCAGCTAAAAATAGAATAGCGATTATCAATACGATTTATAACAATATTAGTTGAAAATTTGAAAAAAGTCAACTATAATCAAAAGCGAAAATAGAAAATCGAATAGAGATTTTCGTCAGACAACAGAATAGCTGCTTATGAAGAACAACAGACTTACGCCAGGACTCCGGCAGACAACCGGACGAGCGAAGACATAATGACACTTCCGTAAAGGGTGGGAGAGGATCTTGCGCAGAAGAGGCCCACGCAGGCTGTGACAGACAGGTTGACACAGTGGCTGTAAGGTTACCTGCAATGGTAACATTCTTCATAAGGTGAACAGCAAACTTCCT
>JBJEJI010000082.1:0-1847 GCA_051877895.1 Lachnospiraceae bacterium | reverse complement strand
TTTTTCTCTAACTCCTTGAAAGTCAACCCATTTTCAGCTATCATTGATTTCATCATACAGACTCCTTTTGTTTTTTCTCGACAATTAAACAATAAGCTAAATCTGTATGATTGGGAAGAGATTTCGGTCTCTTCCCCTTATTTTTGCCAATGATAATTATACTCTAAGTTGTAAGCATACATCTAAAAACATTTTCTGTAAGTAGAAAAAACAGAAATGCCGGTGGAAATTTCCTAGAAACTGTGCTATAATCGTGAAGTTCAGGGAAACAGGTGAAAATCCTGTACGAGCCCGTCGCCGTAAGGTGCGAAACACGTTATATCTTACCCGATGCCGCAAATCGGGGACAGGTCATTGGAGAAATCTGAGAAGGCCGGAAAAAGCAGGCACTAAGTCGAAATATCTGAACAAATCATAAAAGTCTCAACATAACTGCGGGCGCCGGTTAAGAGACAAACAGTTTAATAATCCTGCACTACAGTACGTTTTCCGGGAGAAATGCTTTTATAACTCATCCCGTTCAAATGGTACATGTTTTAATGAGACTGCAGGAATAAAGGAGGAAAACATATGCAAATAAAACGATTAAAAACATCGTTGTCCTGCATCCTTTGTATTGTGCTGATTGCGGCTATGGCACTGTTTACAACCGGTTGTAATGACAACAAAACCACAGGAGGCTCTGAATCTCCTGAAGTAACCCAGTCTGTAACAAGTCCGACAGGAACCAATGACAACACTGATGGTTCAGAACAAATCACACCTGAGCCTACTTCTGAATCAGACAAGACAGATGACAATGTTCTTGGCGAAGGTTCCACTAAATTTTTCTTTATTGTTGTGGACAAGGACGGCAATGAAACCAGCTTTGAAATCCATACAGATGAAACCACAGTAGGCGCTGCTCTTCTTGGTGTAGAACTGATTGCCGGCGAAGATAGTGCTTACGGTCTTTATGTAAAAACTGTAAATGGAGTCACACTGGATTATGATACCGATGGTATGTACTGGGCATTCTATATTGATGGTGAATATGCTATGACAGGTGTTGATTCAACTGATGTAACTGAAGGAGCAACCTACACTTTTAAGGCGGAGAAATGACAAAAAAACATTTGAAACTCAGTATAAAGGAAATTGCCATCTTCGGTATGCTTGGAGCAATGATGTATGCTTCAAAAATACTGATGGAAGCCTTTCCTAACATTCATTTGTTAGGTGTGTTTACCATAGCTATAACCGTGGTTTACAGAGCAAAGGCACTTTATCCTATTTATATTTATGTTCTGTTAAATGGTATTTCCTGTGGCTTTGCCACATGGTGGCTGCCTTATCTTTATATATGGACTATTCTTTGGGGAGTGGTAATGCTTCTCCCCAAAAAGATGCCAAAGAAAATCCGGCCCTTTGTCTATATGACAGTGTGTGCAATGCACGGATTCCTTTTTGGAGTCTTGTATGCACCTGCCCAGGTGCTTCTTTATGGACTGAATTTCAAGGGTATGATTGCATGGATTGTTGCAGGACTTCCCTTTGACTTTATTCACGGAGTCAGCAATTTCTGCTGTGGAGTGTTAATTGTTCCGATTATTCATGCTCTCAGAATTGCTGAAAACCATACGTCATAAAATATTTAAAAAATCACCAAATGATTTGCAGTGTCATTTGGTGATTGTTTTATAGATTTCGTCCTTGATACTGTATTGTTACTATATAAACTGTTTTGCATGGTTCATCAATGCGGAAAATGGCGATATAATAATCAATTATTAACTGACGGTAGCCTTTTCCAGCATATCTGCCCTCGTTACGCTCTTGATGGGACTGTGGAAATGTATCTAGGCTTA
>JBJEJI010000081.1:0-29881 GCA_051877895.1 Lachnospiraceae bacterium | reverse complement strand
ATGATTACAAGGAGCCTCTGTTCTGGATTCATCTGAACATGGATTATCCTTTCAACTTAAAGGGTATCCTTTACTTCCCTAAGATTAACACAGAATATGATTCCATCGAGGGAACAATTAAGCTGTACAACAACCAGGTATTTATTGCAGATAACATTAAAGAGGTAATTCCGGAGTTCCTTATGCTGTTAAAGGGTGTAATCGACTGCCCTGACCTTCCGCTTAATGTAAGCCGTTCTGCTCTTCAAAATGATGGTTTTGTAAAGAAAATTTCAGATTATATCACCAAGAAGGTAGCAGATAAGCTGTCCGGAATGTTTAAGGTAGACAGAGAGAACTATGAGAAATACTGGGATGACATTTCTCCATTTATCAAATTTGGTTGCATAAAGGATCAGAAGTTTAAGGAAAAGATGATGGACTACATCCTTTATAAGGATATTGAAGGAAAGTACATCACAATTGATGAGTACCTTGAGGCTAAGAAGGGCAATACAGAAGAGGCTGAAGGTGCAGAAAACGCAGCATCTGAAACAGAAATTACAGTAGAAAATGCAGATGGCACAGCACCTGAAACAGAAACCAATGAGGATGCAGAGGATAAAGAGCCTTCAAAGGAAACAGTATACTATGTTACTGATGAAAAGCAGCAGAGCCAGTATATTAATATGTTCAAGAACGAAGGTCTTGATGCGGTTATCCTTACCCACAACATTGATACTCCTTTCATTTCACTGGTAGAAAGCAGCAACGATAAGGTTAACTTCCAGAGAATTGATGCTGACATCAGCGAATCCTTCAAGGATGATAGTGCTGACGATACAGATGATAAGTCCAAAGAAACAATTGCAGAAGTATTTAAGAAAGCACTTAACAATGATAAGCTTGAAATCAAGGTTGAAAAGCTGAAGAATGCAGAGGTTTCCGGTGTGATTACTCTTTCTGAGGAAGGCCGCAGAATGCAGGATATGATGAAGATGTACGGAATGGCCGGGGATTCAGACATGTTTGCAGCTCCGGCAACTCTGGTGCTTAACTCAAACAATGAACTGGTTCGTCAGATTATTGCTCATCCAAAGGCAAAGAACACCGCACTTTACTGTGAGCAGGTTTATGACCTTGCAAGAATTGCCCACAGTCCGCTGTCCTCCGAGGACATGACAAAGTTTGTGGCAAGAAGCAATCAGATTATGATGTTGTTGGCAACAAAGTAAAATATATTAATGCATATATAAGCAGGGCAGAGGGTATAACTTCTGCCCTGTTTTTATAAAGAAAATATAAAAAATTCAGATAGATTGTTCCACGAAAAAGGATTTGGCGGGAAAACAGTTGCGTAAAAATAAAAAAATGTTATGATTGTACTATACGATTTTTTGAGGGATGAAGAAATGAAGAAAAAGATTACTTATTATGTCAGTAGAAAAAAGGTAGAAAAAGAAGTAACATATATACCTGTGCGTTACATAATTGCAATATTGATAACCATTCTGGAAATATTGACAATTATAGGTATAGTGTTTTACTGTTGCTATCATATTCCTTATTTTTATCTGGCAGCATGGCTGACGCAGATTTTCTGTATAATAAGAATAGTATCATCTGATGACAATCCCGATTACAAAATCCCATGGCTGTTGTTTGTGATGATTCTTCCGGTTGCCGGTTTTATGCTTTATTTCATGTTTTATTCCAGAAAGCTTCAAAGAAAGTATATAAAACGGCTGAATGAATTAAAGGGTGGTTCCTATACCAAGAATGACAGTACTTTGTTTGAAAAACTTAAATCCGAGGACTCTGTTGCCCATGGACAGGCTAAAATGCTTTGTAATATTGCAGAGAGCCACTTGTTTACTAATACAAAACAGCAATATTTTCCAAGTGGCGAAGCAATGTTTGAAAGCATGGTTGAAGATATAAAGAAGGCAGAAAAATTTATTTATCTGGAATATTTTATTATTGACGAAGGCAAATTCTGGAATACCATTCTGGAAATCCTGAAAGAAAAGGCGGCTGCAGGAGTAGAGGTCAGGGTTCTGTATGATGATATAGGATGTATGTTTACCCTGCCGGGAAATTACAGTAAGATATTAAAAGGTTACGGAATTGAGGCAACACCGTTTTCCCGTCTGAAGGGTAATGCCGACAGTGAATTTAATAACAGAAGCCACCGGAAAATACTGATTATTGACGGACTTGTGGGATATACCGGAGGTATTAATCTGGCGGATGAATATATAAACGAAATCGAAAGGTTTGGGCACTGGAAGGATGTGGGCCTGAGGCTTGAAGGGGAAGCAGTGTGGGAACTGACGGAGCTGTTTGTTGTAGATTTCGGTATTAATGTTAAAAAAATGCCTGCCGTAAGAGATGATTTGTTCCCTGAAATGAAAAACATTACGGAAAAGGGATTTATGGTGCCTTTTGGTGACGGACCGAATCCCATTTACAACTGGCAGGTGGGAAAAAGTCTGATTCAGAACATGCTTGCCGGAGCTCGGGATTATATGTACATGACCACCCCTTACCTGATTATTGACAATGATCTGTGTCAGGATATTGAAAATACGGCACTCCGGGGAGTAGACATTAAGATAATTGTACCTCATATTCCCGATAAAAAAATAGTATTCGGAATGACCAGAAGTTTTTATCACAGACTTATGTCCGCCGGAGTGGAAATCTATGAATATGAACCGGGCTTTATCCATGCCAAAAGCTATGTGGCAGATGATAAAATAGCAATGGTGGGAACTATAAACCTTGATTACCGCAGTCTGGTACATCATTTTGAAAACGGAGTATGGATGTATGACTGCGATTCAATTAAGGATGTGAAGGCTGATATCGATGATACGCTTTCAAAGAGCATCAGGGTTACTCCGGACATGTATAAAACTACTCTGATTCAGAAAATTGTCCGGTCCCTTGTCAGGATTTTTGCACCATTGCTGTAAATTTGCAGCTGAAACTTCGTTGTGGTGAAAAGGTATGAAAGCATATTAACTAAAGCAGTGGATTTCAATCAGTTGCAAAACGAAAAAATAAAGAGATAGAAATAAATGGGGGATAGAATGACAACTGTCTTACTTGTAGAGGATGATAAATCCATAGTAACAAATTTAACGGAGTTTCTGTCAGGAGAGGGTTTCAGGGTTATGGCGGCATCGGGACGGCGTGACGCTCTCCGGCTGCTTACGGAAGAGCCGGCAGATATAGTACTTCTTGATATATCACTTGCTGATGGAAACGGATTTGCGGTTTGCTCCGCCATAAAAGCCGATTACAACATTCCGGTTATTTTTCTTACAGCATCGGGAGATGAATACAGTACGGTTACAGGTTTTAATCTGGGAGCAGACGATTATATAGCAAAACCCTTTCGTCCACGGGAACTGGTTATGAGAATAAGAAATGTATTAAGGCTTACCGGAAACACCGGCACAATAGTAAAGCTTGGGAACGTGGAAGTGGACACAGTACGGGGACGGGCTTTAAAAAACGGCAGGGATTTGTGCCTTTCCGCACTTGAATACCGGCTGCTCTTAATGTTTTTAAACAACAGAGGAGCGGTTATGACCAGAACAAAGTTACTTGAGTCCATATGGGATATTGCAGGGGACTTTGTAAATGACAATACCCTGACCGTATACATAAAACGTCTGAGGGAAAAAATTGAAGATGACCCGCAGAGTCCGGAAATAATAAAAACAGTAAGAGGGATGGGATACCGGGTAGACTGATATGAAGCTGTTAAGAAATACTGAAGTGAAAAGAAGCCTTATGCTTTTTGGCATGATTTCCGTTGCTGCCGCAGCAGCTGCATGGTTTATGGACATGAAATTCGGCATATTTACATTGGCTCTCTGCGTGGTTTTCATACTTCTTTACCTGGGAATTACACACAGACGATATTTACGTATTGCCGGACTGGCAGAGGATATTGACAGAATTCTTCACGGAGAAAGCAGAATATCACTGGAAAAATATTCAGAGGGTGAGCTGGAAATTCTGCAGAGTGAAATATATAAAGTAATGGTTAGACTTGGAGAACAGCAGCAGAAGCTTATTAAAGACAAAGTCTGTCTTGCGGACTCTCTTGCGGACATTTCCCATCAGATTCGTACTCCGCTTACTTCCATAAATCTGCTTATAGGCTTTCTTTCCGAGCCGGATATAACTGAAGCCAGACGATTAAAGCTTGTGGGAGAATTATATGACCTGCTTTCCCGCATAGACTGGCTTATTACAGCACTTCTTAAAATCTCAAAACTGGATGCGGGTATAATCCTCTTTTCCGAGGAAAAAATATCACTGAAGGAACTGGCAGAAAAAGCCTGTGAACCCCTTTTGATACCAATGGAGCTTAGGGAACAGGAACTCAAAGTGGATGCAGAAGGGGATTTTTTGGGGGACATTTCATGGACCTGCGAGGCTCTGGGCAATATTGTGAAAAACTGTATGGAGCACACACCTGAGAAAGGAAGAATCCATATTACCGCATCTGAAAATGCTCTGTATTCAGAAATTTGTGTTGAAGATACCGGCAGCGGAATTCCTGTAGAGGACATGCCACATATTTTTGAACGTTTCTATAAAGGAAAGGATTCCGGCGATAAAGGATTCGGAATCGGACTTGCTTTGGCAAGAATGATTATTGTAAGCCAGAACGGAACCGTAAAAGCAGAAAATCTTAGCCCATCGGGCGCAAAATTTAGTATAAGATTCTATAAAACCACAGTTTGAGAAAGTAAAGTGACGTTTTTGTAATAATTATGTCACTGCCCTGTCATGTTGCAAAGATATACTAAACGCAATAAAGGCAGCCAGCTGCCTGTTATGAAGATGGAGGTAAAAATGGAAATCCTGAGAGTTGAAAATCTTTGCAAAACCTATGGTAAAGGAGAAAATGAGGTCCATGCCCTGGACAATGTCTCTTTTTCCGTTGAAAAAGGACAATTTGTAGCTATTATAGGTCCTTCCGGTTCCGGAAAATCCACACTGCTGCACATTTTAGGCGGAGTGGATAAACCTACAAGCGGTAAGGTATTTATGGACGGAAACGATGTATATGCCAGGAATGAGGAACAGCTTGCCATATTCCGACGCAGACAGGTGGGACTGATTTATCAGTTCTATAACCTTATTCCTGTACTGGATGTCAGGGAAAACATAACCCTGCCTGTGCTTATGGACGGACAGAGGGTAAATGAGCAGCGACTGAAAGAACTCATTTCTACGCTGAAGCTTGAAGGCAGGGAAAAGCATCTTCCGAACCAGCTTTCCGGAGGCCAGCAACAGAGAGTGTCCATCGGCAGGGCATTAATGAATGCGCCGGCGGTGGTCCTTGCGGATGAGCCAACAGGAAACCTGGACCGTAAGAACAGCCAGGAAATTGTGGAACTTCTGAAATTATCCAATAAAAAATATAATCAGACTCTTATAGTTATTACCCATGATGAAAATATTGCCCTGCAGGCAGACCGTATCCTTGCCATTGAGGATGGAAAAATAATCCGTGACGAGGTGATACGCAGATGAATGTTTTCTTAAAAGTAACGCTGCAGTCACTTCGCAAAAACAAAACCCGTACCATAGTAACCATTATCGGTATTATGTTGTCCGCAGCCATGATATGTGCAGTAACAACTTCGGTATCGAGCATGCAGAAATTTGCCATAGAGCAGGAGATTTACAATGATGGTGACTGGCACGGAAAGGTGGCAGAAACTACAGGTGCAATATATGATAAAATAAGTGACAGCAGTGAAGTCGAGAATGTCACCTATGCACAGCTTCTGGGCTATGCCAAGGTTGACAGTAAAAATGACTATAAACCTTATCTGTTTGTAATGGGTGTAGAGCAGGAGAACTTTGTTGAAATCATGCCGGTTCATCTGACAAGCGGAAGATATCCTGAAACCACAGAAGAAATTATCCTTCCGTCCCATCTGGCAGAAAACGGAAATGTAATCTATAAAACAGGCGATATCCTGAAGCTGGAGATTGGAAAACGGGTTTCAGAGGGCTGCGTTTTATACCAGAATAATCCTTTTTATGAATATGATGACGAGGGAGAAGAGTGTGAGGGCAGTGAAGAACTGATGATAACAGAGACTCGTACCTATACAGTAGTTGGTTTTTATGAACGCCCTTCATTTGAGGATTATTCTGCACCGGGATATACGGCACTGACCATTTCTGATGAGGGCATGAGCAATAAATATGCCTATGATGTATATTTTAAAATGAAGGATCCGGGTGAGGTTTATTCCTTTATAGAGGATAATGGTCTGATGGGAGTTACTAACATGGGCTTGCTTTTGTATTATGGAGAGTCCCGTCACACCAGCTTTTATTCAGTATTATATGGTATGTCCGGCGTAGTAATCGGCCTGATTATGTTTGGCTCCATATCCCTGATTTACAATGCTTTCTCCATTTCGGTTTCTGAAAGAACCAAACAGTTCGGATTGCTTTCTTCCATTGGTGCTACCAAAAAACAGCTGAAGAAAATGGTATTTTATGAGGCACTTGCAGTCAGTGCGGTAGGAATCCCATTGGGAATATTAGTGGGAATAGGCGGAATTGGAATAACTTTCCTGTTAATCGGTGAGAAATTTGCAACTATTACCAACGCACCCATAGATTTACGCCTATGTGTATCTCCGGCATCCATAGTACTTGCTGTTGTGGTAGCCTTGGTTACAGTACTTATTTCCGCATGGATTCCTTCAAGAAGAGCCACAAAGGTTTCGGCTGTGGAGGCAATACGTCAGAATAATGATATAAAAGCAACTTCAAAAACCTTGAAAACCTCCAAGCTTGCCTATAAGCTGTTCGGTCTTCCGGGCATGCTGGCTGACAAGCACTATAAGCGTAACAAAAGGAAATACAGGACAACCGTTGCCAGCCTTTTTATGAGTATTGTGCTCTTTGTTTCGGCAGCATCATTCACCCGTTATCTGACTGAATCCGTGGAAAACGGTTTCGGAGATGCAGGCTTTGACCTGGAGTATTATTGTCAGGCAGAAGAATTTGAGGATATAACTCCCGATGAACTGCGATGTCAGTTTGAAGAGGATGACAGTGTGACGGAAGTGGCATATACCTGGTCATTATCATATACTTCTTTGATTTCTTCGGATGAATTAAGTGACGAATATTTGGAATTTAACTCTGCAAATGAAGAAAATGATGAAAAAAATCCGGGAAATGGTTCTTCGACAAAAAAAGAAATCCGAACAATAATCTGTTTTGTTAATGATACTGAGTATGAGAAGTGGATAAAGTCTTTGGGACTGGCTTCGGAGGAATATATGGACCCGGAAGAACCTCTTGCTGTGGCACTTGATCAGAGCACGGTTTATGATGAGGAAGAAGACCGCTATGAAACCCTTAATCTGCTCCGCGGCACAAGCTGTCAGGCAGAGCTCTCCGCAATCAAGGACATGGAGGGTTATACAATAAATGATTATGAGTGGGATGATGAGGGAAATATTAAATCTGTGGTGTATGAAAGCAATGAAGAGGGGGAGGGATATGTTACCCTTCCTTATGAGGAGGCCTGTGTGCAGTACAGTCTCTCGGTAGGAACCACTGCAAAAGAAAGACCTTACTTTATGAGTTATCAGTCAGCGTTTGTGCTTGTATATCCGTACAGCTCCTTCAATGCGGTGCTGCCGGATGTAGATGCTGAGAAACATGGGTATTCCTTTTTCATGACCACAGAGAATCATGATACAGCATATGATGCAGTAAGACAGACTCTGGTTGATAATGGTTTGAAAACCTCGGAATTATATGACTATGCAGAACAGGGTGAGAGCAGCAGAAATGTTGTTACAATAATAAAGGTATTTTCATATGGGTTTATTGTTTTGATTTCTCTTATTGCCGCAGCCAATGTGTTCAATACCATTTCTACCAATATCAGCCTGCGAAGACGGGAATTTGCCATGCTGAAATCCGTGGGAATGACGGAAAAAGGCTTTAACCGGATGATGAACTATGAATGCCTGCTTTATGGCACAAAGGCTCTGCTTCTGGGTCTTCCGGTGTCAGGAATAATTACCTTTCTGATTTATAAGATTGTGGATGATGGTTATGAAACCGCATTCCACCTGCCATGGGGTGCAATTGGAATTGCAACCTTAAGTGTTTTTGCAGTTGTATTTGTAACCATGGTTTATTCCATGAGCAAAATCAAAAAGGATAATCCAATTGATGCACTGAAAAACGAGAACATTTAGCAGAAGTAAATCGAAAAGGGACAGAGTGTCCTGTTATCCTTCCTGTCAGACAGGTGGGATATCAGGACTCTCTGCCCCTTTAATATATTTTACTCTCCCATAAAGATTATTCGGTAATATCAGTTACTATTCCCATAAAAACAGGAAGATTTGTTTCATTATCAATAATCATATAAACAAAAGGACGGTCAAGAATTACATATTTAGGTTCTGGTTCATCAATTGAAGTAGTCTCGCATTTCATTTCAATCAAGGTTGCAGCACCGGCCTTTGTTCCCAGTCCGTCTACGGAGATAAAGGTTTTGTGGAGAACATTACCAATATAAATATTTCCGTTATCATATTTTCCAAGTGCGGAAAAATCGGCTTTTTCAGGATTAAATGCAAGAGGCATTCCAAGGCTCATAAGAATATCATTCATGTTCAGTGAATACTCGTAGCTGAACTTAGGTAATGCTGTATGAATGGTTTCGTAAGAACAGTTTTCCAGAGTATCAAGAAGACTTTCAGCGGAAAGCTGTTCAACATAATCATAAATATCAACATCCTCATTTGGAAGCAAAGCAGCAAAGCTGTAGTTTCCGCCTGCATAGTTTTTAAGAAAACCGGTTGCACTTCCATCATTAAGATAGCCGGATTCGGTAGAATACATCATTTCCACCTTACGCTCTTCTCCCGAAACAGAGGTAAAACTTTCGTCTTCCAAAATCGAATTTTCTTCATAAGGAGATGCCCACTCAGCATCAAAAGCGATGGCATTAATCAGATACATAATAGCATCCTCAGGAATATTTTCGATTATTTTGTCAATCATTCCGTCTGTATTTGAATCAACCCAGTTATTTATATCCTCAAGAGTCTGCTCGTCAAATGGTGCTTCATAAATCCGGGCATTGTAATAATCTGCGTTAGTCTGCAGAAATGAAGGCTCCACATACAGGGCACTGTCGGTATTTTTAAACCAGATGGAATTCGCTATATTAATTTTGCATTTTCCCGAGGCCGGCAGATTGTTAATATACCAGCAAAGATATTCATTCAGGTCCTCAATCGAAAGACTGCCGCCAAGAAGTGTTTCCATTTCTTCTCTGGTATCCCCGTCTGCTCCGTTTGCGGTCATGACAAGTGCCAGTTGTATGGACAGAGGAGAAATAAAAACATTTTCATCACGGGTTTTTCCTGCAGAAGCCTTAAACAGCGCAAGGGACAGTTCCATACCGGAAGTTATAAACGCTTCATCCGATGCTTTTCCCTCCTCACCGTTGGACTCCACATCTTTCATCAGGTCAACAGCATGCATTTCGTCTGCATCCGAAGGCTTGGTAACATGTGTATTGTCGGAGTCCGAAATTGTTTTCGGCTCCTCATCTTCGGTACATGCCGTCAGACTTACTGCCATGGATACAGTGAGAAGAAGGCTGATAGCTTTTTTAAAAAGGTTTTTCCTGTTTTTAATTTTCATAATATTCACTCCATTCAAAATGATTTATAAATATCCTTATATTTTTTATACGACTCAGAAAAGAGAATTCCTGCAAGAATAATAAAAAAATTCATGAATATAATTATTTGCTATAATCGTATGGCACGAAGTGCAGTTTTTTAACGAGCAAAAAGCGTAGCGTTTGCGAGTTTGACTTCATGGACAACCAGATCATAAATCTTGTTCAGGGCATAATCAGTTGCCGTATTTCTCACATCCATACGGTCTCCCCGGAAATGAACGGTTTCGGTATAAACCTTTCCTTTTAGATAAAAACCAAAGCAAACTGTTCCCACAGGGGTGCTTTCACTTCCACCTCCGGGACCTGCAATGCCGGTAGTGGATACGGCGATGTCTGCACCTGCCTGCACTTTTGCACCCTCTGCCATTGCGGCAGCCACTGGTTCGCTGACAACACCATATTTTTCAATGAGTTTTGAATCAACATTTATAAATTTTGTTTTAGCAAAATCCGCATAGGTTACAAAGCCGGCATCGAAAACCTTAGACGCATCAGGAACATTTACAATGTGGGATGCAATCATGCCACCGGTACAGGATTCCGCTGAAGTAATACGCAAGTTATTTTTTATAAGAAGTGAAACAAGTTTATTTTCAATTGATTCGTTCATAAAAAGCCTTTCCTGTTTGGATATAGAAAAAAATCAAAGTGTTTTCCGGTCTGATTAATTTAGTTTATCCCTGTTTAATTAAAAAATCAATTACTTCTATGTGAATAGAAAAGAAAATTTCTGTACATTCTAATTTTAGATTACAGAAATTACAGGCAGGTGAAATATGAGCGCAAAATTAAATGGTTCGCAGACAGTTTTGTTTACTAATCCTCCGGTGGTTATGGGCTGCGGCTCGGTTGTGGGAGAAAAAGAAGGACAGGGACCTTATGGAAAATGCTTCGATGAAATATGTATGGATCCCATGGTTGGAGGCGATTCCTGGGAAGAGGGTGAAAGCAACCTGATTTCAAGAGCCTGCAATCACGCCATTGCAAATGCGGGAATAAAAAAAGATGACTTGGATTTTGCGGTAGGAGGCGACCTTTTAGGTCAGATAATGGCTACCACCTTTGGAATTTCAAGGCTTGATGTTCCTTTTCTCGGATTATATGGTGCCTGCTCCACAATGGGTGAATCTCTGTCTGTGGCAGGAATGCTCATAGATGGTGGTTTCGCAGATCTGGCACTTGCCGTGACCAGCAGTCATTTTGCCGGAGCAGAAAAACAGTTTCGTTTTCCTTTAGGTTATGGAGCACAAAGACCCATGGCAGCTACATGGACAGTAACAGGAAGCGGTGCGGTGATTCTGGCAACTGAAGAATATTATGAAAAAAATCACAGCGAAAAATTGCAAAGTGAAAAAAAGAATGATATCAAATCCGGAGAGAATGGTCCGGGACGTAAGGTGAAAATGAAAGGCTTTACAACGGGAAAGATTGTGGACTACGGAGTAATGGACTCCATGAATATGGGAGCGGCCATGGCACCGGCAGCAGCAGATACTCTTATTGCCCACTTTAAGGATACAAACAGAAAACCGGCTGATTATGATTTGATTGTAACAGGTGACCTGGGCAAGGTGGGTTCAGATATATTAAAGGATTTTATGAAGGCGAAAGGCCTTGATATTTCAGGAAATCATTTTGACTGCGGAGTTGAAATGTTCAATGATCAGGAGCAGGATACTCATTCCGGTGGTTCCGGCTGTGGATGTGCGGCAACAATATTGACAGGATACCTGATTCCCGAGTTGATTAAAGGTAAATATAAAAAAATCCTGTTCATGCCTACGGGAGCGTTGCTTAGTCCTGTCAGCTTTCATGAGGGAAAGTCCATACCTGGGATTGCCCATGCGGTTATTATTGAAAGTGAGAACTGAGTATGAAACTGCTTGGAAATGTATGCAGAGTAGCAGGCTGCTTTCTGCTGACGTATTGGCTGAGAAAGGGACTTTTTTAAACACAGAAATTGGAGGAGTGTATGGATTATTTAATTGCATTTGTAGTAGGAGGTCTTATCTGCAGTGTGGTACAGATTTTAATGGACCACACCACACTTCAGCCCGGGCGAATTATGGTTATCGTGGTTATTGCGGGAGCCATATTAAGTGCACTGGGTATATACGGACCATTTTCTGACTGGGCAGGAGCGGGAGCTAATGTTCCCCTCTGCGGGTTTGGAAATACTTTATTTAAAGGTGTGAAAGAAGCGGTGGATAAAGAAGGATTTCTGGGAATTTTTATGGGAGGCTTTAAAGCAGGTGCAGTGGGAATTTCCGCCGCACTGGTTTTTGGATATATAGCCAGCCTTTTCGTAGACCCTAAGACAAAATAATGTAGTGGAATACAAATATCATTAAAAAAATCTGAATTTGCAGTCTTTGCAGTTGATTTTAGATTTTCACAGGCTTACAATAAAAGAAAAGTTTATTAAATGTTGTTGTAATCCTCAAACTTCAAGGGTGTGGATAAAAGACAATAATTGAAACCGGGCGGTGATAAGGATGACAGAAATTGAAACACTGAAAAAATGGATTGAAGAAAGCAACAATATAGTTTTCTTCGGCGGTGCAGGCGTATCAACGGAAAGTCAAATACCTGACTTTCGAAGTACGGACGGGCTTTATAACCAGCAGTATGCCTATCCGCCGGAGACCATATTAAGCCACAGCTTTTACAAAAGGAATACCGAGGAGTTCTACCGTTTTTACCATAACAAGATGCTTTACCCGGATGCACAGCCCAATGCTGCACATATAAAACTGGCGCAGTTGGAGCAGGAAGGGAAGTTAAAAGCTGTAATCACCCAGAATATTGACGGACTGCACCAGAAAGCAGGCAGCAGGGAAGTCCTGGAGCTTCATGGAAGTGTGCTCAGAAATTATTGCCAGCGCTGTGGCAGATTTTACGATATTACATACATATTAAACTCGCCGGGAGTTCCAAAATGTGAGTGTGGCGGGACCATAAAACCGGATGTGGTGCTCTATGAAGAAGGATTGGATGACCGGGTGATTCGTAAATCCGTTGAATATATCCGCAACGCAGATGTGCTTATTGTTGGCGGAACATCACTCACTGTTTATCCGGCAGCGGGCTTTATTGATTACTACAGGGGAAATAAGCTGGTTCTTATAAATAAAGATGCAACTGCCATGGATTATAAAGCGGATTTGTGTATCCATGGGAAAATCGGAGAGGTTTTGAAAAATATTTAGGCGGCAGAATATCTGCCGCTTTTTTTGTCTCATTTGGGGGAAGTCATTAAATTTAATACTTTCTTAAATAAATTTAAATTATATTGTAGGATTTATGTCTTGTTTATTACATATAAAGAGAGTATACTTTTCCCATAAAATTTCAATGGAGGACACAACAGTGGAGAGTAATGAAGAAAAAAACACTGCACCGGTGCAGGAAGAAGAAAGCTTAAAAGAAACAGTTGCAGAAGAAACTGTAAAAGAGGCGGATGATAAAAAGAAATCCGGAAAGAAAACGAAAAAAGGCGGCAATGGTTTAGTTATTGGACTTCTTGCCGTTGTAGTGGTTATGCTGGCGGTGATGATTGCCCTGATTGTGGTAGTAATGAATAAGGACAGTAAAAGCGATAAAAGAATCGATGAACTGGCCTCAGCAGTTGCTGCAGTTTCCGCAACCACCGAAACATATCAGGAAACCCTTTCGGAAATGAACGAGCAGATAGTACAGATTTCTGATTTCACAACCAGACTTTCAGCCTTGATGGGCGAGGAAGAAACAGGTGCAAGTTCAGAAAATGATGTATTAATCGGGGGAGAATATATGATTAAATCCACCGAAGCTATTTCCGATGCCTATAAATCCGGAGATACATCCGGTCTTGACGAAGATCAGATAAAAACAATGGAACTGGCAGCCGAAGTTATTGATGAAGTCATTGAAGAAGGTATGACCGACTATGAAAAAGAAGAGGCGATTTATAACTGGATATATGAAAACATCAAGCATGATGACGGTATCACAGTTCTGATTCCTACCACAGGTTCTTATGCAGATAACCCAAAAGGAGTTCTGACATATAAAAAGGCAGTATGCGTAGGTTTTGCAACAACCTTCAGACTTTTTATGCAGATGCTTGACATTGAATGTATGGTTGTACATGACACCTATTTAAGTCATTCATGGGATTTGGTAAAGCTTGACGGAAACTGGTATCATACAGACCTTTACATGGATGCAGAAGGAGTCAGATATGCTAACTTCAACATGACAGATGAAATGTGTGCGGAAGGCCATGATTGGGATACAAACTTCTTCCCAAATGCAACCTCTGTTGAATATTGCTATGCGGTAGTAAACGGACAGGAGTTTGAATCTCTTGAAGCTACAGCAGAAAGCTTAAGAGACCTTATCGAAGGCGGCAGAAGTGATGCTATTTTCTACAAGGTTACCGGAGATGACAAGTATATTGTTTACCAGCAGTTAGAGATCATGCTTGAAGAGGTTGACCAGTATGTAATGAATTCCGAAATCGGAGAGGACGCTTACCTTTACTGGTCAGGCTATATGGCAGATGAAGATACTCTCATTTTTAATGTACAGTTCGAATGCTATAATAATGACTACGATTATGACGATGACCCTGATTATCAGGATATTACAGACGAGGATCTTCAGGATGCATATGACGCTGTAGAGAATGCTTTTAAAGATTTCTATGATGAGCATAATTTCAATGAATGGAATGATGACTGGGATGGTGATTGGGATTTTGACTGGGATTATGATTATGACGATGATTTCTATTATGAAATCGAAGATGAAGTTGTAGTAAATCCTCTATACAGATAAAAATGATAAGGTCTTATGAGACATAAAGAGGCAGAATTCCTGTGAAACAGCATCAATATGATAACGCTTCAATTATAAGGAAATAACGCATCATAAAAATCAGAATGGAGAGTGGAATGTTTAAATTAATCAAACGAACCGTTTTTCTTCTTATTCTTATTGCAGCCTGTGCACTTATTGCCACAGGCTGTAACAAGGAAGAAAGCGATAATAATAATCAGAAGACGGATGGGGACAAACAAAACACAGAAAAATCAGTGGACTTAAAAGACCTTGAAGAAGCAATGCTTGCAGCTGACACTACCTTGCCTGAAATGTCCAAGGTGTTTGGCAGCGATGAAAACGGTCCGGATTTGTTCAGTTATCTGGCAGAGTATGACTACGAAAAAGTTGAAGATTATTTTCTGACCTATGCCGCAACCGGCACGGCAGAGGAAATTGCCGTAATCAGGCTGAAGGATAAAGACGATGCAAAGGACTGCTTAAAAGCAGTAGAAAAACACGTTGAGGGCAGGATTATTCAGTTTAACACCTACGATCCCTCCCAGGTTGAACGCTGCGAAGCGGCAGTAGTTTTTTCCAACGAAAATTATGTGGTTCTGATTATCTGTGATAACAGCAAGGACGTTAAGGAAGCATTTTATAACGAATTCAAATAAAAAAATGCTTTATGTTTTCTGAAACCTTACTGCAAACTGCAGAAGCAGAACAGTCAAGAACATTCAAGGAGGACGAAATGGTTTTTTCAGAAATACCCTTTCTGTTTTACTTCCTTCCTTTATTTTTAATATGCTATTTTATAAGTCCTGCAAGGTTTAAAAACCTTGTACTACTTATATTCAGTTTGTTTTTTTACGCATGGGGAGAACCGGTATATATACTGCTTCTCCTTTTGTCGTCTGTTGTGGATTATATAAACGGACGCGCACTGGAGCATTTTAAGGGAAAGAGAAGAAAACAACTATTATTTCTCTGCGTTTCCATTATTGTAAACGTAGGTCTCATGGGCATATTTAAATATGCCGGTCTTTTTATTACAACAATCAATTCTGTATTTGGAACAGGAATTAAGGACCCTGAGCTTGCACTGCCTCTGGGAATCAGCTTTTTTACCTTCCAGACCATGAGCTACAGCATTGATGTTTACAGAGGTCAGGTAAAAGCGGAGCATAATTTCCTCCGTTACATGACTTATGTATGCATGTTTCCACAGCTTGTGGCAGGACCAATTGTCCGTTACGAAGATATCAGTAAAGAATTAAAAGAAAGAAAAGTAACCTGGCAGGATTTTCAGGACGGAACCGTCCGTTTCCTGATGGGCCTCTTTAAGAAAGTGTTAATTGCCAATCAGGTAGGCTCTTTGTGGGATTATATTCTTGCACTGGACGAAAGAAGCTTTGCCATGGCATGGCTGGGTCTTCTGGCATTTTCACTTCAGATTTATTTTGACTTTTCCGGTTACAGCGACATGGCAATCGGTCTTGGCAGAATGATGGGCTTCCACTATCCGGAAAACTTTAACTACCCATATATATGCACCAGCATTACTGATTTCTGGAGACGCTGGCACATGACACTTTCCGGATGGTTCAGGGATTATGTTTATATTCCTCTTGGAGGAAACCGCAAAGGAAAAGCAAGACAGATTTTAAACATTGCAATTGTCTGGGCACTGACAGGCTTCTGGCATGGTGCGGCCTGGACCTTCCTGCTCTGGGGAGTATATTTCGGCATTGTTCTGATTATAGAAAAACTGACCAGGCTTCCGGAACATATGCCTGCGGCACTGCGTCATGTTTATTCTCTGGTCATAGTTATGCTGGGTTGGATGATTTTTGCTGTCGAAGACATAAGAGAGCTTGGCAGATATGCTTCCCAGGTATTCGGATTTGGCGCCGGCGGTTTTGCAGATAAGGCTTTTTTATATCAGGCTGGCAACTATTCCGTAATTCTCATTGCCGGAGTGATTTTGTCCACCCCGGTGTTTAAGAAGGTCAGAAATTTCGCGGAGAATGGAAAAACAGCGGGTGCGGTACTTTCCGCTATAGGTGCCTGTGTGGGCATTATTCTTGTGGCGGTGTGTATCGCCATGCTTGTAGCTGACAGTTATAATCCGTTTCTTTATTTCAGATTCTAAGTCAAAATAATAAAAAGTTTTGATAAATGGCAGCGTAGAAAACAGCTGCCGGGAGGAAAATATGAATGCATGTAAAAGAGTCCTCTGTATCTTCTCTCTTGTCTTCTTTGCTGCCTGCGGCATCCTTACCCTTGTTTTTAAGGACAGGGAATTCAGTGAGGATGAAAACAGGTATTTAAAGCAATGTCCCGAAATCAGTGTTGAGGGAATAGTTGAGGGAAAATATCAGGAGGAATTAAAGGAATATTTATCGGACCAGGCCGCTTTCAGAGATGATTTTATGCGTCTTTATGCCATCGCCCAGAAAGGCATGGGCAAAAATGAATATAATGGGGTTTATCTCTGCAAAAATGACCGGCTGATTGAAGTATATAAAACTCCGGAGAAAACGGAATATATTAATGATAAGCTGAAAAAGGCAGTGGATAATACAGATGCCCACTGTATGCTTATGCTGGTTCCGACTGCAATTACCATTTATGATGAGGAGCTTCCGTGGGGAGCAGGTGAAAATAATGCCCAGGCACAGGTGAAAGATTATATTTATCTAAATTCCGGTATGGATTGTATTGACGTATGGACTGCATTTGAGGATAATAAAGACAATGTTAATTTGTACTATAAAACAGACCATCACTGGACAACGGAGGGGGCATATATTGCTTACGAAGAATTCTGTAAACAGGAAGGCTTTACCCCTGTTTCAAAGGACGAGTTTGAAATTGTTGACGTAAGTGACAGCTTTTATGGTACAATATATTCCAAAGCGCTTACGGCATATCAGCCTGCAGATACTATTACTGCCTACAAGCAGGATATGAGTGGAATAACCGTAACCTACCAAAGTGGCGAGGGAGAGCTGTATGCGGAGGAATATCTTGAGAAGAAGGATAAATATGCCTATTTCCTTAACGGCAACCAGTCCATTATAACCATTGAAAACACCAATGTGGATAACGGAAAGGTTCTTTTGGTGGTTAAGGACAGCTATGCAAACTGTTTTGTGCCTTTTTTGATAAACCACTATGAAAAAATTGTGGTTCTGGACACCCGTTATTATCGTATGGGTGTTACCACAACTGCTGAAGAAATCGGGGCAACTGACATTCTTTTTCTGTTTAACCTGAACACCCTTGATACCGATACCGCTGTTGCAGGGATTTACTAAAGAGAGAGCATTCGGGATGATACCGGAACCGGTGCTTACACAAGGGATAATCTTTAAGTAACGGTCTCCGGCGTGGAGTATAAAAAACAGGGAATTAACTGTCTCTCAATAATCAGGAGGAAAAATTTTGGATAAAAACAGGGAACTTGAATTTTTTGAGGAAATTTCAGAGGAAATCGGGGAAACTTTGGAACAGGTAACTCATGACCTTGAACTGGAGCAGAAGCAGATTAAAAAACTCAAAGAATATATAAACGATCAATACGGAGCCATGGATGTTAAGGAACTTCGCGCAAATGTTGAAGATGTGGGAGCAATGGTGTCTCTTGCTGATGCGGACAGTAAGCGTGAAAGAAACCTGAAATTTCTCAAGGCAAGTCCCTATTTTGCAAAAATAAAATTTACACCGGATGGAAGCAGCAATCCGACAGATATATATATCGGGACCGGCGGTTTCTGGTCCGAAAAGGATAAAAGGGCAAAGATATATGACTGGCGTGCACCGGTCAGTGCTTTGTATTATGATTATGATTTGGGAAGAGGCTCCTATAAGGTTGTGGATACAACGGGTCCATCTCCCTCTGTTACCCGGTATGAGGGAGAAATTACTGAGAAATACCAGTACAATATTAAAGATGGAAAAATGCTTTACATGGCAGATACAGGTCAGAGAATCAGTGATGATTTGTTGTTGAAGGCATTAAGCGGCAATGCTCCTGAAAAAATGAAGCCGGTAGTTGCGACTATTCAGAAAGAGCAGAATGAAATTATTCGTAATATTTCCGCAAAAGAGCTGGTGGTAGACGGACGTGCCGGAAGCGGGAAAACAGTTATAGCAATGCACCGACTGGCATGGCTTCTTTATAATAAAAGGAAAACCCTTAACACCGGTAATGTGCTGGTATTGTCTCCAAACAACATTTTTTCGGACTACGTTTCATCCATTTTGCCGGAGTTGATGGAAAATCCTGTTCCTGAAAAGCAGTGGGATGATTTGATGGACGAGCTGGTTTTCATTGATATGGAGCATGAAAGCCGTCTTGAACAGGCAGATGTAATTCTGGCAGCAGAACCGGACCCGGCCCGCATCCGTAATATTAAATTGAAGACTTCCATTGCATTTTTCGATGCCTTTGAGGAATATATAGATAAAGTTTTTATCGGACAGACCGGGTTTAAAGATTTTCATTACGAGAAAATGACGTTTCCTAAGGAAAAACTGGAAAAGTATTTCTTTGGAAACTTCTCCAGCCTTCCGCCTTATGAAAGATACTATAATATTGCTTATTTCATTATGGAGGAATTTCAATATGAAAATAAGAAGGATTACAGTGAAAACAGGCGTGAGAAAATGCAGAGACACATTCAGAACCAGCTGATTCACCAGTTTTCCGAAAGAAATATTGTTAAAATATACAGAGACTTTCTTGAAGTGGTTTCTTCAGCTTTTCCGGGAGCAGAAAATTTCACGGATGAGCAGGGCAGAATCAGCTATGAGGATATGCAGGCAATTTTCTATCTTCAGATTAAGCTGTACGGCTGCAACACCTATAAAGACCTGAAGCACTGCGTAATTGATGAAATGCAGGATTATTCAGTGTTCCAGTTTGCTGTTATGAAAATGATTTTTGGCGGAAGCAAAACCATTCTGGGAGATCGTTTTCAGGTGTTGTTACCTGACGAAGAGGAAAACGTACTGGATGTGATTATCCGCATATTCCCTGACAGAACACTTAAAATACTGAATAAAACCTATCGTTCAACTGAAGAAATATCCATGTTCTGCAATTCCATTCTGGGTGAAGAATGTGAGGCACGTCCATATGCCCGTCATGGAAAAGCACCGGAAGTTTGTATTGCCGGAAGTGAGGAAGAACAGATTTCATTGCTTAAGAATAAGCTTACAGAGCTGAAAAATTCCGGCTATGACAGTGTGGCGGTGCTATGTGATGATGAAGGCTGTGCCTATGAGGTGTTCAGAACCTTGGATGACCCCGAAATCCGTTTTCTCTCTGAGAGAAATGCAGGTTACAGAGGCGGCATTGGTGTTATGTCACGCTTTCTTGCAAAGGGAATGGAGTTTGACGCGGTGTGCGTAGTGAGCGGAAGCAGTACTGATACAAAAAAAATGAGTTCTTCTGATTTAAATGCATATTATATTTCCTGTACAAGAGCACTTCATGAGCTTTATGTTTTTGGAATTGAGTAAAATTCTTTACATATAAATGGAAATTCTGTAAAAAATCTGATATAATAAATAGAATACTATTTTTTGAAGGCAGGGAAGTTTAAAATTCGGCGTGAATATGAATGAAAAGCTTTTCCATGGAGATTAATATGAATAAAGCAGATACAACTAATAAAGAAGAAAAAATTTCAAAACTGGTAGACTCAATTATTGAAAGCTATGATAATTTTGGTGCCATTGGAAAAATTGACAGTACCAGACAGCCGGGCAAGGATGTTATTGTAGGGATTCTTGATTCCCTTCAGAAGCTGATTTTCCCGGGCTACTTTGAATCTAAAAATCTCAGAAGTGATTTTATAAAATACTATGTGGGTGAGCTGGTGGAAGATATCCAGTATAACCTTGAAAAGCAGATGGTTTTTGCGTTTCTGTGTTCTCACGAATGTGAGGGAAAGTGTAGAGAAGAACTGGAATTGAAAGCTGCAGAGCTGACATCCGCGTTTCTGGAAAAAATCGTCAAAATCAGAGAGTATCTGGAAACGGATGTGCAGGCCACCTATGACGGAGACCCGGCAGCATACAGTTACGATGAAATTATTTACTCTTATCCGGGACTTTATGCCATTATGGTAAGTCGTATTGCCCACGAACTGTATCTTCTGGGAGTGCCGTTGATTCCGCGTATTATGACAGAGCATGCACACAGTCAGACCGGAATAGATATAAATCCGGGTGCCACCATAGGCAAATACTTCTGTATTGACCACGGAACAGGTATTGTAATCGGTGAAACTACCGTAATCGGTGAGCATGTAAAGATTTATCAGGGCGTAACCCTTGGCGGTATTTCCACTTCCGGCGGACAGCAGCTTAAAGGTGTAAAACGTCACCCAACCATTATGGATTATGTAACAATCTATTCAGGTGCCTCCATCTTAGGCGGCGACACAGTAATCGGTGCAGGCTCGGTAATTGGTGGTAACGTATTTATCACCCAGTCTGTTAATGAGAACACAAGAGTAACTGTAAAAAATCAGGAGCTTCAGTTTACTTCCAGGGCATAATGTTCTTTGGAGATTGTTGGCAAAGGAATAATGCCAACAGTTGTAAAGCACGTTGTGAGAAAGAAGTGGGAGCAAATGTTGTAGCAAAATATGTAGATTAATATGGTAAGAGAAAAGTTAAAAAAATATTTTTCGGACAGAGGATTTAATGAAGTAAACCTTCACACGTCGGACATGGATTTGTTTTATGTCAATACCGGAAGTTCTGCGTCATTAATCTGGATTATTTCCGAAGAGGCAAGGCGTTTTATGAATAAAGATGCCTATGATCGTTATTATAACAAAATCAGACAGTCCTTTGCCGATAAAAATTTTCTTTTTGTAAATACATTAACCCTGTTTCTGACCAGCGAATGCAGGGAGACCCTGGAACTTGCCACAGGTACCGCTTTCTGGGTTGTGGATGAGAAATACGGACGTGTGGTAATATACGAAAACCAGCCGGACGATTTTCTGGGAATCAGACTGCAGGTTGAACAATTTGTCAGTTATCTTACAACGGAGAGGGTTCGCGAGGCCGAACAAATAAGACAGGAAGAGGAAGAAAGGCTTCGGAGAGAAACCTATCAAGATAATCTGAACCGGAGAAATATCCGCACTGCAGACAGAAACCGTAATGTCCGTTATTCAGCGGCGGGGACAGACAGAAAACCATATGTTATCTTTGGACTTATAATCATTAACTGCATAGTGCTTTTTCTGGTAAATCTTCTGGGCGACGTTTTGGACCTTAGTTATCTGCTGAATGACGGAGCAGTGTCGTGGATGGCGGTTTTTGATGACGGAGAGTACTACCGCCTTTTTACCTGCATGTTTTTGCATGCGGGGATAGATCATATTGTGGGAAACATGATTGTACTTTATGCTGCCGGGGAGCTTCTTGAACGGGCTGCCGGGCATATCAGTGTTATACTTATATATATTGGTGGGGGACTTATGGGCTCAGTTACATCCTGCCTGTATTATTATTCCACCCATCAGTATATAGAAAGCATCGGTGCCAGCGGCGCAGTTTTTGCTGTGGTTGGGGGACTGATTATGTATATGATTTTAAATCGTGCCAGCCTTATGGGAATGGGCGCAGTAAGAATAATATTATTTGCCTGCTATGCACTTTATTCCGGCTTTATTAATCAGGGAGTGGACAATGCCGCACATGTAGGTGGACTCATGGGAGGAAGCATCATTTATCTGTTGATTTTCCTTATTAATAATCTTCGTGAAAAAAGCGGGAACAGGAAAAATAATTAATTTGGAGTAAATATGTTCAGAATGTGGATAAAGCAGTGGAAGGATAACCATCTGATTAGGGACATGGTTTATGAAACGGATGAGGACACCAACCGCACTGCGAAGATTTTTAAAGGAATAGAAGTTGCCTGCAGTAAATGGGACCTTGCCCAGCCAATATGGCTGGATTCAAACATCAGGGACTTTAAACAACATGCAAGATGCAGATTTTCCGCTGATAATTTTAACGAAAGCATTGATTTTGATTATTTTGAAATACACGTGATAGAAGAAGCATAAGCACAGATGGCTACAGTTGCGGGGGAATGGAAATGTCATATACGGCGTTGTATCGTAAATTCAGACCGGATACTTTTTCGGATGTAAAGGGGCAGGATGCCATAGTAAAAACATTGGCAAACCAGATAAAAACAGGAAGAGTGGGACATGCCTATCTTTTCTGTGGTACCAGAGGTACGGGCAAAACCAGTGTTGCCAAGATTTTTGCAAGAGCAATTAACTGTGAAAATCCTGTTAATGGAAATCCATGCAATAAATGTGCCGTGTGTAAAGCCATACAGCAGGGAACATCCATGAATGTCATGGAAATAGACGCAGCTTCCAATAATGGTGTGGACAGTATCAGACAGATTGTGGAAGAAGTAAAGTATTCTCCGACTGAGGGTTCATACAGGGTATATATTATTGACGAGGTTCATATGCTTTCAGCAGGAGCATTTAATGCTTTGTTAAAAACCTTGGAGGAACCACCTTCATATGTGGTTTTCATTCTTGCCACCACTGAGGCACATAAAATACCAATAACCATACTTTCTCGTTGTCAGAGATATGATTTCAAGCGAATTAGTATAGATACCATTACCGACAGACTCGAAGAGCTCTGTAATAAAGAAGGAATTTCGGCTGAGCGTACTGCTCTTAAATATATAGCAAAATGCGGTGAGGGTTCTCTTCGTGATTCGTTAAGTCTGCTTGAGCGCTGCATAGCTTTTTATTTTGAAGAAGAGCTGACCTATGACAAGGTTTTAGATATACTTGGAAGTACGGATGTGGAAACATTTTCCATACTGCTCCGCTATATTCACAAAGGCTCTGTTGATGAATGTATGAGAATTGTGGAAGAACTGGTAACCGCCGGAAGGGATTTGCCACGTTTTATTGTGGATTTTACCTGGTATATGCGAAATCTGCTACTGGCAGGCACGGGCAGGGACATAAGTGATCTTTTGGAGGTAAGCTCTGAACAGATGCAGCTTTTGATACACGAATCAAAGGTGTTTACAGCTGATGAATTAATGCATTATATCGGAGCATGCTCCGAACTGACAAACCGAATCAGATATGCAACCCAGAAAAGAGTTTTAATAGAAACAGAGTTGATTAAAATGTGCCATCCTCAGATGGAGGATAATCTGGAGGCTCTTACTGACAGGGTGAGAAGACTTGAGAGTAAGCTTGAAGAGCTGGCAAAGGGCGGTATAGTAATTGCTTCCGGAGATTCCGGTTCCGAAGGAAAAAATCCCGTAGAGGGAGGTGGCGCAGAAAGCCGGGAAGAAGAGTATAAATATCTTCCAAAAGCGCTTCCTGAAGATATAAAAGAAGTTGCGGTAAAGTGGAGAGAAATTATTTCCGGAGCATCAACCATGCTGGTCAGAAATATTTTGGCCGGTGCAACCCCAAGTGTTTCGCCGGAAGGAAGACTGCTTCTTGTTTTTGAGACCGGGATAGATTATAATATGATGAAGCAGGACGGCAGGGAAGAAGAACTTCAAAAACTGATTGCAGCAGAAACAGGAAAACAGGTTGAGGTTAATCTGGTTCTGAATGAAGCGGAAAAAGGCAAAGAGAAGTATTTTGATATTACTGAATTTGCAGAGAAGTTTAAAGGGATTCCTATTGAAATAGTATAGATGCTGATTCCGATTTTGCATGCGTGGACATAGAGGTGTTGATGCAGCTATGAATAAAAATTTAATAACATTATATGGAGGATAACAAAATGGCAAAAAGAGGCGGCTACGGTGCAATGCCGGGCAACATGAATAATCTTATGAAACAGGCTCAGAGAATGCAGAGACAGATGGAGGAAAAGCAGGCAGAGCTTGCAAATAAAGAATGGGAAGCTACTGTAGGTGGCGGAGCCGTTAAGGTAAAGGTTTCCGGCGAAAAGCAGGTTACATCCGTAACAATCGCTCCGGAAGTTGTAGATCCTGATGATATCGAAATGCTCCAGGATTTAATTATGGCTGCAGTAAACGAGGCTTGGAAAAATATGGAAGAAGAGCAGCAGGCTGTAATGGGTCAGCTTACCGGTGGACTCTCCGGATTTCCATTCTAAACAGTAACATCAAAACCTGCGTTATCTGCTTTGTCCGGGTTTTTATATAAAATAAAGTTATAAAATAAAGCAGATAAAGCAGAATAAAGTAATAAAGCAGAAGTATAAATTGAAATGCGCCTATTTCAATTTACAGAGCAGGAGAACAGCTTTGAATTATTACAGCGAATATATCGGAAAATTAGTTGAAGAACTGGGACGCCTGCCTGGGATAGGAAATAAATCTGCGGCCAGGCTGGCATATCACATCATAAATATGCCAAAGGACCAGGTGAAAAATTTGACAGATACCATAACTACAGCCCGCGAGAAAGTATGCTATTGTAGTAAATGTTTTAATCTGACTGATGGGGAGCTTTGTCCGATTTGCAGCAGTGATAAAAGAAATAAAAAACAGATAATGGTGGTAGAAAATCCCAGAGATCTGGCGGCCTATGAAAAAACAGGCAAATATGAAGGTGTATATCATGTGCTTCACGGAGCGATTTCACCAATGCTTGGCATCGGACCGGCAGATATAAAACTGAAAGAACTGATTATGCGTCTGGAAGGGGAAGTGGATGAGCTTATTATTGCCACAAATTCCAGCCTTGAAGGAGAAGCTACTGCCATGTATATTTCAAAGCTGGTAAAGCCTACCGGAATAAAGGTGAGCAGAATTGCCAGCGGGGTGCCTGTTGGCGGGGATCTGGAATATATTGATGAGGTCACACTGCTGAGAGCACTTGAGGGTAGAGTTACTTTATAATACCAGACGGTTATTTTGCCGAGGAAAATAAATCTGCATTTTGAATTCCCTCATAAATTGTGTCCGCAAGACTCATTACAACGTTCAGACGAGTATCGTTTAAAAGTGATTCGTGGGAAGGCGACAGGCAATTAACGATGCCGGTAATATACAGATTTCCTACCTTGGGCAGTTTTTTACCAACTCCCGCACCGGGCCTTAAAGAGCCCACACCAAGAGTAATATAACCAATATGGGACTGTGTCCCCAAAGAAGCATCTATGGCAATAATAAATGCCCGTGGATGCTTTTTCTTTATCTCTTTTACCACATCCGGAATGTTTTTGGCGTGAACCGGAGAATCTAAATCCCCATAAATAATCCCTGAGCATCCGGTTTTCTTCAGTCTGTAGCCTAAAAGCGGTCCCAGACAGTCTCCCATAACCCTGTCGGTTCCGATGCATAAAATTACAAGCTTTTGCCCCCGCTTCCTGTTTTTATCAATTAATCCCCTGAGACACTCTGAAAAAGATTCTACTGCATATGGCGTGGAGGGATTAAAATAGTAAACATTTTCCTGGCTGATAACTTTCACTCGCTTTCCTAAATTTGTTAAACTCGCAAACACTACGCTTTTTGCTCGTTAAAAAACCGGCACTTCGTGCCCTACACGGCACAGGGCTTACACCCTGTCTCGTGTAAGTCAGGCTCACTGCCTGAAGGCAGTGTACTGCCTTGGTTTTTTATAGTATTGTCATAAATAAAAAAGAATATACTCCCAAATGCATAATCTGTATTCTTTTACGGAAGGGAAAAGATAATTGTAAAAACAAAATGGGAGAAGAAGTATATTCCAAAATAATGTCACACGAAAATTACCATAAGAAGAAGAATCCACAAAGCCGTCTGTAAAAGATGTGATATAGTAGTTGCATGAATACATAATGGCGGAGGGTGTATGGAGAGTATTAATGTTCCAAGGAGCAACCGTATAATCGGGAAACCGGAGAAAGACTGCAGGATATACATCGAGGATTATGTGAAAAGCTACATTGCAAGGGTGTCCCAGGATGTACGGGGCAAGGGAAATATAGAAATACTCTATGGCAAATATAAAACTGATGGAAAACGGATGGAAATTGATATAGGCGGAGCCGCAGCACTTTCAGATTGGGGAGTTTCCGGGGATGTGTTAAAAAGGGAAATAGAAGTTATTAATTTGGAATTCTTCCCGGATTTAGAACCGGTGGGCTGGTTTTATAATAAGGAAAAAACCGGCAAAACGGATTATGCAAGGCTTATGGACATACATGAAGAACTTTTGGGGGAACAATACGGAATTCTTGTGCTACCCGGAGCCGACATGGACGAGCCGGAGGTGTACAGCTATGAGGAGGACGGCTTCAGAAAACACAGAGGCTATGTGGTATATTATGATAAGAACACAGAAATGCAGGAATATTTGCTTGCTCATATGGGAAAAACCACGGAACCGCTGAAATTTAAGGATATAATTGCACCTATATTCAGCAGGGCTCATGAATGTGGAGGGGCTTCAACAAATAAAATAAAATCCGGCAGCAAAAATTCAGGGGCAATAAATACTGTTGAAAGTGAAGGCTTCAGACAGCGGATAATAAGCCTGCCATCTAAAATAAAGGATAAGGGTCGGGAAAATTTCAGTGTTTCTCTTGGGGTAAGTATTCTCATAACAGGACTGCTGGCTGTCATTCTGGCCGGGATGCTGATTGCATTTAAAACTTATTACTATACAAATTTTAATGATACTGTGGCATATGTAAAAGATTTTATCAGATACTGCTTTGGAGATGGAGGTTGAAGACAGGGAATTGTTTGCAAAACAGAAAATATATGCTATAATGAGCATCATGGCAATACGTTTTTGGAATATTGCCATGAAGTGAGAATATTATGTCTGATGAGAAAGCAGAAAGGGCCATGTACCCATGAAAAAAAACATAAAGAAAATAATAATTATTTCTGTAGCGGTTCTGGCTGTTATCTGTCTTGCAACAGTCGGAGTGTGGATTTTTAAACACAGAGGAAAAACCTACACCAGATATACCGTTAAAAACGAATTTGAAATGCCTGGAAACACAGATGCGTCCTTCATGCTTGGAGATGAAGGAATAATCCGCTATACAAGAGACGGCGTTTCTTCTTATGACAGTACAGGAAAAGAACTCTGGAATGTTTCTTATGAAATGAGCAATCCAATCGGCGATGCATGCGGAAGCTATGCAGCAGTTGCGGATGAAGGCTCCGTAAATCTGTATATCCTTGACGGAACAGGCAAGGTTTATCAGATTACTACAGAACATAGCATTAAGTATGTTTCCGTGGCAGGCAACGGTGTGACTGCCGTATGGATGGATGACGGAACCAAGGATTATATTACAGTATATAAAATAGATGGAACCAAAATTGTTGATATGATGACCACCACAGATGAGGATGGTATCCCGATTGCAATGGATTTATCAAGGGACGGCACCAAGTTGGTAACCAGCTATGCTTCTTTTGAACAAAACCAGCTTGTTAACCAGCTGACCTTCTACAATTTTGGAGAAGTGGGCTCTAATTATGTAGACCGTCTGGTAGGTTTAAAGCTTTATGAAGACCGTTTAGTTGCAGATGTGGAATTTGCAGGTAATGATACAGTTGTGGCATTTTCCGACAAAGGTATTAATATATTTGCCATGGAAGAATATGAAGAAGAAGGAGCAGCTATAAATATCAGCAGTTCAATAAAAAGTGTAACCGTCAGTGATGAATACATCGGAGTGGTGACAACCAACGAACAGGGCGGGGAAACTGCATATGTTTATGACTTGAAAGGCAACAATAAAGCCACTAAAGAGCTGACAGAAAGTTATGAGCATTTCATGGTAAGCGGCTCGGATATGATTTTCTACGGTGGGACCTCCCTTTATATCGTAAGAATCGGTGGCAACGATAAGGCTAAGATTACTCTGACCATGGATATAAATAAAATATATCCTGTGGATAATAAGAGAACCTATATGATAGTTGGTGAAAAGTCTCTACAAACGATATATTTAGAGCAGAGTAAGGAAAGTGATTCATAAAAATGCAGGGTTGTGGCCCGGTCTCTGAAACGACTGCTTTGGAACGGAGGAATCAGATGAATGAATTAGAAATCGGAATAATTGTCTTTTTACTTTTGATGGTACTTGCCGGAATGTTCTGCGGATTAATCCGTTGTGTGTTCGGTATTGCGGCACTTTTTCTGTCTACCATCTCTTCGTTTTTGGTAACAAAGCTTCTGGGGGCGGTGGCATTTAAAACTCCGGCAGCCCAGGCAATCTGCTTTCTTGTTGTATTTTTAATGGTATATATAGCTGCGGTAGTAGTGATGATATCTTTGAATATTCTTGCACACCTTCCGGTAATATCTACCATGAACCGTCTGGGTGGAGCAATACTTGGAGCACTGCTTGGACTTTTATGTGTATGGATTTTTATGGCAGTTGTTACAGTGTTAGCAAATAATCCTACCGCAGCAAATCTTCTTGAAATGATAAATGATTCGGAATTTTTACTGCCACTCTATGAAAATAACATAATTGACCTCATTCTCCAGGAACATTTGTGGGAAGGACTTGAAATACAGATATGAGACTGAAGATTAAATGCCATGTTTTTCAGTAAATGTCGTCAGGAATAAATTCAAATAAAGTTGCCTCAAACCTGCCGGCTTCAGACAGTTGGCAGTCCGTATTACCGATACTGTTTTGTAAAGATTTAAAAATCAGACCACCCGCCCATTATAAAGTGGGCGGGTGGTTTTGTGAAATCACTGATTCAGGCCCCGATTTAATAAATAGAAATTCAGGCCGTAAAAAGAGTGGTCCGATTCAGGCCCCAACTGAACAAATAGAAATCTGGGCCGAAAAAAAGGAAAGGGCGGAGGTCAGAATTAAAACAATACTGTGTCAGTGCATACCCGGCACACAAACATTATTATGAAATGTGTTATTAAGGTAAAAATATGATGGAATATTTTAGAAGATTGTATAAGAATCATACAATTCTTGAATTTATGAGCCGGGGAATAGAATTTGTAAAGGATATAGATGGCGCGGATAAATTTCTTTATTCATGATTACACATGATATAGTTATTGTTGTAAGAGTTAAAAACTATAAGTTGTAGTTTGTCAAAAAGGGAAAAATTGCCTCGAAAATTTTTTTAAAAAAGCTGTTGACAATGGGTAGGCATGGTGCTATAATACCACTTGCTGACGCGGAAACGGGTCAAAAGTAAAAACCTGAAAGCCCAGTAAATTAAGGGCTTGCGACATGGTTAAACGTGTTGAAGGGTAGCCGAAAGGCAAAATCGAACATTGAAAACTTAATAGTGAAACAACCTTGAAATTTCCAAGACAA
>JBJEJI010000080.1:0-31349 GCA_051877895.1 Lachnospiraceae bacterium | reverse complement strand
ACAGCTACACCTCAGGGACTTTGTGCATCACTTGTTAATGAAAATGTATTGTCTAAAACCAAAATCATTGATTTGTCTGCAGACTTCCGAATAAAAAAGGTTGGAAGATATGAACAGTGGTATGGAATTACGCATAAAAGCCCTGAATTTATAGATGAAGCAGTTTATGGTTTATGTGAGATTAACAGAGATGATGTAAAAAATGCAAGACTGGTTGCAAATCCGGGTTGTTATCCAACCTGTTCAACCTTAAGTATCTATCCTTTGGTAAAGGAAGGAATTATTGAACCTAACAGTATTATTATCGATGCCAAGAGTGGTACCAGTGGTGCCGGACGAGGGGCAAAGGTAAATAACCTTTATTGTGAAGTTAATGAATCTATTAAAGCTTATGGCGTAACAAGTCATCGTCATACACCTGAAATTGAAGATCAGCTTTCATATGCCTGCGGAAAAGAAGTTATGATTAATTTCACACCACATCTTGTTCCTATGAACCGAGGTATTCTTGTAACTGCATATGCAAACTTAACCGGAAGCTACAGCTATGAGGATTTGAAAGCAATTTATGATAAATATTATAATAATGAATATTTTATAAGAGTTCTTAAAAAGAATATTTGTCCTGAAACCCGATGTGTTGCCGGAAGTAATTTTGTCGATGTTAATTTCTGTATTGATGAAAGAACAGGCAGAGTTGTTATGATGGGGGCAATGGATAATCTTGTTAAAGGTGCTGCAGGACAGGCAGTTCAGAACATGAATATAATGTTTGGACTTGATGAAAAAACAGGGCTTATGTCAATTCCAATGATTTTATAATCAGTAACATTGACACCTGACACAAATACAAAAATAGTGATATTATTTATAATTTTAAATAATGAATTTATTTCTAAATATGATGGAGGTTATTATATATGAGGAAAATTGAAGGCGGAGTTACTACTGCAAAAGGATTTAAAGCAGCAGGAATTTATGTAGGTATAAGAAAAAAGAAAAAAGATGTTGCTCTTGTTTATAGTGATACACCTTGTGTAGCGGCAGGCACATTTACTACAAATCTTGTAAAAGCAGCGCCTGTTATGTGGTGTCAAAAAATCATGAAAAATGATTTGCCTAAGCATGGTATGGTTTTTAACAGTGGAATTGCAAATGCATGTATGGGTGAGCAGGGAGTTAAGGATAACTATGAGTTTGTTTCTGCAGTGGCAGCCGAACTGAAACTTGAACCGGAACAGATTTTTTCAGCATCCACCGGTATTATCGGTCAGCCGCTTCCAATAGATGTGATGAAAAAAGGAGTTCCTTCACTGGTTGCCGCTTTAGGTACTACTGCTGAAAGTGCACTTTCAGCAGCTACGGCTATTATGACAACCGATACAGTACCAAAGGAAGCAGCTGCAACTTTCTCTATTGAAGATGAAGATAAAGAAATCTTTGTTGGTGGTATGAGTAAAGGCTCAGGAATGATTCATCCGAACATGGCTACTATGTTAAGTATTGTTACAACAGACATTAATATTGATCAGAATCTTTTACAAGAAGCGGTATCAAAGGTTGTAAGTGAAACATTTAACATGATCAGTGTTGACAGGGATACTTCTACAAACGACACGTTTATTGTTCTTGCAAACGGCATGGCCGGAAATGAGAAAATCATAAAGAAGAACAAAAATTATGACAATTTTGAAACTGCTCTTAAGGTTGTTTGTAAGTCTCTTGCAAAACAAATGGCAGCAGATGGTGAAGGTGCAACCAAGCTTATGGAATGTAAGGTAAGAAATGCACGCACAAAAGAAGAAGCAGTAATGTTAAGCAAATCAGTTATCAGTTCAAATCTGGTTAAATCAGCACTTTTTGGTTCTGATGCTAACTGGGGACGTATCCTTTGTGCTTTAGGTTATTCCGGTGCTACATTTGATCCTGAAAAGGTAGATATTTTCCTGCAGGTTAAAAATGGAACAGATGAAGAAAAAATGCAGCTGGTTAAAAATGGTATGGCTGTTAATTATTCTGAAGAATTTGCAACTGAGATGCTTTCACAGAAAGAAGTTACTATTCTGGTTGATGTTAAAGCAGGCTACGAAAAGGCCACTGCATGGGGATGCGACCTTACATATGACTATGTGAAGATTAACGGAGACTACAGAAGCTAAATTTTCTTTTAACAGAAAATGCTTAAATTTTTTAAAAGATCAATGTAATATTGTTTCTTAAACAGGAGGATAGAGATGTCGGATTATATTATTGAAAGCCTTTCTAAGGCACAGACGCTGATTGAGGCTTTGCCATATATTCAGGAGTTTAATAATAAAATTGTAGTTGTAAAGTATGGTGGAAGTGCAATGCTTGATCCTGAACTTAAGATGAATGTAATTAAGGATGTTGCTTTGTTGAAGTATGTTGGTATGCATCCTGTTATTGTTCATGGCGGCGGAAAGGAAATCAGTAAATGGGTATCGCTTCTTGGACATGAGGCTGTTTTTGTTGAAGGACTCCGTGTTACAGATGATGAAACTATGGAAGTCGCAGAAATGGTTCTTTCCAAGGTAAATAAAAGTCTTGTTCAGATGTTAGGGAAAATGGGCGTAAAGGCTGCCGGTATCAGTGGAAAAGACGGCGGTATGCTTAATTGCAAAAAGAAATATGCAAACGGTAAGGACATAGGCTTTGTTGGAAATATAACAGATGTTAATACAGATATAATTGATACATTGATTGAAAATGATTATGTACCTGTTATTGCACCTATTGGTATGGATGCAGAGGGACAGTCTTATAACATTAACGCAGATGATGCGGCATGTGCAATTGCTGCTGCACTGGGTGCAGAAAAGCTGGCATTCTTAACGGATATTGAAGGCGTATATAAGGACCCTGAAAATCCGGAGACCCTTATTTCCGAACTTTCACTTTCAGATGCTGAAAAGCTTATTAATGAGGGATACGTTGGGGGAGGTATGGTTCCGAAGTTACGTAACTGTATCGAATCTGTAAAAAATGGTGTATCCAGAGTACATATTATTGACGGACGCTGTCCTCATTGCCTGCTTTTGGAATTCTTTACCAGAAAAGGTATCGGAACAGCTATTATTGATGACAGAGCATAAAATAAGGATTTGTCATTAAACGGAGGATACCATGGAAACAGAGAAAATCATATATGAAGCAGAGCAGGCTTTGATGAAAACATACGGAAGATATAATATCGTTTTGGAAAAAGGCGATGGAGTATATCTGTATGATTCTGAGGGAAAGAAATATCTTGATTTTTGTGCCGGAATTGCGGTATTTGCTTTAGGCTATAAAAACGAAGACTATAACAATGCTTTGAAAGCTCAGATAGATAAACTGATTCATACATCAAATTATTATTATAATGAACCGGCAGTAACAGCTGCAATGGCTTTAAAGAAAGCTACAGGTATGGACAGAGTGTTTTTCACAAACAGTGGAACGGAAGCAGTTGAAGGGGCAATTAAGCTTGCGAGAAAGCACTATTATTTGAATAATGGCGTCGCTGACAGTGAGATTATTGCTATGACGCATTCTTTCCATGGAAGAAGTATGGGTTCACTCTCTGTTACCGGAACAACGAGCTACAGAACACCTTTTGAGCCTCTTATAGGTGGTGTAAAATGGGCTGAGTTTAATAATATTGAAAGTGTAAAAGCTTCAATCAGTGACAAAACTGCAGCAATTATTATGGAAACAGTTCAGGGTGAAGGCGGTATTTATCCGGCAGATAAGCAATTCATTACTGAAATCAGAAACATTTGTGATGAAAAGGGAATTCTTCTTATTCTTGATGAAATTCAGTGTGGTATGGGAAGAACCGGAACAATGTATGCCTATGAACAGTATGGCATCAAGCCGGATATTATGACTACTGCTAAGGCTTTGGGATGTGGTGTACCTGTTGGAGCATTTTGTGCTAAAGAGGATATTGCGGCAAGTATGGTGCCGGGAGATCATGGTACTACTTATGGTGGAAATCCTCTGGTCTGTGCAGCAGTTACAAAGGTTTTTGAACTTTTTGAAAAACAGGATGTCCTTGATAATGTAAAAAAAGTTGGTTCTTATTTATGGGAAAAGCTTGATGAACTGACTGAAAAATACGATTTTATTGCTTCACACAGAGGTAAAGGTCTTATGCAGGGGTTGGAGTTAAATTTTAGCGTTAAAGATGTGGTAGCTGCTGCCATTGATTCCGGATTGATTCTTATTTCTGCAGGGAAAAATGTTATCAGATTTGTACCTCCTTTAATTATCAGTAAGAATGATGTGGATGAAATGCTGTCAATACTTACAAAGGTATTTGATAAATTGAAATAATTTGTCTGATTTATTAATATTTCTTTAATACTTAAAAATAACTTGTAAACTGTCTTTTGTTAGGATAAAATATAAACAGATGCGGACATGGCTCAGTGCTGTATGGAGGTTGCAATGAAAGCAAGAATAACAGTACTGGTCATAACAATAGTTGTTATTATTTCAGGTATTTTGGTATATGAAAAAGAAAATGAAGAAATCCGGGTTGGTATTCAATCTTCCGAAACCATTGAAGTTTCTGGTGGCACTGCCGGGAATGATAATTCTGATAATCAGCAAGCTTCCGACGATACTGTCTTTGCTTACATATGTGGAGAAGTTCATGAACCGGGAGTCTATGAGCTCGGAACAGGAAGCAGAATAGTTGACCTGCTGGAAATGGCAGGAGGATTTACTGAAGATGCATCGGAAACCTTTGTCAATCTGGCGGAACCTGTCAAAGATGGTATGAAGGTTTATATTCCGTCGCAAGATGAGGTTGAAAATAAGCTTGTTCAAATTGAAGGTGAAGAAACTTTGGCAGAGAACAGTGCTTTGATTAATATTAACACTGCAGATGTTAGTCAGTTAGTTTCGTTGCCCGGAATAGGAACAACTAAGGCTGAATCAATTGTTAATTACCGTGAACAAAACGGATATTTTTCATGTACCGAAGAAATTATGAATGTAAGTGGTATAGGTGAAAGCACATATGAAAAAATCAGGAATCTAATAACAGTGAGTGATTGATTTTGGGGGAAAAAATGAGTAAACGTGTACTTGTTGTTGATGATGAAAAGTTAATTGTTAAAGGAATTCGTTTCAGTCTTGAACAGGATGGAATGGAAGTTGATTGCGCATATGACGGAGAAGCTGCAATTGAGATGATTAAAGACAATGAATATGACATTGTGCTTCTTGATATTATGCTTCCTAAAAAGAATGGTTTTGAGGTTTGTCAGCAGGTAAGAGAATTTTCTGATGTACCAATTGTTATGCTTACTGCAAAAGGTGAGGATATAAATAAGATTCTGGGTCTGGAATATGGTGCGGACGACTATATTACAAAGCCTTTTAATATTCTTGAATTAAAAGCCAGAATCAAAGCAATTATCAGACGTAATTCTAAAAGAACTGTTAACAGCAAGGCATCAGAAGACGTGATTGAGAGCAGCGGATTGGTAATTGATAAAAACTCCAGACGTGTTTTTATTGATGGGACAGAGATAAATCTTACTGCAAAGGAATTTGATTTGCTTGATTTACTGGCTTCAAATCCTAACAAGGTTTATTCCAGAGATAATCTTATGAATCTTGTCTGGGGATATGATTTTCCGGGAGATGTCAGAACCGTGGATGTTCATATCAGAAGACTGAGGGAAAAAATTGAAAACAACCCAAGTGAGCCTAAATATGTTCATACAAAATGGGGAGTAGGATATTACTTCAATGATTAAAAAATTTTTTTCAAATCTTTTTAATTTACATTTTATTATTCTGATTATAATTTTCTGTACAGGACTGTTGGCTTGCGTGTTTTGCTCAAAAGGAGTAATCAACGAGTACAAACAGTCCTGTGTTAATCAAAAAGAGCAGGAAATTAACAGTTATACTTCACGAATCGTAAGTCAGTTTAAAATAACTGATTATCTTAAATCTACCAATTCAACTATTGATAATGAATTGTCGGTTGTTTCAGAATTATTTGGTGGCAGAATTCTTGTGGTAAATTCTTCTATGCAGATAATTTATGACAGCTATGGAAGAGATGTAGGTAAAACCACGGTTATGAGGGAAATCCTTATGTCCTTTTCAGGAAATGTCACGTCTGTATTCGATTGGGAAAAAGGTTATGGACGTTATTCTTATGGTATTCAATCCGATACTGATAAAAAGTATATAGGTGCTATTCTTATAACATATTCTATCGAAAATGAAATCGCTACATTGGATAAAGTAATGGAAGCAAGCGTAATTATTACAACAGTAGTTGTCATATTACTTTTATTTCTGGGAGTTATTTTATCTTCAGCAATAACAAGACCATTTAAGAAAATGCAAAATTCCATACATGTTATTTCTACAGGTAAACTGGATGCTACGCTGGAAGAAAAAGGTATAAAAGAATTTAAAAATATTGCAGTTAGCGTAAATAATATGCTGGCAAAAGTTAAAGCAATTAATGATAACCAGCAAGAGTTTGTTTCAAATGTATCTCATGAATTAAAAACGCCTATGGCATCAATAAAAGTTCTCGCCGATTCTCTTTTAATGCAGGAAAACGCAGATGTAGAAACATACAGGGAATTTCTTCTGGATATTAATGAAGAAATCGACAGAGAAAATAAAATTATTTCCGATTTGCTTACAATGGTCAAGCTTGATAAAAAAACGGATATGTTAAATATTTCTCTGTGCAGCATGAATGATATTTTATCAATTGTTTTAAAAAGAGTTACACCTCTGGCTGTAAATAAGAATGTAGAAATTATTTATGAAAGCTATCGCGAAATAACGGCAGAGGTAGATGATGGTAAAATGATAATGGCTTTGACCAATTTTTGTGAAAATGCAGTAAAATATAATAAAGAAATGGGTCAGGTGCGGGTGAGTTTAAATTCAGATGCAAAATTTGTTTATATTACGATAGCAGATACCGGTATAGGTATTCCTGAAGAGGCATTAAATCATGTATTTGAAAGATTTTATCGTGTTGATAAAGCAAGAGACAGAGCGACGGGAGGAACCGGACTGGGGCTGACTATTGCCAATGATATTATCCGAATGCATAATGGTGTGGTTAAGGTGCATAGTAAAGAAAATGAAGGTACCACATTTACCATAAGGCTGCCGTTATATTACCGTGCAGTATAAAATAGTTTGAGGGAAGGTGTAACTTGTGAAGAAAACAATATATGAGCTTTTGCTTGTTTTACTATTTGCTTTGTTTTCTTTTTCGGGCTGTGGTAATAATGAAGAGGAGAAGTCAGAAAATACCGATTTTTCGGAATATCTGGTGGTCCTTGATAAAACCGGAATGGTGCAGAAAAAGGTTGAGTATGATATTCAAGCCGAAAGCACCATAAATAAAATTGAAGAATTGTTGGAAGCTCTTAACAATTATACTGATTCTATATATACTTCTCCTTTGTCAGAGCATGTAAAAATTTTAAAATGGGAGTATTCAGAAGGGGCTGTGTCGTTATATTTTGGAACTGAATACTATGACCAGTTTATTTCAGATGAAGTTATGGCACGTTCTGCAATAGTTGAAACCCTTTGTCAGTTAGATGATGTTGAGGATGTTTCGTTTTATATTGAAGATGCACCGCTGACTTTACAGGGAACTGTAATTGGAAGAATGAACAGCAATTCATTTTTATATGATACATCAGGGCCATATGAAACGACCTCCATAAAGCTGTATTTTCCGGATGATAATTTTGAAGGTCTTGTAGAAATTGGCAGAGAGGTTGATATTGATGCCGGATACACAGATGAACAGCTTGTTCTGGAGGAACTTTTAAAAGGACCAACCGGTAGTGAAGCGGCACAGAATGCAATTCCTCAGGGGACAAAACTTCTTAATATAGTAACAAAGGATATGGTATGCTATGTTAATCTTTCTGTGGAATTTCTTAATTATCTTGATGGTGTTTCAGATGAGCTGACTGTATATTCAATTGTTAATTCCCTATCGGAGGTTTCAGGGGTCAGGAGCGTTGTTATTTCTGTAGACGGACAGAAACTTGAGTATTACAGAGGGTTATATTGTGGAGAACTGTTAACCTGTAACTATGATTTACTATTAAATAAAGAATAATCGGAGGTTTATATGTACAGACCGGTAGCAGTGGCTGCCGGTATGTTCATAGCCGGTCTTGTATGTAAAGGCAATATTTGTTTCCTTTTTATCTTTTTATCCTTTCTATATTCTTTCTTTTTCTTTTATAAGCCAAAAATCGGAAATAGATGTAAGTATTGTCTTTTAAGTATATTATTATTTCTGATTTTAATATTAAGCTTCTTTTTTGGAAAATCACAAAACAGCAGAATCAGCGAAAAAAGTCAACTTGAAATGGTTAAAGAAAAATCGGATTGTTTAAATGTTTCAGGACAAATAGTGAACATTCAAAACAGTAATAATAAAATAAAACTTACTATGAAAATAAATAATATTACTGTAAACAAATGTGAAAACTATTTGTTTGATCAGAAAGAATGTATATATGTATATACTGATGATGCTGATTTTTTGTGGGGAGATATAGTTGAATTTACAAGTGAAATTAAGCTTTTTAAACCTGCATATAATGAAGGAAGCTTTAATGCCAGAAATTACTTTCGCGCAAGGAATATTACCGGCTATGCATACCCGCAGAATATAAATGAAATAAACAGAACAGAAATGAATATAAACCTTAAATATTTATTGTTTTTGTTAAAACAATGGATAATTGAAGGTGTTTTTAACAGTTTTGATGAAACAAATGCCGGAATAATTACAGCAATATTAACAGGAGACAGAACATATCTGGATGAAGATGTAAAAAATCAATATCAGGAAACCGGATTTGCACATATTCTGGCTATTTCAGGACTTCATATTTCTATTATAGGAATGGGAATTTATAAAATACTGCGTAAAAATGGTGCAGGACATGTTACGTCTTCAATAATTACGCTAATTGTTTTGTGCATATATCATTCTTTTTCAGGGGGACAGGTATCATGTAAGAGAGCAATTATTATGATTTGTGTTTCTCTTATAGCATCATGCCTGGGGAAAAAATATGACAGCTTAACTTCATTGTCTTTGGCAGCAGTTGTTATTTTGATTAATCAGCCTCTTTATATATATGACAGTTCGTTTATTTTATCTTTTTCAGCAGGTCTGGGAACTTCTGTTTTCGGAAATGAAATAAGAAGAATAAAGTTAAAAAATATATTTATTACAGAAAATTATTTGAAAAAATTTTTGTTTTCACTTTCGGTTCAATCAGCTTTGCTTCCTGCACAAATTGAGTTTTTTAATTATTTCTGCCCATATTCTTTACTAATAAATATGTTATTGCTTCCAACAGTTCCGCTTATTGTGATTGATGGTTTTCTGGCAGGTGTATGTGGAAAAATATTTCCCGTTGTTGGATGTATATGTTCCATTCCGGCAAGGATTGTACTTTATTTTTATAATATTATTCTTAGTGGGACAGAGCGGCTCCCATTTGCAAAAATTATTACAGGACATATGACAGGAGAAAAATACATCATAATTATATTAATCCTTGTACTATTTTTCCTTATTAAAAATACAGATTATAACAGATTTTGCTTTTGGTCATTTCTTCCTGCTTTATTATTATTGAATCCATTAAAAAGCAGAGAATTGAAAATCAGCCAGCTTTATGTTGGACAAGGTGATTGTTGTATTATTACTTTTCAGGATTATGCTATAGCAGTTGACTGCGGAAGCAGTGATGAAGATGAAATATATAAATATATAATCGAACCCTATTTGTACTACAATGGCTATGAAAAACTGGATTATATTTTTTTAAGTCATGCTGATACGGATCATGTTTCCGGTGCAAAAGAAATAATTGAACTTGGAATGAATGTTCAAATTATAATTCCTGAGCTACAGGACACCGTGGACTTTTACAAGGCATTAAATATTGATGAAGAAAGTAAAAATCGAAGTTTTTTTCAAATGAAATGTTATGATACTTTTTATTTGGAAGAATTATTGCTTACCAATGTATTTCCTAAAACAGAAGAAGGGCGTTATTCTGAAAACGATACCTCTATGGTTTTGTATCTTGAATATGGTGATTTCACAATGTTGTTTACAGGGGATATATCAGAGAAGGTTGAAGACAATATATTAAACAATATAAAACAGGCAGATAAAAACGTGGATATTAATGTACTTAAAGTTCCCCATCACGGTAGCGGAGGTTCTTGTAGTCAGGAGTTTTTAAATCAGATTTTAGCTGAAACTGCAATAATATCCTGTGGTATAGATAATTCGTATCATCACCCATCTGATGCAACATTAAACAGACTTAAATTGTGCGGAACTAAAACTTATGTTACGAATATTAACGGACAGATTTCTGTAAAAACAGACGGTAATAATACTTATATTGTTAATTCTTTCTTTAATTGACAAAATTACTATCAAAGTATATACTGAATACTAATTGATTTATTGTGTTTTGTATCGGTGCGGAGGATTAGAATGAAGAAAAAATTTGTCGGATGTTATAATCCGTCAGTAATACTTACATATATCGGACTGGCTTCGTCCATTATAAGTATATATCTTGCATATCATTATATTTTTAGCTGGTCTCTGTTTTGTCTGATGTTTTCCGGATTATGTGATATGTTTGATGGGACAATTGCCAGGCGAATAAAAAGAACTGAGCAGGCTAAAAAGTTCGGAATACAGATTGATTCGCTTTGCGACCTTGTTTGCTTTGGAGTTACACCATCATTTTTGGGAATTGCCTTGTATAAGAAAGGAAATCTTGAATTTCTGGGGGTTGTTGCAGGAATTTGTCTTACACTTGCTGCTGTAATCAGACTTGCATTTTTTAATGTGGTTGAAGAAGAACGTCAGCAGAATACTACCGAAAGAAGACACAGTTATCAGGGACTTCCTGTTACCAATTCATCGATTATTGCACCTTTTGCTTATTGTATTGGTTCCCTTGTCTCCAGAGAACTTGTTCTTCCTGTTTTATACAGTATTGCATTAATGGTCACAGCTTTTTTGTTTATTTTAAATTTCAAAGTTCCGAAAATTTATGGAAAAGCAAATTATGTTATAATTGGACTTGCACTGGCTCTGTTTATTGCGGTGTTGCTTGTATAGCTGTATAATTTTTTTGGCGGATTCTGTAGCCTGATGAGTTTATTACCATTAATGTGTATTTATGAGCAGGTTTATTTACAGATTATATGATGTATCCGGAGGAAATTATGGATATCAGATTAGACTGTTTCAAAGATAGAAAAGGAAATGTTATAAAAAAAGACCTGGCAGTAGCCGGGTCTATGCATTTATTATATGATAATTTTTTAGGTCGCTTGTTTTTGAGCTTTCTTACATCAAAGACCATGGCAAATATTCAGCGTAAGTTTCTCGATAGTTCGCTTTCCACATTATTTATTGATCCTTTTATAAAGAAAAATGGTATTTCCCTTAAAGATTATATTCCGGAAAAATATATTTCCTTTAATGATTTCTTCACAAGAGAAATACGTGATGATAGAAGAAGGATTTTATATGGTGATGATATTTTGGTTTCTCCTTCAGATGGCAGAGTAACGGCTTATAAAATCAATCATCATTCCCGTTTTAAAATTAAAAATAGTGTATATTCAGTTGCTTCGCTTCTTAGAGACGGCTCTCTTGCTGAATATTATAAGGATGGATATTTTGTGTTGGTCCGTTTAAGTGTAGATGATTATCATCATTATATATATTCAGTTTCAGGGAACAAAAAAACAGACAGATATATAGATGGTTTTCTACATTCTGTTAATCCTGTTGTTTATGACTATGTAAAAGTGTATAAAGAAAATTCACGATCTTACAGCATAATAACTACTGCTGATGAAAAGCATATTGTCCAAATGGAAGTAGGAGCAATGGGTGTAGGAAGAATATGCAATGATGAAATGAATAAAGCTTATGTTAAGCAAGGTGATAAAAAAGGTCATTTCGCATTTGGTGGTTCTTCAATAGTATTGCTTTTACCAAAAGACTCATTTGTGCCGGATGAGGATATACTAAAAAATACTTTAGAAGGTTATGAAACCAGAGTATTAATGGGTGAACGAATTGGTTCTGATTTTAAATAAAACTTTATATTGTATTGTAAATTTCATTTGACAGCATGTGAGGTGTTTGTTTTTACAATGGGGGAACTGTTTTGGAAAGAATTAAAAAAGATATAAAAGAAAGAAATTTTTCCAGATTTTATCTGCTATATGGGTCTGAGGATTTTCTTAAAAATCTTTATCGTGATAAGCTGATAAAAGCAATGCTTACTGAAGGAGATGATATGAATCTCAGCAGATTTGAAGGAAAGGATGCAGCAGTTAACGAGGTGATTTCTACGGCAAATACCCTTCCTTTTTTTTCTGAAAGACGTGTTATCATAATAAAGGATTCCGGATGGTTCAAATCATCCTGTGAAATTGCTGATTATATACAGAATTTTCCTGAAACAACCTGTATGATTTTTGTTGAAAGCGATGTAGACAAAAGGAATAAACTATATAAATATGTTTCCGCTAATGGATACTCTACTAAGATTGATTCTCCGGGTATAAAGGATATTTTGCCTGTTGTTGCAGCCACGTTAAAACAGAAAGGCTTACAGATTTCCAGGGAAGATTGCGAATATTTTGTAACAAAAGTTGGCAGTGATATGTCCAGAATACAGACTGAGCTTGATAAGCTTGTTGCATATTGTAATGAAAAACAGGTGGTTACTGCAGAAGATATTGATGGTATCTGTTCAGAAGTTCCGGAAGGGAAAATCTTCCTTATGATAGATGCTATTATGGCCGGGCAGGAGGACAGGGCTTTACAGCTTTATTATCAGCTTTTGGCTGCACATGAAAAGGCAATGTCAGTATTGTTTATGCTGATTAGGAGTTATAATCAACTATATCAGGTTCTTTCTCTCAGCAGAAAGGGAACATCAAAGCAAAGAATTATGTCTATATCCGGTGTCCGTGATTTTATGGTTGATAAATACGTAAGACTGGGTCAAAAATTTGAGACTGAAAAAATAAAAGATATTGTTTCCTTTGGTATTGAACTTGAGGAAAGGGTTAAGCAGGGAAATCTTGACGAACGTATGGCGGTCGAAATATTTATTGTAAAATATTCAGGAATGTAGTATAATACTCCCCGTGAGTTTATATAAGGAGATGTATCGAAGAGGCCGTAACGAGCCTGACTCGAAATCAGGTTGTCCGCAAGGACACGTGGGTTCGAATCCCACCGTCTCCGTATTAGGAAAAACCTCTTTTGCCTGTTTGGGCAAAGGAGGTTTTTATTATTATTAAATAAGTATGGTTGACTGAATTGCCGTCAAATTCCGGAAAATAAATGGGAATAGAAAAAAAAACAGCTGTTCTTGACGGCTTTTTAAAAAAGCGTTATTATATTAGTAATAAGTCTTAGTATTGCATATGGGGTATAAAATGAAAATACAACGAAATTCAAAACAACGGCAGATGATTCTCGATGCAGTTATTTCCCGATGTGATCATCCGACAGCTGATCAGATTTATCTGGATGTTCGAGAAAAGGATAGTAAAATCAGTCGTGGTACGGTATACCGAAACCTTGGCATTTTATCTGAAAATGATGAAATTACCAATGTTAAGGTGTTGTCAGCAGACAGATATGATTCTCGTCTTGACCGGCATTACCATATTATCTGCATGGTATGCGGCAGAGTTTTTGATGCTCCTTTGGACTACCATATAGAATACGACGAGCAAATTGAAAAAGATACGGGATTTTTGATTAACCGGCATCGTTTGATTTTTGAAGGACTGTGTCCTGACTGTAAAAATAAAAATGAAAAATAAGGAGAGGTTTTATGGCAATTTACAAATGTGTTATTTGTGGGGCGATTTATGATGAGGAGAAGGAGGGAAAGCCCATATCAGAGCTTAGCGGCTGCCCGGTTTGTAAACAGCCGGTGTCCAATATGATACCGGTTTCTTCAGAGGAAAAGGTAATTCCGAAAACATATTCCGGTAATCTTGATTATGACAGTTCAACAGCACGGATTGATCCTACGTCACGGTATATGGCTGAAATCCATGAAATGGCTGTAACAGGAAAATCTATCGGAGGGGCAATGAGTACTAAAATGCCCATGCCTAACTGGGATGATATTCTGCTTCTTGGTTCCCAGTTAAATCCTCCTCCGCTGGATGAGGGAGAACCGGTTGATACAGTCACCATAATCGGAAAACATGCAAAAAAACCTATGATTCTCAATAATCCGGTATATATTTCTCATATGTCTTTCGGCGCTTTGTCAAAGGAAGTAAAAATTGCCCTGGCTAAAGGCTCGGCAATGGCAAAAACCGCAATGTGCAGTGGGGAAGGCGGTATTCTGCCTGAGGAAAAACAGTCATCATATAAATATATTTTTGAATATATACCGAATAAATACAGTGTAACAGATGAAAATCTTCGTACCTCTGATGCAATTGAAATTAAAATCGGTCAGGGAACAAAACCCGGTATGGGCGGTCATCTGCCCGGAGAAAAAGTTACTGCAGAAATTGCAGCTATTCGGGGGAAAAAACAGGGAGAAGACATACAGAGCCCGAGTAAATTCCCGGAATTAAACTCTAAAGAAGATTTACGGAATATGGTTTCAATGTTGCGGGAACGTTCTGACGGACGTCCTATTGGTATTAAGATAGCAGCAGGTAATATTGAAAAGGATTTGGAGTATTGTGTTTTCGCCAATCCGGATTTCATTACCATTGACGGCAGGGGTGGAGCTACAGGTTCAAGTCCGCTGATGCTGCGGGAAGCAACCTCTGTTCCTACGATTTACGCACTTTCCCGTGCAAGAAAATATCTGGATGCTGTACATTCAGACATTTCTCTTGTAATTACCGGGGGCCTTAGGGTTTCGGCAGATTTTGCTAAGGCTCTGGCTATGGGAGCAGATGCTGTTGCCATTGCAAGTGCAGGACTGATTGCTGCAGCTTGTCAGCAGTACCGTATTTGTGGAAGCGGAAACTGCCCTGTTGGTGTGGCAACCCAGGATCCTGAACTCAGGAAAAGACTTCACGTTGATTCTGCAGCACAGAGAGTTGCAAATTTTTTGAATGTTTCTCTTGAAGAATTAAAAACTTTTGCAAGAGTAACAGGCAATCATTCGGTTCATGGATTGTCCATTAATAATCTTATTACCACTGATAAGGAAATAGCTCAATATACCGGTATCCGCCATGCAGGACAGTCAGATATCGGAATAAATAAAGAAAATAAAATTAATAATATGGAGGTAAAAACAATGAAGTACAAGTGCAAATTGTGCGGAGAAATTTTTGAAGTGAAGGAGGGAGAAGTTCCGGTTTGTCCAAGATGCGGAGCAACAGGAGACAGTCTGGAACCATTTACAGAAGAGTCCACTAATAAATATGCCGGTACGCAGACTGAGAAAAATCTTCATGCAGCTTTTGATGGTGAATCCGGTGCGAGAAATAAATATACATACTTTGCTTCCGTTGCCAAAAAGGAAGGTTACGAGCAGATAGCAGCTTTATTTCTGAAGACCGCTGAAAATGAGCGTGAGCATGCAAAAATGTGGTTCAAGGAGTTAAACGGCATCGGTGATACTGCTGCAAATCTTGCTGCTGCGGCAGAAGGTGAAAATTACGAATGGACAGATATGTACGACGGATTTGCTAAAACAGCTGAAGAAGAAGGCTTCCCGGAACTTGCGGCAAAATTCCGTATGGTGGGAGAAATTGAAAAACATCACGAGGAACGTTACAGAGCACTTTTGAAAAATGTTGAGACTGCTGCTGTTTTTGAAAAGAGCGAGGTTAAGGTATGGGAATGCCGTAACTGTGGTCACATAGTAGTAGGAACAAAAGCACCGGAGATATGTCCTGTCTGTGCTCATCCACAGAGTTATTTTGAAATACATGAAGAGAATTATTAATTAAACAAAGTTTTTGATGTATTCATTTTATGCCATTGTGCAGAATAAAAATTGGAGGATTATATCATGAATAGATTAAAAGACAAGGTTGCTATTGTTACAGGTTCAACCAGTGGTATCGGAATCGGCATTGCAAGATTATTTGCTGCTGAAGGAGCAAAAGTTATTATCTGCGGACGAAGAGAAGCAAAAGGTCAGGAGGTTGTAGACGGAATTGTTAAAGAAGGCGGTGAGGCTTCTTATCATTTTATGGATATAACCGACACGGGAAGTGTTGAAAAGCTTTTTGCCGATACTTATGAAAAATACGGAAAAATTGATGTTCTGGTCAACAATGCTGCCAATGTTGCATTAAAAGACGGTCGTGTTGATGAGTTAACAATTGAAATGTGGGATGCTATTTTTCAGAGTGATATGCGAGGAACATTTTTTGCAATTAAAACTGTTCTTCCATATATGCAGAAGAATGAAAACGGAGGTTCAATTATTAACATAGGTTCCATGGCAGCCTGCGGCGGAGATCTTGGCTCTACTGCGTATGCTTGTGCCAAGGCAGGAATTGATATGCTGACCCAGTATACTGCTTTACAGTATGGAAAACAGAATATCCGTTGTAACTGTGTTCGTCCCGGACTTATTGTTACACCGCAGAACGAAGCTCATGTTCCTCAGGCATTAAAAGATATTTTTACAAGCAATATTATGGTAAACCGTTATGGTTGTCCTGAAGATATTGGTCATATGTGTGTATATCTTGCCTCTGATGAGAGCAGTTACTTTACAGGTCAGGTTGTTACTGTAGATGGAGGTCTTAATGCTCATGTGCCTACTGTTGCCCAGTTCAGAGAATTAAGCTCACGTACATGGTAAATTTTTTGATTTTATTAACGGGTAAAAAGTGTAGCGTTTGCCGGTTTTAAAGTAAAATAAAACACCTGTTGTCATGTCTTTGGATTTGACAACAGGTGTTTTTTTACCGGTTCAATTTAATCATTATTAGATTCCAGATTTCCGGTAATCGGCTCCTTAAGCAGGCCGGTAAAGAATTTTACAACAGTGCCTGTAAAAAGAGCAGCAATAAGAGTACCTTCTCTGGTACCGATAATTTTGAAATCAAAAAGAAAAAGTGATAATATTATTGAGAAGGTAACACAACTAATATCAAAAGCAGTTTTTATATTTCCGAAATCCTGATGTATAGTATCCGAAACTGCTTTTACAAATGCTTCTCCTGCATTCATAATAACATTTGCGATTACTGATAAAGATATTCCAAAGCCAAGTATTATTACACCAAGAATTACCATGGTAAGCTGCAATACATAATTTTTAACAGGAATAAAGGAAGCAAGCCACATTCCGAAATCCGTAAAATATCCAAAAAGGAAAGAAAGTGGAACCTGAAGTAATTGTATGGGTTTAAATTTTCTTCTTAAAATAAGAATTTGACCAAGAATCATTACACAGTTCCATATTATCAGCCAGTTACCCATTGAAATTGAGGTAAATTTAAAACTCATAACATTGGCAACGGAAGAAATGGGTGATACTCCAAGTTCTCCGTGTTTTGTAAATGCTACTCCAAGTCCTGAAAAGAACAGGCTTATTATAAATAAAATATACCTTTTAGCGGTTTCTTTTTTAGTCATAACAGTATCCTTTGTTTTTTATAAAAATAACATAAACGGAAAAAAGATGCAATCTTCATTGGTTTATTAGCAGTTTTTAAAGAGAAAAAAGCGCAGGTTTTGCGACTTAGATATAGAAACAATCAAATATATTTTAATATAATATTATAATAAATGAAAGATTTTTGTAATGAAATTTTATTTTAATAATGGGTACAGATTAAAACATAATATGGTGCTTATAAGCGGAAACCCACAGGCTGTAGCTGAAATTAAAGGAACAGGAAAATATAATAATTTAACGGGAAAGGTTCAATTTTTTGAACTTGACAATGGCGTTATGGTGGCAGCAGAGTTTTTTGGTCTGCCCATAGGTGAAGTTTGTAAGAATCCTGTTTTTGCATTTCATATACACAGCGGAAACAGATGTACGGGGAATATGGAAGATCCGTTTGCTGATGCAATGGGTCATTTCAATCCCGGAAACTGTATGCATCCTTACCATGCAGGAGATTTGCCTCCGGTATTTGATAATAACGGATATGCATTTCAAATGTTTTTAACAAACAGATTTAGTGTAGATGATATTATCGGAAAGACAGTAATTCTCCATTCCAATCCTGATGATTTTACCACACAGCCTTCCGGAAATTCAGGAAATAAAATTGCATGTGGTGTTATAGAAAAAAGTAAAGAAGATATAATTTAAGTCATTATATTACATGATAAAAAAGAGTGGACAATATGTGTTGACATTGCTTTATGTCAGATGTTACAATCGTGATACGGAATGGGGATGACACCCATAAGAAAAAACTGTTTCCGTAAAAATATTTTGCATACAAATTGAGAAAATTAATCTGCACAGGGGGTGGAACCCATAGAAAAAAACATTTTTGTTGTAGATGAACAGGGAAATCACTATGAAGCGACCTATATGAAAAGGGCAAAAGGTCTTGTAAAGAACCGCAGGGCACGCTTCGTAAATGAAAATACAATATGTCTTGCGTGCTCTCCGGATAAAACGGAGGAAAAAACTATGTCAAAAGGTAATCATACAGAATTTTTAGAGGAGCAGACAAACATTCCTGCATCCGAAATTACAGCACATGAGGCTGAACAAGGGGATGGGGCAGACGTATCCCGGGTACAGGAAGACTGTTCTGTGACAGACAATAAATATAATATGAATTATGTACTTGAACAGATAGAAAAGTTAGCTGTTCAGACTACTTATTTAAACAATATTATCTCGGAACTCAGACAGATGGAGGCAGGTAAAGGTGAATCCGGCACAGTGCCTGATCTGGCAGGTCAGGCCAAAGCGGAAGCATTAGGTAATATTGTTAAGTGCAGGGAGACAACCATTCAGCAGCTTCTTCGGTTTTATGAGAAGATGTACGATGATTTAAAACCAAGAGATGATACTGTAAAGTTAAATGCAATTTCGGCTTTGGCAAAATTACATGACAATGTAGGTGCCATAGAAGCATTGGGAAATGCTTTGAATCGTATCGTAGTTCCGGATTGATTTAATTGAACTGCTCTCCTGAAGCGGTGTTTTTATAAGGCATTGCTTCAGGAGTTTTTTATTGCACGATAAACGAGTTATTTATTTTATGATTTGCTTTTGTTATTTATAATTTTATAAGGAAATTTATCTTTTTAATCGTATAAGTAACAGAAGTGTATATTGATACATTTGGGAGGAATCACATGGGCAACGGTGCAGACAGCTACCGTCGTTATCTTGATGGAGATGAGACAGCTTTTGATGAAATATTGAAAGAATACAGAAGTAGTCTGACTTTTTTTATTAACAGGTATGTTAAAGACATAAATGCTGCTGAGGATATAGCCATTGACGTGTTTGCTGATTTAATTGTTCACAAACACCGTTATAACTTTAAGACCGGGTTCAAAACATATTTATTTATGATGGGAAGGTCCAGAGCACTGGATTATTTAAAACATCGTAATAAGTTTATTATTATGGAATTGTCTGAAGCAGAAAATGAGCTTGTTTATGAAGCTGTAATCGAAGAGCAGATACTTGCAGACGAAAGAAAACGTATTGTTAATGAGGCAATCGGAAAACTGCCGCCGGATATTCAGGTGGCAATTCATCTTGTTTATTTTGAAGGGTTATCATATAAAGAAGCAGCAAAAATCATGAAAAAAACAGAAAAACAGGTTGATAATCTTCTGTACAGAGGTAAATCCATGTTGAAAAAAATTCTTGGAAAGGAAGGAGAACTGTTAATATGATGCGATCCGCAGAAGAATTTAGCAATGAGGTAAAACGAAGGGGAGAGAAGTATCTTCTTCAGCGAAGAAAAAACAGAAACAGATTAATTGTTACCTGTACTCCTGTTGTTTTGTGTCTTATTGTAGGGACAATCATTTTAACCTCAGGATATAAAGAGTATTCAGAAAATTCAGATACCGGTTATGAAAAAGAAAATTATGTTAATGAAAATGATTCATACATTACAGATTATTCTGAAGATGAGATTATAAATAAAGAGTTTCAATCTGAAACTGGTATGACAGAATCGGAAAAGTCTGATTTGAACATAAACAGTATACAGGAGGAAGATTCTTTTTTAACAGGTTCATATGATAAACAGGAATATTCATGTGAAATTATTCGTGTATCTGAAAATGAAAATACCTTTCACAGTTTTTTTTATGACTCTGAACAGGTAAATAAAATATTGGAGTTGATGGAAAAGATGATTTCTTCATCAACAGATTTTGCTGAAAAAAAACTTCAGAGATATAATAAAGCAGACGATTATTATATACTTGTTTTTACTCAGCCTTCTGAGGAGAATAAAACATACTATTTGTATGGCAACTACCTGATGGTAGTATTTGATAACAGTGAAACCGGTATCGTATATGAAACGGAGTATGATGTGATTAAGGAGTTTACTGATTTTGTTTCGGCTTTTATAGATAATTACTGATATATTATAATATCTTATTAAATAATTATATAGATTATTTTTAATATACAATTAAAATTTTTTATATTTATTTAGTTGAAAATTTTAATGATTAGTGATATTTTCAAATAAAAAACAGGAGGTGTATTATGGATATTAAAGAACAGATTAATTCAATAGCAGACAAGGTAAAGAATGATAAAAAATTCAAAGAAGAATTTACAAAAAATCCTGAAAAAGCTATTGAATCCGCAACCGGTGTAAATATTCCTGACGGAATGCTTGACAAGGTGGTTGATGGAGTAAAGGCTAAGCTGAATGCAGATAAAATCAGTGATAAGTTTGATTCTCTTAAAAAATTATTTTAATTCAAAAGCCGGTTCAAAATAATATGTGCTCAGTATTCCGGGCATATATTATATAAACCGGCTTTTTAAATCAAATGATTTATTTGATAAAAATAAAGTTTTCCAGTTCAAATAAGTGTCGACCGTCAGTCATGTCTTTGAACCAGCCGCCAAAATTACGCTCAATGACGAAAAATAATGCATGTCTTCCGGTTACTGCTTTCACGACAGTGGAAAACACCCCGTCGCTTGTATCTGTATAGCAATCGCCGATTAGTTCACCTTCAGGACTGTCGATATGGATATGAATGACAGCTTTACTTCCGTTTCCTCTGATTTTTACAGCAAATTCCATTGTTTTGCTGGAATAATCCATGCCAAAGTCATAGTATTTATATCCAATGACACAACCATCAGTAATATTTGTCACAGGACGTGTAAACACATCTCTTTCGGTAATTAGACATCCTCCCGTTAAATAACAGGCAATATCAGCAGGTGTTGTTTCATATGGATTCAGACTTTCTTCAAAACCTAAGGATGTCATTTCAACCTGTGGAATTGTTCCGTCCGGAAGAATTTCAATTTTTTCAACACAGGCTCTACGGCTCATAATAGTACCGTTAGTCATTCGGTGATAGAAGATATACCATTGACCGTTAATACAACAAATTGAACCATGATTGTTTCCGCCCGGATAGTTCTGGCCGTTGTCAATAATTGTACCTTTGTATTCAAAAGGACCTTTCGGTGAAGAAGAAGTTGCATATGCAAGACGGCTTCCTCCTCCTTCGCCTTTCTTATTTGGTCTGCAAGGAGAATATATCATGTAATAGGTGTTATTAATTTTACGTGGAGAGCAGGCTTCATAAAAATTATGAGGGGGTTCAACTGAAAGAATATTTTCCTGATAGGTTCCGTCAATTATTTCATACATATTATCAGGATTTATCTCTGCCATGTAGCTCCCTTCAAAACCACAGTATATATACACGCGACCGTCATCATCTACCAAAACACCCGGATCAATGAAAGTTCCGTTATCATAGTGATTTTCTATGTTGTAGCTGTATTTTGACAGAAGTTTAAAAGGACCCTCAGGTTTGTCACTGACGCCTACACAGCCCTTTCCGTTCATAATATAGGCATAAAGATAATATTTGCCATTGCTTTCAACCACATCAGGAGCGAAGAGATCATTTTTTTCATCCGTCCAATCCGTATCAGAGGGATGGTCTCTGTCACTGAGTACATGGAATGAATCTCCGTGACATTTCCATTGATTAAGGTTATCAACTGAAGCTGACCAAACCTTAAGTTTACGGTCACAGAATTTTTCGGATGCTGCATTGTCATGGGAACCATAGATGTATACTCTGTTTCCGAAAACTCTTGGCTCACCGTCAGGGATATATTCATTAAGTGGTAAATACGGGTTTGGCATATGTTTGCACCTTTCTTAAATTAATTTATATTTACTTCTTGTAATTATTTTAGTAGAATTAATAAATAAACCGCTAGAAATTTTGTGACAGCTTGTAGCATTTTAGTGCCAAATTATGGAGGATGTATTATGCGACTTGAATACTTTACAACCAATGATGATTTTCCTTTTTTTATTCAGTTTGGCAGACATGAAGGAAGTATGTTCGTTCATGAACATAAGGATTTTTCTGAATTCGTTGTGGTTATGGAGGGAAGTGCCACTCATATTATAGATGATGAAGAATATCAAATTAGTAAAGGAGATGTTTTTGTAATTAATCCGGGTGTATGTCACGGATATAAAAATGTAAATCAATTTAAAATATGCAATATAATGTATCGCTCGGAATATATTTTCCGGGATAACTCTGATTTATATTTTTCCGAAGGTTTTAACACCTTGTTTAATTCAGATTCTCCGATTAGTAATAAGAATTTTAAAGGCAGACTTCATTTATCTGAAGAGGACTTGGAAAGTATCAGCAACATTTTAAAAAGAATGTCTGAGGAATATACGTTAAGACGTACCGGCTACTCAACATGGCTTTGTGCAGAGTTTGTAAAACTTGCCGTAGAATTGTCCAGAAAATATGAGACTTATGAAGATAAAGTTGATAAGCATATGTTTGGAATTGCCCGTGTGGCTGCGGATATTGAAAAAAATTACAGTAAAGATATAACAGTAGGCAGTATGGCTGAACTGGCAGGAATGTCATTAAGACATTTTACAAGATTATTTACCTTGACCTATGGAATGCCACCAATAAAGTACCTCGAAAAAGTTCGGATGAATAAAGCCAAATTAATGTTGAGAAGCAGTTCTAAAACAATAACTGAGATTGCGTATGATTGCGGTTTTGCTGATAATAATTATTTTGCAAGACGGTTTAAAACTCTTTACGGAATGACTCCGTCAGTTTTTAGAACCATGTAAATAATATAAAGCGGAGCGTTTGCAAGTTTGACTCTGCACAAAAATCAGTAATAATTTAAAGTTGAATACACAGGAAAAATATTTTTAAATTAGTAAAAAAGTATTTGACAATTATTTGTTTTAATATTATTATATATGAGTATGTTTATGTGAAGCGTCCGTGTCCGGATTTACATAAACAGTCATGCGAATAATTAATAAAACAGATTTATACAGGAGGAAATTAAATTGGCTAATATCAAGTCTGCTAAGAAGCGTGTAAAGGTTATTGAAACAAAGACCTTGAGAAATAAGATGATTAAGTCAAAGGTTAAGACTTTAGTTAAGAAAGTTGAAGTTGCTGTGGCTGCCGGCGACAAGGCTAAAGCTACTGAAGCTCTTAAGGAAGCAACTGTTGCTATTGATAAAGCTTGCGCAAAGGGTGTTTTCCACAAGAATAACGCTGCAAGAAAAGTATCAAGTTTAGCTAAAGCAGTAAATGCTTTAAACTAATAGGCCTGTTTATTTATGACCTGCCATTATGGCAGGTCTTTTTTTTGTCCATTTACATATATATAAAATAGTTGGAAATAATAAAACTAATTTAACTGAAGGGTAGATTTATTGTTTTTGACGGAGGCATATATGGAATTAACGGGACGTACCGACCTTGCAACGGAAGTAAGAGAAAGTTTTAATGAAGATGTGGAGATAAAAGGAGTTGAGGTTAAAACCCGAAAAAAATCCGGACATATAATTTCCACAGTAGATATAAAAACTGAAGAGGGAGCAGACATTATGAAAAAACCTGTGGGAAGATATGTGTCTGTTGAAGGGAAAAATTGTTTGTTAATGGATGATAGAGAAATAGCAAAAACCATAGAAATACTTTCTGATGAAATTAGGAAAATGTGTGTGCTTATGGAATTGGGAGAAAGACCGGAAAGTGTACTGGTAGCAGGAATCGGCAACAGAAACATTACTTCTGATTCTATAGGACCAAAAGTAACTGACAGCCTGGACATTACCAGACATATGAAGTTGTTTTTTCCTGAAGAACACAGTAATATTTCCTATGTCAGTGCAATTGCTCCCGGAGTTATGGCTCAGACAGGGATGGAGACCGGGGATATTATTAAAGGAGTAGTTGAGAAATTAAAACCAAAACTTCTTATTGTTATTGATGCTCTTGCAAGTAGAAGTATGGAGAGAATTAATGCAACATACCAGCTTACAGACACCGGCATTAGTCCGGGAGCCGGTTTGGGTAATCAGAGACAGGTTCTAAATAAAAAAAGTATAGGTGTACCGGTTCTTGCAATAGGTGTACCTACTGTTGTGGATGCTACAACCATTGCTATAGAAAGCATTGAAAAAGCTTTACCTGAACTTAATGAAACACAGAGCTTAAAGGAACTTTTGGGTAAACTTAATTTTGACGGACTGGAAGATAAGTATGTGACAACTAAGAATATAGATGAGGAGGTCATATGCGTAAGCAAAATTCTGAAAGAGGCAATAAATTCTGTGTTTGCAGAGAAAAAATAGTAGGCTGTGTTACTTTATTGTTTTTCGTTCTTTTTATTGTTTTGTCCCTTCTTTTTCCTTCTGTCAGATATTTGTTAATTTATACAGCTGAGTATTATTATAATTTTGTGGAAAGTAAAGATGTCGGTAGTTTTCTCGATTTTGTATTTACAGATGGTTCTAATATTCAAGTAATTAAAAAGAATTTGCTGACACAGGATATGATATTTGTTAAGCAAGGAAACGAAAAGCTTTATGAGTCAGGTTTTGCGTTGAATTATGTGCGTGATGAAATTCCGGTCAAAATGGATATTAGTGATGAGGATGGCAATGGAAAAGTAATATCCACAAAACAATTCTCTGATTTTCTGACAACGTATTCTAAAATGTCATTTAATGAGTTTGTTGGGAATTATTATATTGTTGATTCAAGTACATCTGTTACGGAAAATATTTTAAATGTCAACGAGTTTTTGATGAAGGATTGTACTTTGAAAGAAGGAAAGAAAATACTCATTTATCATACTCATGCTTCGGAAGGCTTTGTGAACAGTGATGGTACAAGTCATGACAGCGTAATCGGTGTGGGTACTTACCTGGCAGAACTGCTTACGGAAAAAGGTTATGAGGTTATACATGACACTACGTACTATGACAGGGAAAACGGAGAAATAAACAGATCTGTTGCTTATTCCCAGGCACTTAACGGGATTACAAAGGTTTTGGAAGAAAATCCGGATATTGATGTTATTATTGATTTACATAGAGACAGCGGACCGGCAAGAACTGTTAATATTAACGGAAAAGATATGTGTAAGGTAATGCTGTTTAATGGACTATCATACGATTCCAATGGAGATATAGAATATTTGTATAATCCTAATCGTGAATATAATCTGGCCTTTAGTTTCCAGCTTAAACTCATGTCGGATTATTTGTATGAAGATTATATGAAAAATATATACTTAAAAAATTACAGGTTTAATATGCATCTTTGTGAAAAATATTTATTGGTTGAAGTGGGTACCGAAGAAAATACTGTTCAGGAAGCATATAATTCCATGGAAATCTTTGCTGAGGTGTTAGATTCTGTTCTTACTAAACCAGAATAACTTTACTTGTAAAAGAAAAAGCTCTATGTTATAATTTCAATTATTACATGATTTGATGAGGAAAATAATGAGTAAAACTGATCAGAGTAAAATTAGAAATTTTTGTATTATTGCACATATTGACCATGGTAAATCTACACTGGCAGACCGTATCATTGAAAAAACCGGAGTACTTACATTAAGAGAAATGCAGAGTCAGGTTCTTGATAATATGGATCTGGAACGTGAAAGAGGAATAACAATTAAAGCACAGACTGTAAGAGCTGTTTATAAAGCGAAAGACGGCGAAGAGTATGTGTTCAATCTTATTGATACGCCGGGACATGTTGACGTTAACGATGAAGTTAGCCGAAGCCTTGCCGCCTGTGAAGGCGCTATACTTGTGGTGGATGCTGCGCAGGGAGTTGAAGCTCAGACACTTGCTAACGTTTATCTTGCACTTGATCATGATTTGGAAATCATGCCTGTAATTAATAAAATAGATCTTCCCAGTGCAGAACCTGAACGTGTCATTAATGAAATTGAGGATGTAATCGGCATAGAAGCACATGATGCACCTCTTATCTCTGCCAAAAACGGAATTAATATTGAAGAAGTTTTGGAACAGATCGTAGAGAAAATTCCTGCTCCGGGTGGAGACAGTAATAATCCGTTACAGGCTCTTATCTTTGATTCTGTTTATGATTCATATAAAGGAGTTATCATTTTTTGTCGAGTTAAAGAGGGCAAAATAACTAATGACAGCAGAATCAGAATGATGGCTACCGGAGCGGAAGCCGATGTTGTTGAAATCGGTACCTTCGCACCCGGGAAATTTATGCCTTGTGATGAATTATCTGCGGGAATGGTTGGATACATCATGGCTTCTCTGAAAAATGTACGTGATACAAGAGTCGGAGATACTGTAACCGACGCAAACAATCCTGCTTCAGAGCCATTGCCGGGATATAAAAAAGTTAATTCCATGGTGTATTGCGGCATGTATCCTGCTGACGGAGCTAAATACGGGGATCTTAGAGATGCACTTGAAAAACTACAGTTGAATGATGCTGCACTTCAGTACGAGCCTGAAACCAGTATTGCTCTTGGGTTCGGTTTCAGATGCGGATTCCTTGGTTTGCTTCATTTGGAAATCATTCAGGAAAGATTGGAACGTGAATATGACCTTGAACTTGTTACCACAGCACCAAGTGTTATCTACAAGGTTTACAAAACAGATGGCACGGTAATAGAAATCACTAATCCGTCTAATTTACCGGATCCTTCCGAAATAGAACACATGGAGGAACCTATAGTAAGTGCTGAAATTATGGTAACCACAGAATTTGTCGGCGCCATAATGACATTGTGTCAGGAACGTCGTGGTGTTTATAATGGCATTGAATATATTGAAGCCACAAGAGCACTTATTAAATATGACCTTCCGCTTAATGAAATAATTTATGATTTCTTCGATGCACTTAAATCCCGTTCCAGAGGATATGCTTCCTTTGACTATGAAATAAAAGGATATGTTCCAAGTCAGCTTGTAAAGCTGGATATACTTATTAACAGAGAAGAAGTAGATGCACTTTCTTTTATCGTCCATGCAGATTCAGCCTATGAGAGAGGAAGAAAGATGTGTGAAAAACTGAAGGAAGAAATTCCAAGACATCTTTTTGAAATTCCAATACAGGCTGCTGTAGGTGGCAAGGTTATTGCCAGAGAAACTGTTAAGGCCATGCGTAAGGATGTATTGGCTAAATGTTACGGTGGCGATATTACACGTAAGAAGAAGCTTCTTGAAAAACAGAAGGAAGGCAAGAAGCGAATGCGTCAGATTGGAAATGTAGAAATTCCTCAAAAGGCTTTTATGAGTGTCTTGAAGCTTGATGAAGAATAGTTTTTGAAAGCAGGTCTTATGGACTTGCTTTTTCTTTGAAAGGATGGAAAGATGGAGCTATATATTCATATTCCTTTTTGTAAAAAGAAGTGTAAGTATTGTGATTTCCTTTCCTGGGATAACTGCGAAGATAAAATAAATCCATATGTGGATGCATTGATTCAAGATATCCGGTACTCTTTATTGGGCTTGGAAACAGGAAGAGCAGACAGTACTATAATATCAGACAAAAATTATAAGCTAAAAACATTAAGCAGTGTGTATATAGGTGGTGGAACACCGGGGCTTATACCTGCATATCATATTGAGCGAATTATGGATACCGTCAAAAAATTTAGTAACATAAATGAAGACACGGAAATAACCATTGAATTGAATCCTTGTACCGTTACAGAAGAAAAAGTCCGGTGTTACAAAAATACAGGTATAAACAGAGTAAGTATGGGTGTGCAGTCTTTTAATAATAAAGAACTGGAACTTTTGGGAAGAGCACATAATGAAGAAGATGTGTATAAAGCTTTTTCAATTCTCCAAAAGGCAGGCTTTGAAAATATAAATCTTGATCTGATTCACGGATTGCCCGGTCAGGATGTGGCTGTTTTTCTTGATTCTCTCGATAAAGCAATTAATCTGGGACCAAAACATATTTCGGCATATGAGTTGATTATTGAGCCGGGCACAGTATTATATGAACAATATGGACCCGGAAGTGGTTATGTGCCAAAAGAAAATGTGCAGGCGGATATTTATTGTGAAACAATAAAAAGACTGGATGAAGCAGGATATTTTCAGTATGAAATATCGAATTTTTCAAAACCGGGATATGAATCAAAGCACAACTGTGGATATTGGACAGGAGAACCTTATCTTGGTTGTGGAGCAGGGGCTGTAGGTTATGCCGGTAACCTGCGAACAACAAAGATTAAGAACATTAATGAATATATTGCAAATCCGCATGCTGTTACTACTGAAGTTATTTCTATGGAAGAAAAGAAACAGGAATTTGTTTTTCTGGGGATGAGAATGTCTCGGGGAATTACCTATGAAGATTATGAAAATAAATTCGGCGAGATATTTCCGGACAGTTATAAAAAAATATTTGACAGATTCGTACCGGACTTTATAAATAAAACTGATAAAGGTTATTCCTTTACGACACAGGGCTTTTTAGTTAGTAATATTATTTTATCGGAATTTGTATAAATAATCCGTAAAATTTGCGATTTTTTTTTCAAATCACTTGACAAATCCTTTTCTTAGTAGTATCTTATGAACATAGATGTTAGCACTCCAAATGATTGAGTGCTAACAGAAAAAAGAAGGAAGGCATAATGAACAACGAACTGGATCAAAGAAAACAAACTATATTGTTTGCCATAATTAAGAATTATCTTGATACTGGTGAACCGGTAGGGTCAAGAACCATTTCCAAGTACGGGGATATTAATCTCAGTTCTGCTACAATACGTAATGAAATGAGTGATCTTGAAGAAATGGGATATATTACCCAGCCTCATACTTCGGCCGGCAGAATTCCTACTGACAAAGGTTACAGGTTCTATGTAGACCGGATGATGAGTGAAAAAGAACAGGAACTTTCTAATCTCAAGGTTATGCTTGATAAGAAAGAAGAAAAACTTGATCTTGTTTTAAAAAAGGCAGCAAAGCTTATTGCCGAACAGACGAATTATGCATCCATGATTACAACTCCTACTTATACGGAAAGAAAACTAAAATTTATTCAGTTGTCTGCCATTGATGAAGAAACACTCTTGCTTGTTATAGTTCTTGACAGAAACATCATAAAGAATAAAATGGTTAAGCTTTCAGAACCGCTTTCAGCAGAAGTTGTATTAAAACTGAATCTGATGTTAAATACATTTCTTCAGGGACTTGATAAAAATCAGATTAGCCTTGGTCTGATACAGAAGATGAAGGAAGAATCTCTTGGATATACATCTGTTGTGAGTGATATTATTGATTCTATTGCTGAAGTCTTTGAAGAAAACGACGATGTGGAGATGTATACAAGCGGAACAACAAATATTCTGAAATATCCGGAACTTAATGAGTCCGGTAATGTGACGAATTTGTTATCTGCCATTGAAGATAAAAGTCAGTTAAGAGAACTTATCTGTTCCGAAAATTTCCAAAGCGGTAACGGAACAATTCAGGTTTACATCGGCAATGAATCCCAAATTGAAGCCACAAAAGATTGTTCTGTAGTAACTGCCACATATCAAATTGAAGAAGGGGTCTATGGTAAGATTGGTATTATCGGTCCTCGGCGAATGGATTATGAACGTGTGGTAGATTCTCTGAAGAATCTTATGGAAGAGTTGGATGACATTTTTAATAAAAACAGTTAAGAGGTGAAGAATATTGGCAGAAAATAACACAGAAGAACAGGTTAAAGAAAGTCAGGCTGATGAGCAGACTGAAGAAACCGTTGTTTCTGAAGAAAACTTAAGCAGTGAAGAAACAGCGGCAGAAGAAACCAAAGAGAATGAAGCTCCTGTAGAAGAAGCTGTCAAAGAATCAAAGAAAGCAAAAAAGAAAAACAAACATGATAAAAAAGATGATGAGATAGCGGAACTTAAGGACCGCATCACCAGAAATCTTGCTGAGTTTGATAATTTCCGTAAAAGAACGGAAAAAGAAAAAAGCCAGATGTTTGACATGGGCGCAAAGTCAATGATTGAAAAACTTTTGCCTGTAATTGATAACTTTGAAAGAGGACTTGGCGCTTTGGATGAAGATGGTTTAAAAGAACCATTTGCAGCAGGTATTGATATGGTTTACAAACAGCTCCTTAAAGTTCTTGAGGATGCAGGAGTTGAAGTGATAGAAGCTGTAGGTAAAGAATTTAACCCTGATTTTCACAATGCGGTAATGCATGTGGAAGATGAAAACTTTGGAGAAAACATTGTTTGCGAAGAGTTTCAGAAAGGGTATATGTACCATGGCAGTGTGGTAAGACACAGCATGGTTAAAGTTGCAAATTAATTTTTGGAGGTATATATTATGAGTAAGATTATTGGTATTGACTTAGGTACTACAAACAGTTGTGTTGCTGTTATGGAAGGTGGAAAACCGGTTGTTATTGCAAATGCAGAAGGCTCCAGAACAACTCCTTCTGTTGTTGCATTTACAAAGAATGGAGAAAGAGCCGTAGGTGAACCTGCAAAACGTCAGGCTGTTACAAATTCTGACAAAACTATTTCTTCTATTAAAAGACATATGGGTACTGATTTTAAAGTATCTATTGATGACAAGAAATATACACCACAGGAAATTTCTGCTATGATTCTTCAGAAGTTGAAAGGTGACGCAGAAAGCTATCTTGGAGAAAAAGTAACTGAAGCAGTAATTACTGTTCCGGCATACTTTAATGATGCTCAGCGTCAGGCAACTAAAGATGCCGGTAAGATTGCCGGTCTTGATGTAAAGCGTATCAT
>JBJEJI010000079.1:0-7813 GCA_051877895.1 Lachnospiraceae bacterium | reverse complement strand
TGGTCAAACGATTTAAGACCAGAGACCCTTTTGAACTTCTCGACTGCATGAACGTCATAGTCGGAGAAACATCGAATTATAAGAAATTAAAAGGTTACTGCTTCATGAGCTGCCAGACGATCTATGTCATGATCAGCAGTTTCCTTTCAGAAGAAGAGCAGCGTATTGTTGCCGCACACGAACTGGGGCACATCATCCTGCACCGGTCACAGTTGAAAATGGCTCCAATGAAGGATGACGTGCTTTACAATATGATGGATTCTACAGAATATGAAGCCAACCTATTTGCTGCAGATCTTCTCCTTGAAGATGACGATGTGGCTGAAATGTCTAAGAACGAAGACCTGAACTATTTTGGATTCTGCAGCAGCCTGAATGCCAGCCCGGAACTTATGAGCTTCAAGCTCTACAGCCTGATGAAACGTGGACAGGCTTATCATATACCAATGGAGATACAGAGTAATTTTCTGGCGAAATAATCTGAATTCTACTTGTGATAAGAAAATCCTTAATATTAGAAGATCTTATTCTGCTTTTATAGGCTTGTTTTTAGGGATTTTTTGAATATACTATTAAATAAAAATTATGTGCTAAACCGTAGTAATGAACAAAATGAGATTCAGTACTACGGTTTTTTATTAAAATATTTTTGAGATATAATCAATTCTAAAACCAGACAAATATTCTACTTTTGTCTGGTTTTTAGATAGATGCACCTATTTTGTCTCTTTCTGATAGCAAACCCATTTGTTAAGATAATTCTATCAAAAAAATGTAGCTAAAATATAATTTCTCATTTACATTGCAATATCACTATGTATGTAAATTATTATTTTGTAATGTTCACTTACAAAAGCAAAAAAGAAAGGGGCATATATATGAGTGCAATAAAAAAAATTAAATCAGACATGTGTATGAATTCAGTAATTACTATTCTTATAGGAATCCTATTCCTGCTCAAACCTCATGGTTCCTTAAAAGTTGTTGCAATCATAGCAGGGATTCTAATCCTGATAAGCGGTTTGCTGGATATTATATTTTGTGTGAAATCCTGGTTGGATCCTTACTTTACACGGACGACACTATTTACTGGGATTTTGAAAACAATTTTGGGGATTTTTATTTTCACCCATTCAAACATTACTACAATTCTGTTTTCCTATGTATTCAGCATTTTTATTGTAATAAATGGAATCTTTTGTTTGGAAGCATCTATTTACGCAAAAACAACATTTGCCTGTCATAGTAGCATTTATATTTTGATATCCGCCATAATTGTACTCGCAGGAATATGTATGCTTTTCATTACGCCTGACACCGTCACGGTAGCTGCTATAATGGGAGGTGTTATTTTCCTGTTTAATGGAATTGTAAATCTTATCCTTTTATTTTGGCTTAACAAAATAGAACATATCTGTACAGATGAAATAAATGAAGTAATAGATGATATTGAAGGAAATATTATAGATGAAGAAGATATCAATTAAACGCAGGGCAGGAGATGATTATTGAGTTATGAAAGAATTTCATTGTAATAAAAGGCCACCAAAAAATAATATTAAAAAGTTTCTTCCTCTTTTTGCATTACTTCTGATCGCCATCATATTTTCCGTTTTAGTTAGCAGATCAGGAGAACCATTATCCGTGAAAACCATATTACGTTACACACCAGAAAATACAGTACTGGCCTCTATTATACTGCTTCTGTTTTTTGGTTTAAAAAGTTTTACTATCGTGTTTCCACTGTCTATACTCTATCTTGCAAGCGGAATTCTTTTTCCGCCTTTGCCAGCAGTTTTAATAAGTACAGTTGGTCTTTCAATTACAATTACCATTCCTTACTGGATCGGTCGATACAGTGGAGAAGAGCTTGTCCAAAGAATTTGCATAAAATACCCAAAGGCTGCACAGGTTGCACACTATCAGAATGAAAACATCTTTTTTGCCTGCTTTATTACCAGAATCGTCGGTTTTCTACCAGGAGATATTGTCAGTATGTACTTCGGAGCTTGCCGAACAAACTTCCGTTTATATCTAACAGCTGGCATCTGTGGTTCCCTGCTAAGCATTATTACAACAACCTTGCTTGGAGCAGAACTTAGTAATCCGTTTTCTGTAACGTTTTTTATCGTTCTGTTTTGTAGAATTCTTGTTTCTGTTGGTTCTATAGCAACAAATTACTGTTTAAATAAAAAGAGAAGAAAAGAATGATATATAGATTTCTTTTATCATCCCTTTGCAAATACATAAATGGCCGGATTGTTACAAAATAATACTTTTTTATTTCATAACAATCCGACTCATCATCCAATTCTTAATTACCTAATACTTTTCATTGAACCTTTTTCGCAGCGATTTCCCCATGCGTCAATCAAAACGCCATCTCTATAAATACATACTATTTCACAATGATTTGGACATTTTCCGCAGTTCACTTCCCGTGTCTGAAACGTTTTATCTTTCACAGAAAAATCAAACGTTCTCCGATCAGCCATCCTTCGAGCCAGAATGGCTATTCCCAGTGCTCCCATCAAATGGCCATTTTGATCAACAAGAATATCACATTCCAAGGCTCTTTTAAATGCCTCCACTACACCAATATTTTTACTAACACCACCTTGAAAAACAATGGGGGGCTGGATTCTTTTCCCTTTACCCACATTATTCAGATAATTCGCAGCAACCGCCTGACAGAGCCCTGCAATAATATCTTCCTTTTTATGCCCCATTTGAATCTTATGAACAAGATCTGATTCTGCAAAAACAGTACATCTTGCAGCAATCTGCGTTGGATGCTTGGATTTCAGAGCTATTTTTCCAAAATCCTCCACATCCACACCGAGCCTTTTAGACTGGCTGCTTAAAAATGCACCTGTTCCGGCTGCACATAGAGTATTCATGGCATAGTCCACAGCCACTCCATTTTCTACCAGGATTATTTTCGAATCCTGTCCACCAATTTCCAGAATCGTACGTACATCAGGATAAAAAGTTGTAGTTCCAATTGCATGGGCTGTAATTTCATTTTTTACAACCGTAGCACCCACCATATCACCCACAAGTTTCCTTGCACTTCCCGTGGTGCCAGTGGCAGTAATTGTGTAATTGGATTGATCAAACTGTTCCTCCAAAAGGCGAATCAGCTTTTTGGATGCCCCAATCGGATCACCTTCCGTCCAAATATAAGCACTGGAAAGAATCTTGTCCTGTTCGTCTATGATTACACCTTTTGTGGAAATAGAACCGATATCAATACCAAGATATGCCTCCTGCATTTCTATACCTCCTGTTTTCTCATGGATATCATGTCATAAAAAGCCTCCAGACGGGTATCCAGCCCAGTATCACTGGTCTGTGAACCATAAGAAAGATAGAGCACAGGAACCTTATAGTCACGGCTGATATTTTGAAGAACAGGCATAATATCTATCTCTGGGGTACAGCCAGATGACTTCGCATGGATAATGCCGTTAAAGCCATGAGATGCATAATGCTTGGCACACCATATATTTGCAGTCGAGGTAGGCCCCATTTCATATTCGCAGTATTCGCGAATCCCAACACTTAAATTATTTCCATGATAATGGAGATTCCGATTTGTTACACTCATCCATCTGTGAACCTCCACACCCATATCTGCCAGCTTCTGTTCTAAATGATTATTAGAAAAATCATCTACTGCGGTAAAATATTCCCCTACTATTCCCACTTTCAAAGGTAACTCTGGTTTTTTCAGTGGTATTTCCGAAAAATCCCTACGCACTGTATGGTAAGCAGCTTCAATATCATGAAATGTCTGGGCCGTCTGCATAGAAATCAAAAAACGATTCCATGCATTTTTCATATCCCCACGGTGCAGTTCAAATCCACAGTTCTTATAGTATTCTGCCTCCGTCTCGTCCAAAAAGGACAACATTTTTAATGTTTCAGCACCAATCCTTGTCATGTGGGCAATAGAAGCTTTGGGATTGATCCTTCGAAGGGCCTTTACATAGTCTCTGGGATCACCTGTAGAATATTCCGAAAGATTGATAAATTCAAATTCATATCCAAGATCCCGGAGTATTTTTTCCTGTAATTCCCCATAATAACCCAGCCTGCATAATCCCATAGTCATAATTAAAGTATCTGCCCCTGCATCAAGAGCATCAATCAAACTGCCAAGCGAACTTTTGAATGGTGTACATACAGAATCCGGACTATATCTGGATCCAACAGCAATCGTCTGGTTTGTCATAGGCGGCTGAAGGATATATTCTGCTTCCAGAGCCTGTTCCACAAAATACTTAATACACAGGTTATAATGCCCGAATAGGGGGAATGCTACTTTTTTCTTTTCCATTACAAATCCCCTTTCTTAAACCTTAAGATATCAACAAAGCTTTCCAACCTCGTTTCAACCCCAGCTGTTCCATTTTGACCATCCACCACAAGATTTAATACCGGAATATCCCGGAATTCCCGTACAATCATCTCATTTACCATGGAATCTGGTCCACATGGAAATGCACTGAGAAGAATGATCCCATCTATTTTTTTCCTGTGCATTTGAAGGCTTCCCACAATTTCCCGGTTCATTTCCCATTTTAAGGTCGGGGAAACCTTTAATGATTGTTTCAGTGCTTCCTTACGATTTACAAGATCTGCACGTACAGGTACAATTCCAAGCTGGTTCAGATAATCCATGACTGGTTTTCCAAAATATGCATCTTCCACAATATAACTGTGTGCAGCAACCATAATCTTAATCTGGTCTTTTTTTAGTAATTGTTCCTGTTTTTTTATCTGTTCCTTCCAGTATGAATTGTCCATCTCCTGTGCGAGACGATATGACTTTTTTATTTCTTTTTTAGAAAAGCCAAGTTTCCGACCAAGATCCATAAAAGCATCTTCTTCTGTCATTTTTTTAGAAACTGCAATATTATATCCGATAAATTTTTGTCCTGTTTCACGAAACGTATTACATACAAGGTCATATAAAGCTTCAAAACGGGTACACATATTCCGCTGGCGTCCAAAATTACTGATACGTGGTACAAGAATATAATCGCATTTTCCAATCAGGCTTCTTACATGTCCAAGAAATATTTTTAATGACAGACAGCTTTCGTCAATTGCGACTTCTGACCCAAGCTGTACGATTTCTTTATTTGTCGGTACGCTAACGATAACCTTCTCACCAAGAGAAGTGAAAAAACTGTCCCACAAAACCCCATACCTAAAATAGAGGAGGGCACGTGGAAGCCCAATGACATGCTGTCTTTCAGGACTGTCTAATACTAAATTTTTCATATTAATATTCACCTTCTCTTGTTTCGTATATCTCTTTTCCAGAGGACATCCCTGTCCAGATTTTCACGTTTATTTTGACCGAAAATGATGAATTACTACATAGACCATGATTGATACTGCAGAAAGATATCCCAGTATGCCAAGAAACGGTATCCCCATAATTTTCGGTTCCATATCTGTCATGCACAGGATACTGGAGCTGATCAGAAGGGCTGTCACCCACAATCCCATCACAATATTCCGAACCAGACGACGTAATAATTCCGATGATTCTTTTTCCATCCGAAAGTCCAGATTTAACCCTGTCTGGCCATTTTCATATTTCTGCAGGATATCTGCCATCATAATCGGGAGATTAATAGCAGAATTGACCGAGCGACCAATCCATTTTCCTTCTTTTTTCAGTTCCTTCCTCAAGTCAAAATTCTTCAGGAAATCTGAACGGATTCTATTTTCAGCAATTTCTGCCATACTAATCTGGGGGCTGATATCTGCCAGAACTCCTTTTAAGGTCGTCAACCCACGGGCAAGCATAGTTAGTCCATGAGGAAGCGAAATATAGTTTTCTTTCATTACATTGATCAGGTCCTCTAATACTTCTGCCATATCAATGCTTCCAAGCTCCATCGTCCCATATCGGGACAGCAGAGAAGAAATATCCTCATTCAGCCGCTCCTTGTCCGGTTTTCCACGAAAATCTCCCAAAGACAAGACTGCTTCCTGTATGATCTGGCAGTTTCCGGAAGCAACTCCCCGAACCGCTTGACGAATTGCTTTCTGATCATGACTGGTCAATCTTCCCATCATTCCCATATCAATCCAGACAATCTTCCCGCCACATATCCGAATATTTCCAGGGTGCGGATCTGCATGGAAAAAACCGTCTTCCATAACCTGACAGATAAAATTATCTACCAATTTACTTCCAATCTCCTCAAGGTCGTATCCGTTTTTAATCAGCTTCTCCTTATCATCCACTGCAAACCCATCAATATATTCCATCACCAGAACATGTGAAGTGGTATAATCCCGATAAAGAACAGGAGTACGCACAAAAGCCACTTCCTGATTACACCGTGAAAATTCCTCCATGTTAGAGGCTTCTTTCAAAAAATCCATCTCTTCCTGTGCAACCGTCCATAATTCGTCCAGTACCATACCAAAATCTACTGTTTCCCTTAGTTTTACCGGTGGAATCAGACGAACTGCTTTCCTCAAGAGCTGGATATCCTGTTCCATAATCTCATGAATTCTGTTTCTCTGTACTTTGACTACTACACTTTCCCCCGTGTTTAGAATTGCCTTATGTACCTGTGCAATAGATGCAGAACCCAACGGTTTTTCATCGATAGTTAAAAATGCTTTCTGCCAGGAATATCCATAAGAAGTTTCGATCACTGTCTTTACTTCATCGAAAGACATAGGGGTTACATTTGATTGGAGTTTCATTAATTCCTCACAATATGTTTTCGGAAGAATATCAGAATGCAGGGATAAAATCTGTCCCAGCTTTACATAGGTCGGCCCCAATTCTTCGAAAATCTTTCGTAATTTTTCCGGGCTCATTCCCTTCCCGATTTCATATTTGTGCAGAATACCATTAATCTCGTGCAGTCGTTCTCTGGTATCCTTTTTTATACTATTTTCCTTCATTATTCTCACCGGATTCTTCCGACATTTCAAAGTCATCCGTTTCTTCTTTTCTTTCTTTTATCGTTTCTTTTATATTGTGCTTTAATTCCTGGTTCAGGATTTTTCCCTGTTCCACAGTCAATTCTCCTCTTTTGACCAGTTCATCCAGAATATCCTTTGATTTTTCTGCAGTCACAGCCATAGCTCCAATCCCTGCCAATATTACTTTTTTCAAACCATCTGACATTTTTTCCATCTTGTAAACTTCCTTTCCTGACTTTTATTCCAAATGAAATATTCTTCTATTTTACATTGCAGGCAAACTCATTATCCTGTATAATTTTATGTACAAAACAGACAGGAGCATTTATATGAACCGCACAAAAGAATTGATAGTTGACACCTTCTGGCAGCTGTTGGAAGAAAAACCATATAATAAAATCACAGTTCAGGATATCGTGAACCGGTGCAAAGTAAACCGGAACACCTTTTATTACCATTTTCAGGATATCCCTTCTCTTGCAGAAAACTCTGTAGAAGACTGGATGGACGAAGTGATTAAAAACCAGGGAATCTTTGGTTCCCCTGTCAATTGTCTGACTTATATGGCAAACGAATGTATGAAAAGAAAAAAAGCCTTTTTGCACCTGTACCGCTCTGCTCAAAAGGATTCTTTGTTAGGATATCTGGACCGAATGGGATTTCACATTATTCGTTCTTATGTTGAAAATACTGCGGGAAATTTTTCCATTTCTGATGATAATAAAGAAATCCTTATCCGGTATTACAAATGTACTTTTATAGGTATTCTTCTGGACTGGCTTGACAGCGGTGCTTCCTATGATCTTGTTAATTTTCTTGAAAAGCTTTGTGATCTCTTTTCAGGTGC
>JBJEJI010000078.1:0-32073 GCA_051877895.1 Lachnospiraceae bacterium | reverse complement strand
TATACCTTAGATACCATTTTCCCTCCATAGCCTCACAATTATTCGTACCCCCCCCCCGCCTAAAGGCTGTGGGTTATCTTTGGTTTTTTGTCAAACTCGCAAACGCTACGCTTTTTGCTCGTTAAAAAACTGCACTTCGTGCCATATGCGGTACAAGGCCTGCATCCTGTACCGCATTAAAGCTAACCCCACCGCCTAAAGGCTGTGGGTTATCTTTGGTTTTTTATATAATTTGCTGCCAGTTTTACTGTTTCTTCATAATACTTACGATCTACACGTTTTACGGTGTCGTTATCTAAATGAGTGGCAATCCATCCCATTCTTACGATTTTTCTCAGTACAATAAAGGTAGGAATCTCTGCCAGATCTTCCAAAGACAGTTTGCGGACGCTTTCATAGCCACGAAGCCATGCCTGAACCATTTCCTCAAGGGTTTCGTCATATTCCAGAACCGATGTGGCCAGGTCATATAAAAACCAGCCATAACCACAATCATCAAAATCCAGAACCTTGACCTGACTTCCCTCTACCAGAATATTGTTTATATTCAAATCAGAATGAATCAGACCATAACGGTCACATTCTTTTCCGTATTCCTTTATTCGTTTTATTCCGATTTCCACTGCTTCGGTCAGAATCTTTTTTTCCTCATCTGAAACAAATGGATTTAAAGAATAATCACCCCAACGGCAGTTTTCTCCGAACAAATCCTCTAAATCCCATGAAAAGCGGGGCAGTCTGTTATCAGGATTCCACTTCATTACATGAAGATGCATCATGGCTGAGATTCTGCCTATTTCCTCCTGACATGCCACAAGTCTGCCCTGCTCCATACCTCTGATTCCCACCCCTTCGAGAAAGGAAAACAGGGTACATACATAGGATTCGCTCGTATTTGGAAAATCCAGTTGTTGGAGATATTGTCCGTTTTTTCCTGCAATGACATCTGCCATAAAGATATCCGTATCTTCACGCAAAGCCTTCATCCATACAAGTTCACTTTTCAGTTCCTCTATGGAGTGATAACCCGGTCTGTTTACTCTGAGTACGTATTTTTTACCTGTACCCGGGCTCTCCAGCCTGTAAGTAAAGTTTTCGGAATATTTCAGATGAAATACTTTAGTATCCTCCGGCAAATCAAACAGATCAAAAATCACACTGCCAAGCCTGCTTCTGATTTCATCGGGCGTTGGAAGTTTTTCCGCACATTCCTTTTCTGAATCTGCTGCTTTTTCAAACACTTCCTGCATTTTATTCCTCCGTTTCATGCAGCTCACCGCTGCCGCAAACCCACAATTTGTTACTTAGGGTAATCTGATTATGACAGTTGCAATTAATAATGTACAGCAGGTGTTTAGAATATTTATCGAAGTCCGTCACAAGTTTTTTTTGCTTCTTTAACAGCGGCCTCAAACTTTTCAAGAAGTTCATCGCAATATTCTTTAGTACAAAGCAGACCCGGTTTGAACTGTACAATCTTTGGATTAAATCTTGCATAAATCGCCCAGATTCCATGATTAAACAATGCTCTCATGGCATGCTGTCCACCGTTTTCAAAATCAAATTCGAGTCCGAAAATAACGCCTCTCTGTGTATAGCTTGTAAAGAAATCCGGATACAGACTGTGAACTCTGTCCAGACCTTCCTTCAGGTAATTTTCAAGAAAATGTACATTGTCTACAGTATCCTGTCTGGTTACAATTTCAACAACCTTGTCTGCAACAACACAGCCCAGCTCTGAACCGCCAAAAGTGGATGTATGGCTTCTGCCGATTTCCTCTACCCATTTTCCTGCCTTCTTAGTCATAATAGTTGCAGCAACAGGATAAATGCCACCACTGAGACCCTTACCACTGACTATAACATCCGGATTGACTCCTTCATGCATTATGCCCCACATTTTACCGGTACGCATAAGTCCTGTCTGCACCTCATCGGCAATGTAAAGGGTTCCGTATTTTTCACATAGTTCCTTTACTGCCTTAAGATAGCCTGCTTCCGGAATAGGAAATCCGTAAGTTGCCGGAATTGTTTCAATAATAACACCGGCAACATCCTCCTTTTTCAAAACAGCCTCCATTGCGTCTATATCATTCATCGGAACCTGTTCATATTCACTATCATTTCCGTCACAAAGGAAGGCATCCTTAAAGAAAGGATCTCCTGCGGAAAGTGCCAGACCGGTGTGTCCATGGTAGCACTTCATAAGAGAAACAATTTTTCTTCTGCCTGTAGCGTAGCGCACACTCTTGATTGCCACATCTACAGCCTCACCGCCACAGCTGGAGAATATTGCGTACTGCATTCCTTCTGTTGCAGTTGTAACAAGTCTTTTTGCCAGCTTACCTCTTGCCACAGAGCCAAAATGGTGATTTCCTATATCAAACTCCTTTACGCCTTCTTCAAGTGCTGCGATTACTTCAGGGTTACGGTGTCCAAGGTTAAAGGTGCCGCCGTTCAAATGCAGATTCATGTACTTCTTTCCGTCCATATCCCAGAAATAGTAACCCTCACGCTTACCGATAATAATGTCGATTCCCATATCAAACCAGGCCTGCGTTCTGCTTGGATTCCAGTAGGTAAGACAATCACTTACCGCCTCCTGTTTTGAAACACTACCATCTAACAACATAGCTATCCTCCATTCCGGCATCGGATGAATATTTCAATCTTTTTGTATCCGCTGCCAATACGTTACTTTAATTACAGACGGGTTTAATCCCATCGGGTTATCTATGACTTTTTATATATTTCTTCTCCGCCCAAATAGGTCTGAAGCACCTTTGTAAAACGGATGTCCTGTGGCCTGATTTCAAATATATCCTGATCAGCCACCACAAAATCTGCCAGCTTCCCGGTTTCAATTGTGCCTTTTATGTTCTCCTCATAGGAGGAATATGCTGCATTTTTTGTATATAGACAAAGAGCATCATAGACACTGAGTCTCTCTTTAGGATACCATCCATTTTCAGGCTTTTCCGTCAGGTCCTGACGGCATACCACGGAATAAATCCCAAGGAACGGATCGAAAGGCTCTACAGGTGAATCAGAACTTCCGGTCATCATAATCCCCTCTTTCACCAGGGTGTTCCATGCATAGGCATATTTAATTCTTTCAGGTCCAAGCCTGTCCTCAGACCACCAGATGTTATAATTGGATGTAAATCTTGGCTGAATGTCTACAATAACAGGCAGCTTTTTAATTCGCTCAATCAAATCCTTTCTGAGTACAATTGCATGTATCAGTCTGAAACGTGCATCCGGTTTAGGATTCTCCCTGTAACATTCTTCTATTGCATCAAGGGCAATTTCCACACCCTTATCTCCTATGGCATGAATACCAATCTGCAAATCCATATCATAGGCTTTATGACAAAGCTCTTTTATTTCTTCCGGACTGTGATTAAGAAGTCCGCAACTGTCAGGCTTGTCACAATACGGCTCCGACAGAGCTGCATTTCTCGAACCAAGTGAACCGTCACTGTATATTTTATAAAATCCGTATCGGATTTTTTCATTTCCAAATCCTGTTTTCATATTGAAGGAAGGATATTCATCAAATGAAATATAAACTCTTACCGTAAGCCTTCCCTCTTTCTCTAAATCCTGATATAGATTCAGATATTCATCTGCATCCACGAATTTTCCCTGTATAGGATGGATGCCTGTAATGCCGTAGCTGTTCATTTCACAGCAAGCTCTGTATAATCCCTCTTTTTTGTCTTCATAGGTTGGCAGCATGTCCGGAATACTATGTAACACCGGTGTCACTGCGCTTTCTCTCAAAATTCCGTTTAATTTTCCGGAATCATCCTTTTCTACTGAGTTTGGCACTTCCGGAAGAAAATCTTCGTCAATTCCCGCAATATCCAGTGCCATGGAATTAGCTGCATGGACATGCATGCAATACCTGCTGATTAAAATAGGATGTTCAGTACTTACACTGTCAAGTTCCTCTCTGGTGGGAATCCTTACATCCGAAAACTGTTCATGATTAAAACCACTGCCTTTAATCCACTGTCCTTTTGGAGTAATGCTTTTTTTCTCTCTGAGTCTTTCAAGAACTTCCTCCACGCTGCGCGTTCCGCAAAGGTTAACCTCTTCTGTGGTTCTGGCATAAGCAAGGGTATGCTGGTGACAATCAATGAATCCCGGGTAAACTGTTCTGCCCTTTAAATCAATGGTTTTTTCACTGATAATTTTTTCAGCTTCTTCGTTTGAACCTGTAAAGATAAATTTTCCATCCCTTACGGCAAACGCCTCGGCTACATCTCCCTCTTCTTTCATTGTATATATTTTACCATTTACAAAAGTCACATCCGCAAACATAAGAGTCCTCCATTCCCAGGTCCGGCAAATATTATCGGTGGGTCACTTCATTTTTACATGCGCCGGTTTTTTCATATTCCGCTGCATTCTCCAAAGAAATTCTCATGATTTCATATAAGGCCTGATCTGTAAGAAAACTAATATGTGAGGTATATACTACATCCTCTCTTTCAAGCAATTCTTCAAAAACCTCATCAGAAACAGGAATATTTCCAAGGTCTTTACGGATAAATTCATCCTCAGTTTCCCATACATCCATTCCGAAACCTGATATTTTACCACTTTTCAGTCCCTGAAGCACTGCCTTGCCGTCAACCAGACCGCCTCTGGCTGTATTTATTAACACAAGACCATCTTTGCACTTTGTCAGGCTTTCTTCATTAATCAGGTGATAATTGCTTTCTTTAAGAGGACAATGAAGAATAATAGCATCGGATTTTTCAAACAGCTCTTCCAAAGAAACATATTCTGCCATTTCCTCTACCTCAGGATATACGGTAGGAGCATAAACCAGAAGCTTTGCACCAAAGCCTTTTAGGGCCTTCATTGTCAGTCTTCCAATCCTGCCTGCACCAACAACCCCTATGGTCATGGTTCTTATCTCACGTCCGCAAACACCTTCAATACCAAAATTTCTGCGGGATATCAAAGCCTGCTCACGTTTCATTTTACGAAGCATTGTTAAAAGCATCAGTACGGTGTGCTCGCTGATAGCATTAGGAGAATAATCCGGAACATTTGCAGCCTTTAATCCACAATGCTCAAGTGCGTCCAGTTCAAGATGATCAATGCCGGTTGCCCGGGAAATAATATAATTGACTCCCGCCACCTTTAAAGCCGCAGCTTCAGCCATACCGATATGACTGTTGGTCATTATCCAGATTGCATCGAAGCCTTTTACTTCTTCAATTCTCTCCAGTGAAAAAATACCGTCTGTAAATGCAAGCTCGGATATCTTAATGGTTTCATTGATTTCCAGAATGGTTTTCTGTTCCCGTTTGGTTGTTCCGAATATCAGCAGTTTCATATGCTTTTTCCTTTCCCGTCAAGGCACTTATTCAGCCTGTAAAGCAGTTATAATCATTTCACTGCTTCTTCCATTTCTTTTGTTGTCATTCTCCATGTAGTCCAGTCAGACATTGGAAAAGCACCTCTTGACTTATAAAAACGGATTGATGGCTCATTCCAGTTGAGACATACCCATTCCATTCTCATGCAGCCTTCCTCCAGAGCAATTTTTACAACTGCCTTGAACACCTCTTTACCTATTCCTTTTCCACGCATCTCAGGATAAAGGAAAATATCCTCAAGATACATGTTTGTTCTGCCGCAGAAGGTTGAAAAAGTATGAAAATACAGTGCAAATCCTATAGGCTTTCCTTCATATTCAACAATAAGTACATTGCAGGCATGCTGTTCAAAAATAGCCTTTCTGAGACCTTCCTCCGTAGCAACTACACAGTCAGACATTTTTTCATATTCTGCGATTCCTTTTATAAAGCCCAGTACCAGGCCTTCCTCTCCTTCTTCTACATAACGTATTCCAAGACCTTCCATGCTTGTTTCAATATATTTGCTCATAATACTCCTTTCTTATCCTGCCATAAATCTTGCAAGGAACTCCTTTGTTTTAGGGTTTTTAGGGTTAGCAAACAATTCTTTTGAATTTCTGTTTTCTGCCACGACACCTTCACTCATGAAAATTGTTCTTGTAGAAACATCTCTGGCAAAAGCCATCTCATGTGTTACAATTACCATGGTCATTCCCTCGGTTGCCAGCTTTTTCATAACCTCAAGAACCTCACCAACCATCTGAGGATCCAATGCACTGGTAGGCTCATCGAAAAGAATAACTTCCGGTTCCATGCAAAGTGCTCTTGCAATGGCAACTCTCTGCTGCTGTCCACCGGATAACTGAGCAGGTCTGGCATTCATCTGAGGCTTCATTCCTACACGATCAAGGTAATATAATGCACGCTTCTCTGCCTCTTCCTTTGGTATTTTTAACACCTTGCGAAGTCCCAATGTACAATTTTCCAACACCGTTTTGTTCTGAAACAGATTAAACTGCTGGAACACCATTCCCATTTTTTCGCGGGATTTACGTACATCTGCACTGTACTGGGTAATGTCCTGCCCTTTAAAATACACGCCGCCCGAGGAAGGTGTTTCAAGCATATTCATGCAGCGAAGCATTGTAGTTTTACCGGAACCGGAAGCACCTATAATGCAGACAACTTCTTTAGGATATATCTTAAAATTAACTCCTTTTAAAACCTCATGATCACCGAATTTTTTTGTCACGTCATAGACTTCAATTAAAGGTTTCTCAACTGCCATAACATCTTCTCCTTTCCCAAAGGATTTACTCAGACAGACTGTAATCTTTCTTGCCGGCCAGAAGTTTTTCAATACGGCGAAGAATAAATGTTACAATCAGGTTCAGTATCAGATAAATTACTGCTACAATAATAAACACCTCAAAATACTTGTAGTAAACAGAGGCTGCGGTTTTTCCGCTGAAGAACAGTTCGTTAACCGAAATTACATTAAGAACCGAAGTATCCTTCAGATTGGTAACCAACTGGTTACCAATCTGAGGCATAATATTTTTTAAAGCCTGTGGAAGTACGATGTAAAGCATTATCTGCAGGTGTGATAAACCAATTACTTTACCGGCCTCAAACTGTCCGGCATTTACAGAACTGATACCGCCTCTGACTGATTCAGCCATATATGCGCCGGTATTAATTGAAACTACAAAGAAACCACAGAACAGAGCATCCCACTGAATACCCATATAGGAAAGTCCATAGTATACTACCATCGCCTGAACGATCATTGGTGTTCCTCTGAACACTTCCACGTAAATTCTTGCAATCAGCTTTATCAGTCCGACCAACGCTCTTTTTGCATAATTGCAATTTGTCTCCAGCTCAATGGTCTGAATAATTCCCACAGCAAAACCTATTATACAACCGATAAAGGTTCCGACTACTGCAATTGCCAGAGTCCAGAAAGCACCGTTTAAAAGAACGTCTTTATATTCAACCAGCAGAAAGGCGACCCAGTCCCAAAAAGTTCCACCTGCCGGATAGGATGCTAAAATTCCCATCGTACCACCTCATATCTGTTTATTAATTATTCGCTTGCAGGCTGAATTGAAATTGCTTTCTCCATCAGTTCATCCTTTTCTTCATCGGAGATTGCACTGATTGTCTTATTGCATGCATCCATGATTTCTGAATCACCCTTCTTGGTTGCAACTGCAATGTTTGTAACACCTGCGTCAACATTAAAGCCTTTTCCTTCTTCAAACTCAATCATTACAAGATCGGAGTTTGTTGCTACTGCTGCAACAGCCATAGGCTTTTCAACAACTACTGCGTCAGTACGTCCTGAATCAACGGCAACAATAACACTTGAGATATCCGGAAGTGCTTCCTGTAAATCTACATCCGGAATCTGACCTGCAGATTCATAAAGTGTTGTACCCTGCTGAGAAGTTGCACTGCAGCCCTTTAAATCATCAAGTGATGTTGCACCTGCATATGCACTGTCTTTTCTTACAACGACAACGTGCTTTGCATCATAGTAGGTTTCTGAGAAATCAACGCTTTCTTTTCTTTCTTCTGTTGCAGACATACCTGCTACAATTGCATCAATCTTATCTGACTGGACTGCCATAATCAGGCCGTCCCACTCAATTTTATAAACTTCAAGTTCCATACCGTTTTCTTCGGCAATTTTCTTTGCAATCATTACATCATAACCATTTACATACTGATCTGTTCCGGCAATCTTTACTGCACCGTTGCTGTCATCTGTCTGTGTCCAGTTGTATGGAGCATTCATACATTCCATTCCGACTCTTAATACTTTCTTACCGTCGGCAGTTGTTCCTTCTTCTTTCTTACCGCAACCAACAAAAAACATTGCCATTGCTGCTACAAGAGTGAGTAATACGAAAATTTTCTTTTTCATAGTGTCCACCTTTCTAAATAAACTGTAGTGTATTTCAGCCGGACATGGAATAAAGGGTCCGCTTGTGCATCCTCGCGGAGCGTTTTTTATTGTATGGGAATGCAGTTTCCATACAATAAAAAAAGCGCCAACCCTTTTGGATTAGCGCCATTGCCTTTCACCGTTTTGTCTCAACTGATAGCACTAATATAATCGCACACACCCAAAAGTGTCAAGACGGAGAAATAACTATTATTTTTTTATGTTTCCTGTAAAAATCCAGACAAATTACCGACAAAATTTTCCATTTCTTTTTTTCACCATATTAAAAATTTACAATATAGCAAGACCATTTTTCAATTTATTTATACACAATTCATAAATTTCATGACTTTTGAACTGGTAGTACCAGTTCGACCAGTTCAACCGGTTGAACAATTGTCATTATTGTGTTATAATCCACCATAAAGTGATGAGGATAATCGGAAAGGAATAAAAAACATGCAGTCAGCATTATATAATAACGTATTGGAAGACCTGTTAAAAGATATTTCAGAAGGAAAACTTGCCGAAAATGACAAGCTGCCTTCAGAAAGGGAGCTTTCTGTCAACTACGGGGTAAGCCGTAACGTGGTTCGTGAGGCAATCAAGATTCTCTCCGAAAAAAATCTGATTATAAATATCCCGGGAAAAGGAAACTATATTTCCAAGCCGACAAGTTCCAACATAGCAGACAAACTGGAAGATGCTCTGGACCTTTCTAATGTTTCTGCAAAGGATATTATAGATGCAAGAGAGTTTCTGGAAATTAATTTAATAGACATGTATCTTCCCCTTATTACAGAAGAAGATATCATTGCTTTGGAAAACCTGTATGCCCAAATGGAAAAAAGCAGAAACAATTTTGGGGAGTTTTCAAAATATGATACGGAATTTCACCTGTATCTGGTTGGTTGCACACGCAACAGTATAATAAAAATTTTTCATGCTTCTCTTTTTAATATGACTAAAAAGAATTTTATTCTGGAATCTCCCGATCCGGCAAATGCCATCAGAAGTTCCCAGCAGGTTCATGGTGAAATAATTGAAGCTATAAAAAGCAAAAATCAGGAGATGCTGACCGAAGCTTTAAAAAAGCATCTGGCACCGCTCCATGATTTTTACAATGAATAACCGGAGGAAGAAAAATGGACATATTTATTGTGGCACAACAGATGATAATGCTTTTTGCCATGATCTGTGTTGGAATTCTTTTAACAAGACTGAACTGGATAACACCGGAGGTTTCCTCTAAGTTATCGACTATAACAGTTTACCTTTTCAATCCATTTCTGACAATTGACAGCGTTATAGGACAGTCCATAAAATCCACCGGTTCTCTTTTCTGGCAGAACCTGGCTTTAGTATTTCTATTTTATATTGTACTGTTTGTTGCAGGCTGGATAATTATTTTCCTGATTCATCCCGAAAAATCGGATGCAGACAAATACCGTATGCTTACTCTCTTTCCAAACTGCGGATTTATGGGAATTCCCGTTGTAAGCTCTCTTCTTGGAAAGCAGTATGTAATCTATGTTGCAATCTATATGCTTATCTATAATGTAATTATTTACACTTATGGCGTTCATCTGGTATTACACTCCTGCGATGCTTACGCAGAAGGACAAAACAAGAAAAGCATGAAATCACTTGCGAAGACTCTCCTGTTAAACCCCGGACTGATTTCCTCTGCAATTGCTCTGGCTATCTTTTTCGGTGATATCAGAATTCCAAATGTAATTAGCTCCTTCTGTACATATATGGGCAATCCCTGCATTCCTGTTTCCATGCTGTTAATAGGATATTCGGTTGCCACGGCAGATTTTGCCAGGATTGTTAAAAACGTGAGGATGTATTTCTATATTGCACTGAGAATGCTTGCCCTTCCAATTCTTTGCAGTCTTCTTGTGAGTCTGCTTCCTTTAGATGAAACCATGAAACGTGTATTTCTGATTCTGATTTCAATGCCGGCAGGCAGCATGACCGCAATTATCGCACAGGAATATGGTGGTGATAACAAATTCATGGCCGGCGGTATTGTTCTTACAACCATAGCATCCCTTATTACTCTTCCGGTTGTAAGTATCTTCTTTTAATGGAACAAAGAGGCAGAATATCAACTCTCATCCGGTATAATTTTTGCCAACGCCACATTGGAATATGTCAGTGCGCTGTTGTGCATAAAAAATATGATACCATTTACCGGAGATATAATGCTCTCCAGAATTTTACCACTATACGGATCAATAATTTCCGCAACCACATCTCCACGGCTTACCGGCATTCCTGTTTTAAGTATACCTGTAAAAATACCGGCATTTTTACATTTTAACGAAACCAGTTTATCACTGTTTATTACAGTGGAAATATATCCGTTGTGGGAAGAATAGTTTATAACATCATTTTTAGACAGATAGTTTAATATTCCCCTGACTGCCTGTTCGGCAGTTTCCTGATTTATACTCCGTGTTTCACTTGTATACACAGAATATGCCCTGCAGCCCCATATCTGCCAGTTATAATTCAAAGTGGTTGTATCATAAGGTCTTGGCTTACGGACAACCACATAAGGCAGTCCGAAAAGCTTTGCACCTTCAATATCTTCGTAACCTGTCTGCATCATTCTCACATGAGGAATAAAAGTTCCCGGCATGTAAAAACTGGTAAACTGCATTCCCATTTTATAGTCCTTAATCTTTTCAAAAACACCTGCAGCGATACGCTGGGTGGTCTCTCCTTTATCATAACCGGGAAACATTCTGTTAATATCCGTATTATCTGTAGGCCAGAACCTTTTTTCAATATTCATTGAATATGGATTTATCGAAGGAATAACCATAATAGAATGACCATCTTTAATTCTGCCTTCCTCTTCCAGACGAGTCAGTTCTTTTATCAGTCTCGAGCAGGTATAAAGCTGCTGGAATTCATTTCCTCTTGTGTTTCCAACAATACATGCTGACTTTTCACCCTCTCCGAAAACCATTCCCTTTACACGCAGGGAATCCCTGTATATGGATTTAGTTTCAAATAAAATTTCTTCCTTCATATCCCTTTTTCTCCTTATCTTGGAAGTATTCTTGCTATGAGTGATCCTTCATTCACAACAGGATACTCTCTTAATGTAAAGACCAGTCCGTCGCAGGGTGAAACTACAGTTTCATCTGCATTTCCGCTAAGCGGATTCAGAATGACGCCGATATGTTCCCCTTTTTTTACATAACTGCCATGCTCCGTTTCGGGGATAAAAATCCCAGGCACCATGGCGTTAATAAAATTAACCTCATTTTTATCCGATATAAGAGGCTTTACCGTTACAGCTGTTTCTCCCTTCCAGATACCGGTTTCTCTCATCAGGTTAAAAATTCCGTCTGTAAGCTGTCTGCAATACTCTTTTGTTATTCTCATTCCCACACCCATTTCAACAACCAACGTTGGAGTTCCGATTGAGTTTAAGGAATGTGCCAGAGTGGATTCCAGCACCGTAGCTGCCGAATGAACCCAGATAAAATCCACATTAATCAGCTTTGCATAAGGAACCAGCTTTTCTTTTGTAATTTCACTGATTCTGACCTGTGGAATTTCTTTCAAAAAAATGTTGCTGGCATGGATATCAATGCATATATCGGATCCCGCAATATCCTCCACGATTTTAGAAGCAATATATTCTGCCATTGAACCGTCGGCATTGCCCGGAAAGATTCTGTTCATATCCAGATCAAAGCCCGGAATACCCCTTGTTATGCTGTCAATTCCTAAAGGGTTAAGGGCCGGATAAATGTCAACAATTCCGTCTAAAAGATCAATATTTTCCCGGATACGTCTAATAACTTCATAACAGACATACTGCCCCTCCAGTTCATCTCCGTGAGTTCCGGTAACAATACTGATTCGTTTCCGTGGCTTTTCCCCATCACCCACAGGCATTATCCTGTTTTTTTCGATTCTCAGTTTTTCATCTACCGGTAATGATACCGATGCAACTTCCTGTATCATAGTTATCCTCCATTCCCATGTTTATTTCATTTTTTGAATTTTTCCATAAATTTACTGGCACTCTCCCACACGTACATTTACCTGCTGTATCTGACTGCCGCTGCCTGTAAAAATGCCCCGGCTCAGGGTGCAGTCGCCAAAATCCCTTCCGTGGGATATCTTGATATACCTGTCATTTACCAACATATTGTTGGTTGGATCAAAACCATACCAGTATCCCCCGCAAAGAGCCTCCACCCAGGCATGGCTGGCACCCTCTCCCCTCATCATTCCTACAACATACCTGACGGGAATTTTATCCATACGGCAGAGTGAAAGCAGTACATGTGCATAATCCTGGCACACACCTTTCCTGAACTCCATGGCCTGTTCCGCATTTGTTTTAACATCAGTAACTCCCTTTTCGTAAGAAAATACCTGATGTACACTGTTCATATAGCCCAGTATTCTCTGATAAATACTGCCTGTGTATCTGGAAGCCACTTCTTCATGAAAGGTTTTTATGGCATTTCCCGGTACGGTATATTCCGATTGGTTTCTGAACAGATAAATCGACGGTTCCTCAATTTTTGTCTTTTCCTCATATATTTCCAGTCCCGTCCGAAGTTTTCCTTCTACATGAAACCGGAAAGAGGAATGTTTTTCCGGAATGCTGCCATAAATGTACTTATTTCCGAAAGAATCCACGCTTTTACTGTATATGGCATCAGGCTCTATACTCATCCGGGTATACTCAACCTTTTGTCTGGCTGTATCTCCCGGAAAAGCCTTAAAGGCAAAATAATGATTTGTTACATTCTGTCCGAAATCAATATTAACATCGTATTGATAATCTAATAAAGTAATACCAACATCCCCTTTCTGAAATGCAGCGTTTTATGCCTGTATCCGTGCCACATTCTGATTTAGTATTTATCCCATATTTATACGCACAAAAGGGCGACCCCGAAATCATCCAGTGATTTAAGGGTTACCCCTAGAAGAAACCTCATGTGTCAGGCTGTCAGACTATGCTTTCGACCATCTCAAGTGCCGCCTCATAATCAATTTCCGGCTGGTTTAACAGATACGGAAGATTTTCAAGACTTTCCGTGTTATATGTAATGCCTGTTCTTACGATACGGCGGTTAAGTTTTTTCAATTCACGTTTTAATACCGGAGCCGGCATGTTAAAACGAAGGTAAAGATCCAGCCTTTCAATTCTACGTCCGGCTTTCATAATACTTCTGATGCACTCTTCATCCACCATATCATCCACACAGCCCCAGAAAGCAAGGATGTGGTCGATTATTCCCTGCAGCTCCACAATAGTGGACGGTGCAGATTTTGCCTTTTCAATGTCATATACAGCAAGCTGTATATACGACAGAGTTTCGGAGCCGATATCATCCCTTATGACAATAGCATTGTCATAAGCTCTGTTCAGATTACTTGCCACGGAATTAATATCAGTATCGTCAAAAAGATACTTCTGCAGAAACACCTCTTTGGAACCATAAACATCCGGAACGTTAATTCTCCTGCAATAATCCTTATAAGCGTCATCACTGACATCAATCATATTGTCATAGTCCACAAAAAATTCTTTAAGTGTTGTATGAACCCGTTCAATATATCTGCCCAGCCATAAAAGATGATCAACCTTTTCTACTGTGATAATACCCATGTGTCCTTAAAACCTCCTCCCTGAGATGAATTCACAATGAATGAATCCGGATTCCTTGAAAATCTGGTCAGTCCGCTTTTCCAGACTTTTACGTTTTCACCAGTCAGTACAAAGGCACGTAAATCCGCCTTTCTGGGTACCCGTTTTCCGTTTTCAAAAATATCAATATCAAGGAAATCAATAACTTCCTGTGCAATAAAACGTCTTGGCTCTTTTTTCAGCAGACAAATAAAGTTTTCTTTTTCTTCCTTCGTCATACTGTTCCCGAATACTACTCCGTATCCGCCTGCTTCTGCCACATCTTTAAGTACAAGGTTATCAAAATTATCAAGAACATATTTCATGTCCTCTTCATAATACGGCAGATATGTAGGTGCATTACTTAAACCGGAACATTCCTCACCAAGATAGTATTTTATCATTTTCGGGACGAAATAATAAATTCCTTTGTCATCAGCAACTCCGTTGCCCGGTGCATTAATAAGGGCTACATTTCCCTTCTTGTATGCGGCGAACAGATTTGGCGTTCCTATTACGGAATCCTCCCTGAAAGCCATCGGATCCAGGAAATCATCGGAAATTCTTCTGTAAATTGCACCGACTCTTTCTTTTCTGTTATTATAGCCCAGATAATATACCGTGTCATTTTCCACAACCAGATCTTTTCCGGTGCAGAGCACGGAACCGGTTTTCTCTGCAAGGTAAGAATGTTCAAAGTATGCAGCATTATACCGTCCCGGAGTCAGAATTACATTAATTCCTCCCGTGTTGCAGAAATCCATGGTTTCCTTTAAGAGTTCCGCATAATTTCTGTTGTCCGCCACATGACTGCGATGAAATGTTTCAGGGCTTGACCTCCTGCAGAGTTCTCTTGCTATCATGGGGTAGGATGCACCTGAAGGCACTCTCAGATTATCTTCAAGTATAAACCAGCGTTTATCCTTAGCCTGTACCAGATCGATGCCGGATATATGACTGTAGATGTTTTTTACCGGCTTTACTCCGTCACATATACCTGTAAACCCGGAAGATGAGAAAATGAATTCCTCCGGAATAACACCGTCCTTTACAATCTTTTTATCACCGTAAATATCAGCCAGAAAACAGTTTAATGCGGTTACTCTCTGTATAAGCCCTTTTTCCAGCATGTCGAATTCATCTTTTTCGATTATACGCGGGATGGAATCAAACGGAAAAAGCTGTTCCTTAAATTCTCCGTTTTTGTATATTCCGAATTTTACTCCATACCTTGCAAGCAGCTGGTTAATGGTATCGGTTCTGTCAAATAACTCATACATACGCTTCATCTCCTTGCCAATTCACCACACGAAACATTGTGGGAAAAATATAAAAAGAAAAAGCCGCTCTGTACCACGTACAGAACGACTTTGCTCATTTCTAAGTGCATGCTATCATAAAAAAAACAGATTGTCAAGACCAAAGTATGAACTATCCTCTCAATAGCCGTATATAATGGTTTGCCTCTCGCAATACATGATCCGCAAGCAGGGGCAGAATAATGGAACGAATCTTACACTGCTCAATTCCCCTGGTCCCTGCCATCTTAAATTCCCGGAACCGCAGTGTTTCCTCCAATGACATTTCTGCCATCGTATGATTGTGGGCACGTTTACTGCTTTCCAGCAATTCACAGTACTCTTTTGCAAAATCATCCGCCGATTCATACAATTCATTTTCACAAGGATCCAGCAGTCCGCGGATGAACAGGGCATGCTCCATCATAATCTGATTCCAGAAACACTCAAAATCCTTCATGGCTCCATCACTGAGCCTGCCTTCTTTCTCAAGTATTGCAACATAATCCCGGTACAGCTTTGCCTCCCGGATGATGTGTTCAATCAACAGCGGATAATTCAAAGTGAAAATTTCGCAGCATAATACTTTGCTTAAAGTTTTTTCTTTCAGTGCTATCAGCCCGTCCAACAGCTTTAAGGCAGTCTGATTCAGCCTTTTCACCTGCCGGAACATTTCAGGTCGGAATGAACACTGCCTGCAGCCGCAGTTCAACCGCATTTCCCGGGCCGTTATTTCTTTGTTGATTTCAATACCTGTAAACTGTTCCGTCTGTCTTTCTGCCAATGGTGTAAATTCTGTTACAATTTCTCCCGAACGAAGCACCTGCTGGCTTACAACCCCGTTGCCCAGTGCCACCGCATGGCATAAAAGCTTTTCAAATTCCTGCCTGTAACACTCAGCCTCATGGGCAAGCGCAGCACCGGCCGGCGTAAAGCCCGCCTGCAGAAACAGAGCATGCTCTTTCATTATACGTGCAAAAAACAGATGCAGTTCCAGCGACTTCACCACATAATTGTCAACTTGCATTTTTCCCTCATAAATTATACATATCAATACAATATATGTGATTGCGGTTCATTTTGTTCAGAATTTCTGAGAATCATCATAGCTGTCATCCGGAAAACGATAAATTTCTCCCTCAATGGCGCATATATCATCTATGGACACCTTGGTTTGGTCTGCAAGAATAATCGTTCTTTCCGTTTCATCAATTCTGCGGACAATACCGTTTATTGTTTCATAAGAGCCTCCTGATTTCCGTCCGTCAGGCTCAAAATATGTTATGGATACCGTTGATCTTTCCGGCAGACGATTCATAATAATTTTCAGACGTTCATCCAGTTCTGCCCTGGTTTCTTCTGAAATCTCCGTTTTCCTTTCTGTCAGACGGGCTGTTTCCGCAACAGCCGCTTCATAACCCGTCAGGGCTGCAAAAGGCGAAAACTGGGCGGCACGGTTTCCTCTGTCCATTTGGGGACGGTTTATGGAAATATGATGTGGCATGGAAATTATATCCTCATATTTGTTTTTATGATAAACAGGGTTCTCCACTGTGGTCACCTACCTCTCATATTTTAGAATGTCAATCATTTTACTTTTTGATATATCTTAAATATTGAAAATTTTTACGCCTTGTGTCCTCCCACCTGAGAATTGCGTGCAATAGCAGTGGCACCCTCTTCCAGATTCATTCCCTTTAATACAGCATTCTTGCCATACCGCTTTTTAATACTCAGCACTGCTTTTTGGATTTCTTTTTCACGGACAAATTCCTTCTTTTCTTCTTCCTGTTGTTTTTCCAAAGCCTCATAGTCTGTAAAGAAATCCAGCTGCACATTCTGTAATTTAGGAATTCTGCTTTCGTGAATTACATGATTGGCTACCACATACATTCTCCGGACAGTCAGGTTGGGGTCTACTATCCGGTCAAACAGCTCTGTGACTTTTTCCATGATTACTTTAGTTGATGAGGTCTGCCGTCCAAGATTAATGGAGCCATGTGCAGATTTAGGAATTATTCTACCATAGTAGTCCTTAGTTATTTCCCCATTATAACACTTTAATTTCTCCGGGTTTTCAAAATTTTCCCTGTCGTAGCCCACAGTCAATACCATCTGGTCTGTTACCAGTCCTTTATCCACAAGGTCAAGAACAAGCAGGTCCGTCATTTCACGAATAACCAGCCTTGCCTTCTCAAAATCATAGGGACACTGCAGCACCTGACCGGAGCTTAGACTGTTACTTTCCGGTCTGTAGGATTTAATGTCTTCCATGGTACAGGGTTCCCAGCCCCATGCATGGTCTATCAGGAGCTCCGCATTGATTCCAAACAATTTATAAAGCAGCGCCTCATTATGATAGTTTCCCAAATCACCCACAGAGCATCGTGCAATATCTCCCATGGTATAAAGTCCGTTTTGCTCCAGCTTTTTGGAATAGCCCCTGCCGATTCTCCAGAAGTCTGTCAAAGGTCTGTGTTCCCACAGCTGTCTGCGATAAGACATTTCGTCCAACTCCGCAATTCTTACTCCGTCTTTATCTGCAGGCATTTTTTTTGCCACAATATCCATGGCAATTTTACAAAGATACAGATTTGTACCAATACCTGCGGTTGCAGTGATGCCTGTCTCCTTCAGAACATCACGTATCATTTTCATGGTAAGTTCCCTTGCCGTGAGCCCATAGGTTTTTAAATAGGCAGTAGCGTCAATGAATACCTCATCAATAGAGTAAACATGTATGTCCTCCGGGGCAATATATTTTAAATATATGTTGTAGATTCCGGCACTGACTTCCATGTAGCGGGACATGTGAGGAGTTGCAACGATGTAATCCAGTTCGAATTCAGGATGTTCTTTAAGTTCACCGGCAAAAACACTTTTACCTGTAAAGGTATACTGCGGAGCTTTACATTTACGTTCACAATTAATTTCTTTTACTTTTTGTATTACCTCAAAAAGTCTTGCTCTTCCGGGAATACCATAGGCTTTAAGGGATGGTGAAACTGCAAGACAGATTGTTTTTTCCGTCCGGCTTTCATCCGCCACCACCAGATTGGTGTTCAACGGATCAAGCTTACGCTCCGCACATTCCACGGAAGCATAAAATGACTTTAAATCAATAGCAATATAAATTCGTTGCTGTTCAGATTGTTGCTGTTTTGACATGCCCTTTCTCTCCACATTTTTCCGTTCACCTAAAAGAAGATTTTATAAGTGACCCGTTAGTTTTTTTGTCTGCACCTATTATATACCACTTCACGGATAAAAATCAATCGAACACGAACATTTTTTCGAATTTTTTCAAAGCTTTCAATTTTTTTCATCATCTTTCTTCGCCGGATTATCCAGAAGATTTCCGTCTGCATCAAAACGGGAACCATGACATGGACAGTCCCAGGTCTTCTCATCCGGATTCCAGCTCAGTTCACATCCCATGTGGGGACATCTTGCCGAAATGCAATGAAGCATTCCCTGTTCATCTCTGTAGCAGGCGTACCGCTTCCGGTTTACGGTTACAATCCCACCATGACCCTTAGGCAGGGAAGCTCCTGTTTCCTTAGGACAGTGGAATGCACCCTTCCATAATCCTTTTACACTAATGCCCACATCATGGACAAGATTCGGGAATCCCCCACGAAAATTCATCCTCTGAGGGGTAAAGAGAGGCTCATAAGGGTTATCTGTTCCGCAAATCATATCCCGTAAAAGTATGGCAGCAACCATGGAGGAGGTCATTCCCCACTTTTGGAAACCTGTGATTACATAAAGCTGTGGGGTAAATACGGAATATTTCCCGATAAAAGGTATTCCGTCATGAGGCATACAATCCTGAGCGGACCAACGGGCTGCTTCCCTGCAATGAGGGAAATATCTACGTGCATCACCCAGCAGCAAATCATATGCACCGCCCTGTTGGTTTTCTCCGGTTCTGTGACCGCCTCCGCCCAGCAGCAGATACTCTCCTGCCTGTCTGAAGGAAAGTCCGTTTTTTTCAATTCCGTAATACATTCCTTCAAAATGTTTACAGCCGGAAAGTGCCAGCACATAACTTCTCTCCTGATGTTGGCGCAGGAAATAAAATCCCGGCAGATTCAGAAGGGGATAGTGGGTGGCCGCAACAATATGCTCCGCAGAAAATATCCCTTTTTCCGTTTTTACCTTATGACCATTAATATCCAGTACCTTTGTGTTTTCCAGAACCATAAGCTGACCGGCAATGTGCTTTAGGAATGCAAGGGGCGAAAACTGCGCCTGATTGGGAAAGCATAACGCTCCCTCCACCGAAAAGGGCAGCTCAGTTTCCCTTGTAAACCGGGCCTTGATTCCAAGCCGTAAAGCAGCCTCTGCTTCTTTTTTCAGGGGCTCATCATTCCGGGTACTGTATAAGTATGCCGGAACACGCTTCCAGTCACATGGTATTTCTTCCTCACGGATCAGCCTTTCGTATTCCCGTATTGCTTCTTCGTTGGCCCGTGCGTACATCCACGCTTTTTTTACCCCCACTGTCTTAATCAGCTTATGGTACTTTAAATCGTGCTGGCTTGTTACCTTGGCCGTTGTTTTTTCCGTTTGTCCGGAAGCAATGGTTTTTGCCTCCAGCACCATAACTTTAAGTCCCTCCTTTTGAAGATAATAAGCCGTCAGCAGACCTGACATGCCTGTTCCAATCACAATGACATCAAAATGTAAAATGCCGGGCAGACCTGAAGTTCCGCCCGACATCGTTTCCTTTTGCGCAGTAATATTGGGTATCTGCTTTCTCCATACTGATTCCATTCATGCTCCGTTCCGCAGCAGACTGTTCAATTCTGCTCCTGACTGTTTTTGCAATTAGTATGTCCACTTTCCCAAATTACAAAACTAACTTTTCAAAAATATATGAAATCACATTCCGTTTCATTCACTGTAATACTCAGTCTGAAACGAAGCATTAATCTCTGCGATTTCCCTTTTACCGTTTATATAATCACGATACATATCCCAAAGGTCAATTTCACAGTCATCCAATCCGTCATCCTGTGGAAGCCACTCTTTAATTAATGCAATTCTTTCCTCTTTTGTAGTATCTTTAATCAATATACTTTTCATTTTTTACCCTTTCTTTACAATGCCTTTTTCAGTCTTTTCTTTTTCTTTCAAAGTATCTGTCACATCCGCAATGCTCATATGCTGCTCTCTGGCCATACGGGCAATATCTTCATATTCATACTTTACTCTTGTAACTCCATAGCCGGTGGAAACCTTCTTCCTTATATCTCCGAATTCTGTTGACACGGTCTGAATGGTACGTGAGAGTGTATACCGATGACTGATATTTTCACGCACTCCAAGTGTAGTGGTGTGACGGAATATAAGCCGTACCATCCTGTCTTTGTCCTCCGGACGGCACATGACCGAAAGCATAATCCCCGGACGGGATTTCTTCATTTGCGTGGCCGTTGAATATACATCCAATGCTCCTTCGGTCAAAAGCTGTTCTTCCGCAAAGGCAAGTGCTTCAGCCGTCATATCATCAAGATTGCATTTAAGTTCTATGATGGTATCCTCTGAATCTTCAGTTTCACCAAGCATTGCCCGGACACAGTTGGCAACAGCAAAATCTTTTTTTCCCATACCGTAACCAATGGCGGTAGTCTTCATAACCGGCATGTTTCCAAATTCACTTGCGAAGTACTTTAACAATGCCGCTCCGGTAGGAGTACACAGTTCACTCTTTATTTCACCACCGTAAACCGGCACATCACGAAGAATATAGGCAGTTGCAGGTGCAGGAACAGGAAGAATTCCATGAGCACATTTTACATGACCGCTGCCAACATGAATCGGCGAAACCACTACCTGCCCTGGAGACAGCTGTTCCATCAGCATACAAACCGCAGTAATATCAGCAACTGCGTCCAGTGTTCCAACCTCATGAAAATGGATTTCACTGACAGGAACTCCGTGAACATGACTTTCCGCTTCAGCAATCAGAGAATAAACCGCAAGGATATGGGTCTTTACCTTTTCAGAAACAGGAAGTTTTTCAACAATATGTTCTATTTCATGCATACTACCATGCGGGTGAATATGCTCATGACTATTTTCATGCTTCTGATTTTGTCCGTCATTCACGTTTTTCTCATGATTATGAGTATGACCGGATCCGTGCCGGTGTGCTGTTTCATGCCTGAAATAATCTTCCATAGCATCTTCAGACTCATATTCTTCCTCACCTTTGACCTTTACAGTAATATGAGTACCCATAATTCCGCATTTTTTTGATGTCTCACAGGAATATGTAACACCGGGAATTCCCAGTTTATTTAGCTTATCTATAAATTCTTCTTTATCGGGAATCAGTTCTAAAAGTGCTGCACCAAGCATATCGCCTGCTGCTCCCATTCCGCAGTCAAGATACAATGTTTTCATCACTTTTTTGCCTCCATATGATTAATCATGCCTGCCAGATATCCGGCTCCGAAGCCATTGTCAATATTAACAACGGATACACCAGCCGCACAGGAATTAAGCATAGACAGAAGTGCTGACAAACCGGAATATGATGCACCATATCCCACACTTGTCGGTACTGCAATCACAGGACAATCTGCCAGCCCTCCGATTACACTTGCCAAAGCACCTTCCATTCCCGCTATAGCAATAATAACACTGGCACTCATGATTTCATCCAGATGTGCAAGCAGACGATGCAGTCCGGCTACTCCCACATCATAAAGTCTAATTACTTCATTTCCGTGTGCCTCTGCAGTTACTGCAGCTTCTTCTGCCACAGGGATATCACTGGTTCCACCGGTTGCCACAACAATCTTTCCGATTCCATCTGGATTTGGGATGGTGCCAATGATACCTATTCCGGCTTCTGCACGGTAATCAAGCTCATAAACCTTGCCGATTTTTTCTGCTGTTTCCCGGGAAATTCGAGTAATAAGAATTGTAGCCTGACCACCACTTTTCATTTTTTCTGCAATTCCAATAATCTGCTCTGCAGTTTTTCCGGCACCATATATAACCTCCGGTACACCCTGACGGATGCCGCGATGCATGTCAATTTTTGCATAGCCTATATCCTCAAAGGGTTCTTTTTTTATCGCCAGAAGTGCCTCATCCACAGATATCTCTCCGGATTGTACTCCCTCCAGAATCCTTTTAATTTCAGTTTTCATTACCTTCCCTCCAGGTCTAAAAGAATATCAGAATAATATTTCTTCAGTTCTTCAACTATTTTTTCCCTGTATTCAAACAACTTTTCAATCTGCATTACAGGAACCTGTATTTTAGCGGCATTGCCCATTCTCCTCACCCTGAAATCCGTAAATCCAAGGGAAAACAGAAAATCCTCAGCTGCTTCTGTTGCACACAATTTTTCTCCGGTAATTTTCTCTCCTGTTTGAATCCTTGTAGCAAGGCAGGCATAGGCCGGTTTATCCCATGTAAATAATCCTGCTTCTTTTGAAAGTTTTCTGATTTCGGTTTTTGTAAGTCCACATTCTCTTAGCGGAGATAATACAGCCAACTCCTTTAGTGCACGCATTCCGGGACGATCCTGTGCATCATCAGATGCATTGGTTCCGTCCAACAGCACTGAAAAACCATCCTCCGCTGCCCCCTGTATAATCCTTTCAAAAATCATACGTTTACAATGATAACACCTGTCAGCCGGATTATCTGTAATAATTTTAGATGACAATACATCAACCGTCAATACCCGCATTGGAATGTCCAGATACCTGGCAAGCCTTAATGCATCATCCGATTCAAACCGGGGCTGAAAAGCAGATTTCACATAATATGCCTGTACCCATACGCCATATTGTTTTGCGGCATACAAAAGATATGCAGAATCCACACCTCCGGAAAATGCAACTGCCACCTTGGGATGTTTAATAAAAAAATCATCTAAATTCATATTCCCCCCAGTAACTCTGCCGTCAACAGACGGCCATGTAGTCAGATTGCAGGAAATTCTCTCCCGCTTCTAAAGGCACTCTGCTTTCCGGTGCCATGAGTATACAAAAAAGGTTCTGCGTTTTTCGCAGAACCACTTATTAATGACACTATTTTTTCTTAAACAATGCTTCCTTCACAACACCCCTGGGATCTTTTATAAGCAAAACAACAAGCCATATTATTAATCCAAGTGCTACAACAGACAAGCCAAGATAAAAATCATTGAGCATATCAACAGGTGCAGGTGCAAAAAATTCAGCTCCAAGCTCCGCATATTCAAAAATCGCATCTGCCAACCACATAAGGGATGCTCCCCAATACAGCCAGCAGAGAATTCCCACTTTCATTTCACTCTTTGGTGCTCCTGCATACCAGACAATTGTGGAAACAACTGCCGCAAAAACCGTAGTTAATAAAGTCATGCCTTTGAACCTCCCTTAATCAGTGAAGCCACCCGGAGTGCTTTCTTTTCTGCAAAGGAAGAAACTGCAACCATACCACCCCATACAACAGTAACCAGAACTGCCATGGTTACACCTGCCGTGCCCATTTCAAGAAGCATTTCTGCTGTTTCTCCTGATTCAACAGCTGTAAGGAACGGAAAGAAAGGAACCACTTCACCGTGCCATACATGTTCAAAAGCAAGAAGAGCAGAACCGCCCCATAATAATTTATTTAACCATCCAAGCTTTGTAGAAAACCTGGTCTTTTCCGCCTCACAAACGGAACCATCCGAAAAAGAAACCTCTACGATTTCTTCTTTTTCTCTTTTCTGAATTACCTTTGCAGCAACAGTTGTAACAATAGCTTCTGCAGCCGGAACAAGAAAACATGCCATAATGATGTACCTCCAAAAAATAAGTTATATTTACCTCCATGAAGGCGTAATGCCCCTCTGCAGAACTTCTGCATTGGAGTTCAGTTTCCTGCATTAACGGGTTTAGTTTACCACTATAATGCAAAAAAAGCAAGCAAATCAGGATAACATATAAGCATCAGATGTTTGTATAGTAAATACCTGTCAGCATCTGCACTCCGATTGATACGAGAGTGATTGCTACCCAACAGCAGAATCCCATTAAAATTGGCTTTCCGCCTTTTTTAATCAAGTTAACAATGTTGGTGTTAAGACCAATTGCACACATAGCCATTGCAATAAAAAACTTAGCAAGCCATTTCATTGCCTTGACAAAACCTGTGCTGTAAAAATCTGTAAATGAACTTGCAGGCATTGCGCTTACAATGGTTGTAATAATGGCAGCCCCGACGAAGAAAAGGATAAACCAAGGGAATATCTTCTTAAAGTCAACGCTCGAACCGTTTCCACCATTTTTCTTAGCTCTGTGAGTTCTAATAAATGCCAGAATCAGTGTAATGGGAATAATTGCAAGTGTTCTTGTAAGTTTTACAGTTACCGCAGCGGAAAGAATACCTTCAACACCATAAATACCTTCTGCTGTTGAAGCCGCTGCTGTTACGGAAGAAGTATCATTTACCGCTGTACCTGCAAATATTGCAAATCCCTCTGAACCAAGTCCGATTGCTTTACCCAGGGACGGGAAAATAAGTGCTGCAAGAACATTAAATAAAAAGATAACAGAAATTGACTGTGCAACTTCTTCGTCATCCGCATCAATAACCGGAGCCGTAGCAGCTATGGCAGAGCCGCCGCATATTGACGAACCGACACCAATCAGGCAGGAAACTTTCTTATCTGCCTTAAGTATCTTCATCATCAACATTGCTGTTAATAACGAAATCGTAATTGTTGAAATAATAACAGGAAGACTCTTACTACCTACCTTTGCTATTGTGCCAAGGTTAAGTGTAAATCCAAGTATGATAACAGCCCACTGGAGAATCTTTTTGGATGTAAACTTAATGCCCCCTGCCATGTTTTTATTGGTTGCAAATGTCGGTACAATAAGAGTGATTATCATACCCATCAGAATGGCAAAAACCGGTGCCCCTATAACCTCAAGTGAAAAGTTACCAATTGAAAGTGAGCCAAGAAATGTTGAGATTCCTGCAATAAGCCCACACACAAGAATACCTAATCCTTTTTTCTTTAAAAATTCCATCTTTTTTCCTCTTTTGTTAAATAATCAACGGATTGAAGCATCCGTAATACAGCTAGTATTATATACGCTTCGCATCCATTTTTAAAGTGTTTTTTTAATTAATCTCTTATACCATATCTCCGGAACTTTTACCGGTCCAATTCCAAAAGCCAATTATTCATATTTTTCAGCTGTGCCGAAGAAGTGATACTTCATACCTGTAATTCTATAAGGCGCCCCCACTTCTCCTCCATAGCCCATGGGATAATATGTAATGTAATTATCCCAGACGTCTGTTTCGGATTGGTTAATTATCCACTCTATATAAACATCCTCCGGCTTGAATTTGTAGTAATTTCCTCCCCTGTCAACAAGAACAATCTGTTGAACTTCAAAATCCTCAAGCCACTTGCCTATTCCTATAGGAGACTGGACAATTCCGTCCTTGCCATATTCAATAAGCCTTTGTTTGGTATCCTCAAAAAGTATAATAGTCTTTGGCATAAGGTTCTGGATATACTTTTCCTCAATCTCCTGAATATAGCTTTCCAAAGGAGGATTAGTGTAATCACCTTCCAAAGCCACTCCCTCAGCCTCAAGATAAGTCATTGTAATATAGCTGGGAGGAGCTGTATCGTAGTCCGGGGTATTTGAAAAAATTCTTTCAACAATGAAGCTTGCATTGTAAGTATTTTCGTTTTCACCATTTACGGGGTTTTCGTTATCGTCGTCGGGAGACTGGGGCTGGTCATTATCATCGGAAGGCGTTATCGTAGGGGTGAGTGTGCCGATAATTCTCACATCACCTTTCTGAAGGGTTTCTTCCCTTCCGTTATAAGCCGCCCAAACCTTTCCCTCAAAAACCTCTACAGTTGTTTCTTTGGTTTGGGGATTATACTCAACCGAAAACTCTGTACCCCTTACGCTGAGGGTTGCATTTGGGGTTTTTACGTCAAAGGACGAGTCCTCGGGAAGCTTGTTATCAATGGTGAAAAGGGCCTTTCCGTAAAGAAGCTCAATAGTGATATAGCCGTCTTTTTCATTTCCGTTGCTGTCAATAACAAAGCTTGTATTCTCCTCGGCGCAGATGTGCTTATCGCTGTCGCAGAGAAGCTCAAGAAAGGAGTTCTTCTTAACTTCAACCTTATCATCAGGGATAAGGTTCATTCCGTCAAAGGCATCAGTGTCCTCTCCGTCACGGTCAACAACCACCTCTCCCTCAAAGCTTTTAATCTTTATAAGTCTGTATTTGTCGTTACTGTTAATCGCAAACACAACTATTGCTGTTACAACTGCAACAAACACAAGTACAGAAGGTATTATTATTTTTTTCATACTATTACTCCTTTATGTTTGTTTTTAATGAAAGTATTCATTTTTTAGTCAACAGACATACACTCTCAATATTCGCCGTCCACGGAAACATATCCACACAGCACACCTTTTTTACCTGATAGCCTGCTGCCTGTATTGCTTCAAGGTCATTGGCAAGACTTGTTGGCTTACAGCTGATATAAACCATGTTTTCTACCTGATAGCTGAGTATTTTCCCCAAAGCTTTCGGATTAATTCCTTCCCGGGGAGGATCAAGGACAATAAAATCAGGCTTATCCTCTACTTCATCAATTGCCTTTAACACATCCCCTGCAATAAACTCACAATTGGTAAGTCCATTTTCAGCAGCATTTTCTCTTGCTGCCAGAACTGCTTCTTTTACAATTTCAATACCTACAACCTTTTTGGCAACAGGTGCCAGCAGCTGACCGATTGTTCCGGTTCCGCTGTAAAGGTCGAAAATAATTTTGTCTTTAGTTTCGCCAACATACTCTCTTGCTTTTGAATAAAGCACCTCGGCTCCCGGTGTATTTGTCTGAAAAAATGAGAAAGGAGTAATTTTAAAATTAAGCCCCAGCACTTCTTCCGTAATATAGTCCTGTCCATAAAGAACTTCGGTTCCCTGATTCATTACAGCATCAGCAGGGCTGTCATTAATTGTATGAAGAATTCCTGCAATATTTTTACTGCATTCCAAACTTTTAAGCTTTTCTACCCATGTAGAAAGTTCCGGTCCCGGCTGGGTGGTAGTCACCAGATCAACTAAAAGTGCACCGCTTTTTTCTGCTCTTCTTACCAGAAGGTGTCTGAAAAATCCTTCCCTGGTCATTTTATGATAAAAGCCATAACCGCTTTCCCCTGCGAAACCGGCCGTAGCTTTTAATATTTCTATTATATCCGGATGGACAAGTCGGCATTCCTCAACCGATACAATATCATAAAAACTGCCTTTCCTGTGAAGTCCTAAAGTAACCGGACCATCCTTGTATGCATTACCGAAAGAAAACTCCATCTTATTTCTGTACATCCACTGTTTCGGGGACATCAAAGGTTCTTCAAACACAAACTCTGATGTAACAGCCTGAGCAAGAAGCTTCTTAACCTGCTGTGCTTTAAGTGCCAGCTGTTCCTCATATGGCAGTGTCTGGAAAGTACAGCCTCCACAGCTGCCAAAGTGGGGACATGGGGGAACTGCAGTCTCAAGTTCAGACTTTTCTTCAATTTCAAGAAGCCCGGCTTCACATTTACCCTTTCTTGCTTTATTTACAACTGCTCTTACTTTCTGTCCCGGTAAGGTTCCCTTTATAATCACTTTCTCTCCATCAGAGAAAAGGACTCCCTTGTTGGGGAAGTCCACATACTCAATAATTCCGCTGATTTCTGTTCCTTTTTTCACTACTATATCCTCGCACCCCGGCTGTTTTCTCTGCTTTTATGCTTTAACCCGGCTTATTTTCCGCTACTTTTTTTCTCTGCTGCTTTCTTGTCGCTACCCTTCTTTTCTTCAGTTGCTTCCTGTTTTGGCTCTTTTGCAGAATTTTTCTCAGCCTTTTCATCCTCATTATCTTCATCAAGCACATCATCAATAATGCTCTCAATCAAGGTTTTCTTTAAATAAACGTCAAAACTGAGCATGGCGATAAAAGAGAAAATCTGAAGATATTCCTTCTCTTCCTCTCCCTGAACATCCGTAAAGGTTTTCTTAGACTTCAGGAATTTTCTCATAACGTCCTTGGCCATAGAATAGGATTGTTCCACTTCAATGTTATAAATTCCGCTGTAAATTTCCTCCAGAGAAATCTGGTCTTCATTGTTAAAGAACATTCTTGACATTGGTGCAATTACCTTTTTCACATCTCTGATACTTAAAAAGTTTTTCAGATAGTAAATGAAGGCCAGCATGTACATGTGGTCCTTAGAATATTTCTTCTTCTCCGGCGGAGGTAAAAGATCATTTTTTGTATAATTGTTAATCATGGTTTTAGTAAGCAGTTTATCACTGTCAAAACGCTTGGATGATTCCAGGTTTTCATCCATAAACTTTGTTACCTGATCCATGTATAAATCAATATTAGGAATATCATGTGGCTGAATATAATCCGTGTTACGCAGAACAATCTGCAACTCCTTCATATAATCTTTCCATTGTATGCTCATAGCAACCTCCTGTTATTATTCTCTCCTGACATATGGTTTTTAAAACCACTATTTGTCTGCGAGCCTTATTATTATTTATCCTCATTAACAATTTCCCAAAACCAGTCAACATTTCGTTTTTAAAAAAAGTATTATTGAATTTCATTATACGGTTTTGAAAACCATACGTCAATAATTATAATGCTGATTTTACGAATCTTAATTAATCTTCTTTTCTTGTTTATAAGTCTGTGATATGTTACAATGTATCTGATTGTTCATATAAAATATTGACACATTCCCCTACGGAATGTGAATTTAAATCATATATATTGACGCGGAGGATATTATGATTGACTTATCTGCATTAAACGAGCCCCAGAGAGAAGCAGTTGTTTTTGACAAGGGTCCTTTACTGATTTTAGCCGGTGCCGGTTCGGGAAAAACAAGAGTAATAACTCACCGCATCGCTTTTCTGATTCAGGAAAGAGCTGTAAGCCCTTTTCAGATTCTTGCAATTACCTTTACCAATAAAGCCGCTGCCGAAATGAAAGAACGTGTAGGGAAACTTTTGGGCGAAGATGCCAATAATGTATGGGTATCCACTTTCCATTCCACCTGTGTGCGTATTCTACGCAGATACTGTGAACACATTGGATATGACCGGAATTTTTCCATTTATGATACAGATGACGTCAAGTCTCTCATGAAACAAATTTTAAAACAATTAAACATTGATACCAAACGCATAAAAGAAAAAGCTTTTATCAATGCAATTTCAGCTGCCAAAAATGAATGCATCGGGCCGGAGGAATTTTCCCGACATGCATTTAATTATCCGGATAAAATAATTTCCCAGGTATATACAGAGTATCAAAAGCGTCTTAAGGAAAACAATGCCTTTGATTTTGACGACCTGCTTTTTAAAACAGTAGAGCTTTTTGATACCTGCGGGGAGGCACTCTCGTATTACCGGGACCGTTTCAAATACATAATGGTTGATGAATATCAGGATACCAACACAGCCCAGTTCCGTCTCATAAAGCAGCTTGCCTGCCATACAAACGAAAAGGGTGAAATAGAACGAAATTTATGCGTAGTTGGTGATGATGACCAGTCTATTTACAAATTCAGAGGTGCTGATATTACCAACATTCTCAACTTTGAAGAAACCTTCCACGATGCAACAGTAATAAAACTGGAACAAAATTACCGTTCTACGGGCAATATTCTGAACGTTGCCAACCAGGTTATTTCCAACAACAAAGGACGTAAAGAGAAAAAGCTGTGGACCAGCTCCGGCAATGGTGATGATGTTACATTTACACAATATAATACCGATTTTGAAGAAGCCAGAGGCATTGTTGAAGACATTCAGAACATGGTAAAAAAAGAGGGTGCATCCTATAAGGATTTTGCTGTTCTCTACCGTACCAATGCCCAGTCCCGTCTGTTGGAAGAAAGAATGATTTACCGTAATGTGCCTTACCGCATTATTGGAGGCGTAAATTTCTACCAGCGTAAAGAAATCAAGGACATACTGGCTTATCTTAAAACCATTGCCAACGGACAGGATGCCTTACAGACAAAACGTATCATTAATATTCCCAAGCGAGGAATCGGCGATACCACCATTGAACATGTTCAGGAATATGCAGACCTCTACGGAATCAGTTACTATAATGCACTGCTTGAAGCACGCAACATTTCCTCTGTCAGCAGAGCCCAGGCAAAAATTTCCGGTTTTACCGGAATCATTGAAGAACTTAAGCTTAAAGCAGCCGAAATGCCTGTCAGCAGGCTGATTGAAGAAATAATTGAAACCATAAATTACTACGATTATCTTGCAGACTATGATCTTGACAGTGTGGATGACAGACGTGATAACATCTCCTCTCTCATTGACAAAGCTGTTACCTTTGAGGAGGAACAGGGCGAAACCGCAACACTGAACGATTTTCTTTCAGAAGTAGCTCTGGTTGCAGACATTGACTCCGTAAATTCAGATGAAAACTGTGTACTTCTAATGACTTTGCACAGTGCCAAAGGTCTGGAATTTGACAATGTATATTTGTGCGGCATGGAAGAAAGACTTTTTCCAAGTTCCATGTGCATGGAATCCGATGATGACATTGAAGAAGAAAGACGTCTGTGCTATGTAGGAATTACAAGAGCAAAAAAGAAACTGAATCTTTCTGCCGCCAAGCAGCGAATGCTTCATGGTGAAACCAGTTTTAACCAGGTGTCCCGTTTCATTCTTCAGGAAATACCACGCCATATGCTGAGCATCAAAGGACATGCCCATGAAAGTTACATGCGCGCCCCGAAATATGATCAGGCTCCACACAAAAACGAAACCACCACACGAGACTTTTATCTTGACCGTTCCGGCAATTCTTCTTTTGATGATTACAACCGAATCAAGAACAACGACCCTTACAAGGACCTGATCAAAATAAGAGAAATTACTCCTGCAACCAAATCAAGTCTGGGATATGAAGTAGGTGACAGGGTGAAGCACATTCGCTTCGGTGAAGGAATTGTTAAAGCTATTACAAAAGGCAATAAGGACTATGAAATTACTGTAGATTTTAACGGTACTCCTAAAAAAATGTTGGCATCTTTTGCAAAACTGCAAAAAATCCGGTAAAATATTTTTCCTGTAATTTCTGTCATTAAATACTGGTAATTCACTTCACTTCATGCTATAATTATGCTATTAGAAATGTTCCGAAAATCTGAAATAATTTCCGGAATAAAGAAGAACATTAATATATACTTTATATTATGGAGGTTTACCATGGAAGAAAAGAAATGTTGTAGTAAGATTTTTTCTGTTTTAGCTATTATCGGTGCAATTGCTGCCGTTGCTGCAATTGCTTACGCAGTTGTTAGATTCTGCCTGCCTGATTATCTTGAAGACTTTGATGATTTTGATGATTTCGATGACTTCGACGATGAAGATGAAGATGCTCCGGAAGAAGCTTCCGAAGAAACTCCTGCTGAGCCGGTGACCGAGTAATCACCAGAATAAACAAGACTGATTTAATCGTGAATGCTCCTGTGTATATACACAGGAGCATTTTTCAGTTCAACATTTCTTTCCCGCAATTATCCCCAACAAAAAACCTCCGCCGCACATTTCTTCTGATTAAAAAATGCACTTTGGAGGTCTGATTTTTCATAAACTAATTTTTAAAAAACTTATTCAGCATAAGCCTTTTAAATTTATGCTCTCTTTTTCAGTGCAACAAAACCTGCTGCTGAAAGAAGCATTACT
>JBJEJI010000077.1:0-7903 GCA_051877895.1 Lachnospiraceae bacterium | reverse complement strand
TACAGGGAGTCTGGACCATTCTTCCAGAACACACGTAAGTTTATGTTGGAAATTAGAGTCATTAGGATAGCCGTATTATGCGGTCACTTAATGGCTCTTTTTTTATTTATGGGAAATCTGGGACACAGGTTTCCTATTCTTTTATTCATTTTTATTATTTTAAAGCCCAAAGAGGCAGAAAGGAGAATTTTTATGTCAGCAATTATTCATGTTATGGGAAGGGTAACAAAGGATCCTGCCATGCAGCAAGGAAAGAACAACGGATCAGAGTACATCAGTCTGGATCTTGCTTCCTCTCAGAGGAGCCAGAACACACAAAATGGTCAGAATGGATACGAGTCCATGTTCTATCAATGCTATTTTAACAAGTTCCTGGCAGAGCGTCTGATCAAAGCCGGTGTAAAATCCGGAACCTGTATCTATGTCTATGGAGATCTGGAAATCCATCCATTTCTCTATCAGCAGGGACAGAAGGCTGGGCAGCCAGGAGTTGGAGCCAAAATTAATGTCAAAGACTGGCAGTTTTGCCTTTCCAACAAGCCGGAAAATGAGAATAACGGAAATTCTGGAAATCATCAAAATGGCAATAGCATGCCTAATAACAACAACGGAGGTGCGGCTACCCCAGGAAGTGGCAGTTATCAAAATCGCGCTGCTCAGGGAGGCGGCTACATGAATGGTGCTGGAAATCAAAATGCAGGTATACCAAACACCGCAGGTGCCAGAACACAGGGCAACGCTTATGCTGCTCCACCTTCTGGACCGATTGGAAACAACATGTACCAGCAGAGCTATTATCCACAACAGAACATGGGATATGGACAGCAAGGTAGCTTTACCGGGGACGGTTTTCAGGGAATCCCGGAAGGCATGGCTGACCAGCTTCCGTTTAACGGATAACTCAAAAGAAATAACAGGTTGAGGAATTGCTTACCCATCGGGCATGGCGGTTCCTCTTTTTTTGTTTACAGGAAAGGAATCATACAATGAAAGCACGAAGGAAAAGAAGTAAAAGTTTAAAAATATTAAAATCTGTTGTTCTCGTTTTGTTTCTGTCATTACTGTTTGTACCGGATAATATAAACCGCTCAGTGATTGCGGGCATTGCACTTGCAGGTATTTTAGGAAGTCTCCTCTTCCTGATTGTCCCGCGTCTTCCCCGCATCCCATCTCCGGCACTCAAGCGAAAGTCAGCACGTTCCTCTGGGAATCCAGACGGTATCACCGATATGGAAACTCTTCTCTGGAGACAGATCGGTTACCAGATTACAGGGAAACTGAAGTCCGCTTATCCGGATGCCACTTGGGAATTTACTAAAGAACCAAATGTAGACAGTCTTCTGAATGGAAATGCCCTGCGTATTCGTACCTTCCATACGAAAGAATATAATTTTGCTGAAGTCCGGTTGGACCGTTATGGAGAACTGGTACTTTCTATGATGACGATAGAATCATTAAAGCCAAAGGCAGAACCAGCAGGCACTAATTCCATCGGTCAGGTGGATCCCCAGTCCTGGTATACCCTGATTGGCAAGCCATTACTCTCCAATCTGATTGGAGATCTGCAGGCAAGAGGACATCAAAAATTATTTATCAGCGAAAATGGAGAAATATTTATCAAAAATGGTGACTCCAAGGAAATCAAAGGTACTTTCGAGCATTTTCCGCCCCAAAACTACTGGGCAGCTCTCACAGATATTTTTATCCGTGATGAGCTGAATGCAAAAGAAAACGAAGGCACCCTGGAATTATCCTGGATGTAAAAAAGGAGGAGAAATACTATGCCAAATGGAAACCTGATCAGTAACTGGTCTTTCAAGCGAAAGCTTCCGGAACCTTTTGAAGATTATACGGATGATCCCATCAGGAAGGATGTCTATTCCAAATACTGCACACAGCCTCAGAAACGTTCGACACTTCATGCGTCCACGCTCCGGGCTATTCTTGCATACATGGAACTGGAAAATCCGCCCGGTGGAACCGTTTCAGAAGAACTCGGGGCAATTGGCAGCCAGGGGAATAATTATACAATAGCAGAATATCCAAGCAAGACCGGAGATCTGCATGTAGTGATCTATAATCGGACAAACGGAAAATTCATTGCCGGTATTTATCCCAAACCAATAGATCCCGAAACAGCATCCGGTCAATATCTTTTGAAGGAAGATAAGAACACCGGAACTGCACTTTTATTTGCGCTTCTTCCTACCATCATGCAGGATGATGAGTTTAACGAGTATTATCAGGAGTTGAAAAAGCATCGCGACAATGGTTATACGGATATGGAAGAAGCCGTGAAAACTGCAGCCGTCCTTTGTGATAATATCTATCGCAGATTACGATACGGAACTTCTCTTTCTACCGGCGGGATTCACAATGATACTCCTGCCAACGGTGCTATTCCCAAGCTCAAACCATTCGCAGTACAGCAGGGTACTTATGCACCTACAAATACGCTCTTTGGTACTTTTCAAGTGCTGATTCCCGGTTCTACCACAAAAAGAAACAGGGAAGCCATTGCCAAAGAAGACTTTGTAAACAAATACGTCTTATCCGAATCTCGGATACTCACTCCCCAGGAAGAACTTACTGTTCCAACGCTGGAACCATGGTATATCATACCGCCGGAGATCAAGCGGATCTGTGAACATGCAAAATTGACAACGAATACTGTTTCACCTATGCGGAATTTTCTTCTGCGGGGTCCTGCAGGAACCGGAAAAACAGAAGGTGCCAAGGCGATTGCTGCTGGCTTACATCTACCCTACCGGTGCATTACCTGCTCTGCCAATACAGAGATATTTGATCTGCTCGGTCAGATCCTTCCGGATGTAGATGGAAAATTATCCAGTCTTCAGAATGAATATCCATCTTTCCAGGATATCATGTTAGACCCAGCAACTGCTTATCAGAAGCTGACCGGTATTTATGACGAAGAGGTGACGGAGGATGTGGTATACAAACAGCTCATCGACACAATCTTTGATGAAATGCATGAACATTATAAGAACCAGTCTTCCCACCAGAAGTTTAAATACGTAGATACCCCTCTTGTTGAGGCAATCCGACACGGTTATCTGGTGGAACTTCAGGAGCCGACGGTCATCGCAAACCCCGGTGTTTTAGTAGGACTCAATTCCCTTCTTGACAGATGTAACAGTGTATTTCTGCCGAACGGGGAAGTAATCAAGCGGCATCCGGATACGACCATCGTTGTTACAACCAACAATGATTATGCAGGCTGTAAACAAATGAACCAATCTGTCATTTCCAGAATGAATCTGGTGATCGATCTGGAGGAGCCGGATGAAGAAACACTGGTACAGCGCGTTCTTGGAATCACCGGATGCAAAGATAAGAAAATGGTCCGCACTATGGCACAGATCGTCAAGGCTGTTTCCGAATACTGCAGTGAGAATCTGATCACAGACGGATGCTGCGGTGTACGTGAACTGATTTCCTGGGTGCAGTCCTATATGGTCTGTGGTGATGTCCGGGAAGCTGCACATTACACGATCCTTTCTTCGGTATCTGCTGACGCAGAAAGCCGTTCGGAAGTGGAAACCGGTTGTCTGGATTCCATTCTCGCAGCATAGGAGGGTTGGTACATTGACACAGAGAAAACCTTATAACAATTTAAAAATTACAGAAGAAGATATGCTGGATATTTTCTCCGCAAATATCCATTATCTGCGGAAACTACCACGCTGGAATCTTTCCCAGAAAACCCTGGCAAGGATTCTGCATATTCCAACAAAATCTTATCGTAAGTATGAATTAGGAAGAGGCTTTCCACCCGTATTTGTGGTCTACCATCTGGCAGTCTATTTCGGATACACCATGGAAGAGCTTTTGACTAAAAAATTATTTTAAAAAGAAAGGACGAATAAGAATTGAATAGCAACCAGAAAAAATTAAAACAGATGATTCGGGATCAGGAACTTGCCATCAGTGACGAGGAACTGTTCACCTCATCTGCTTACCAGAAATACCTGACCTCTATGGCGAAAGCGGCTACCGGCCGCTACCGTCAGGGTCTTCAGGCTCTGATGGAATGGGATGCCCGGGCAGACGCAGGCATTGCACATACGGATAACTATAAAATCCATATCAATGCTGCCAATGAAATCACCCAGAGTTTTCCTTCCCGGTATCTCCGTTCCGAAAGCCTTGTCGGATTCAATGGGCATGAGACCGCCCACCTGCTGTTCTCAGATTTTACAGCCTTGGGACTATATCTTGGCAACATAGAAAAAGGTGCCTTCTACCCATCCAATCCTTCCTTTACGGAATTTTCCTATCAGACAAATTGTGAAGAAATACTGGAGGCTATGGATAGCAAAGATAAAGCGACCTGCCTGACTCTGGCATCCTGTGCCTCTCACATCAATAACATTCTGGAAGATATCTATATCGAAGCACGCATGTGTGTTTCTCATCCGGGTACTTTCCGTCGGGGGATTGAATTGAATAACCTGCGAATGTGTGAACTGATGCCATCGATCCAGAGTCAGATTGAAAAAAAGTATTCTGATTTTGCAATCATGGCAAATCTTCTGCTTCAATACTGCAGGGCGGGAACCATCAATAACCTGTCTGGTTATAAGGGTCCTTATCTGGATTATCTGGAAGACTGCATGCCATATGTAGATGATGCCATTTATTCAGATGAAACAAAGGACCGTTTTCACGCTTCTAATCACATTGTGGCTATTCTATGGGAATACATCAAGCCTCTGATCGAAGAGACAAAAGAAAGAATGAAGCAGCATTCTGAATCGGATGCAAGTCAGATGTTAGAGGAACTTTTGGGTAACCAGATTCATGGTGCCACCCCATTGCCTTCCGGCAAAGGCGGTACTATGCCAAAGCAGGCTGAAGAAGGGAAAAAGGAACAGAAAGCAAATCCCTTACCGTGTACTCCTCCTGCCATGCGTCAGGAAAATACGCAGGCTGCCCAGGATGTTGTAGCTGAAGAAGGAAACCGGATCGCACTTGCGAAAACAAATACCATCCTTGACGAAAATAATCCAGGAATTACTTATAATCACCAGTACCTTGGCACCGGTTATGAAAAGTCTGCCAACGAATTGTTCCGGATCCTGAATGGCATCGCTACTGAGAAAGCAGAAACACAATATCAGCAGGAAATGACCGAAGAACTTCAGAAGGCAGCAAACGATATCCATTATGGGAATGCTCATACCGGAGTTCATGTTACGATCAACCGAATAGCATATGTACCGGATTCATTAAAACAGTCATATCATGCTGTAACACCAATGCTTATCCGGGCGTCTAAGCGCCTACAGAAGTCTATCGCACCGCTTTTAAAGGAAGAAAGTGAGGGCGGTAAATTAAAGAACCTGCAATTTGGAAAACGTCTGGATACACGTGCAATGCACCACGAAGATGGAACCTTTTTCACCAGGACCAGGCTTCCTTCTGAAGAGCAGAAACTTGCAGTAGGACTTTTGGTAGACGAGAGTGGATCAATGAGCTGGGGAGACCGGATTACACATGCGAAAAAGACGGCCATTGTGCTTTATGATTTCTGCCAGAGCCTTCAAGTGCCCATTACTATATATGGCCATTCAACTGGTGGCAGAGGCGTAGAACTTTATTCCTATGCAGAATTTGATTCGATCGACACTTCAGACCGCTACCGGCTCATGGATATGTCAGCAAGAGGCGGAAATCGTGACGGTGCTGCCCTTCGCTTTGTGGCGGAGCATCTGGCAAAACGTCCGGAAAAGCAGAAACTTCTGATTATCATTTCTGACGGACAGCCTGCAGATACCGGCTATTACGGCACTGAAGCAGAAGCCGACCTGCGTGGCATTAAAAAGGAGTATTCCAAAAAAGGAATCAAACTCTTTGCTGCAGCAATCGGAGATGATAAGGAAAATATTAAGCGAATCTACCAGGATGGCTTTCTGGATATTACAAAACTGGAAGACTTACCAAAAAACATGACGCTGTTAGTGAAACAATACCTGAAGTAGAAAGAAGGGAAAAGCTATGAATCAGAATCAACCACCACGGATCTCCGAGCAGATCTATAAAGTACAAACGGATCGCAAACTCATTGCTGTTTATGACAGGCTTAGGTATGCACCACTGACCAGTTATGCTCAGATACATGCCAAAGGTGAGTACCAGGAAAACGGTCATAATGTCAACTCCCTGATTGGAATCACGATCCAGGATTATTCCAATGGAACGGGAAATAAAAATATCATCGTCCAGTTCAATCTGGCACCGGAACAGATCCAGTTTTTCTTAACCAGGATCACTGCCGGCTTCCAGGAATTTGAATGGTCGCTGAGCAAAATATACGGAAACCCTGATGCCCAGGGCTACTCCATTGCACAGCAATTTTCTATTTCCCGGCATGTAAATGACCAGAACGGGCGGATGATGAAAAGCCCCTGGCGGATTCAGATTGTAAATGGCAAAGGCATCAAGGTCAAAAATCAGAATGGCGGCTCTTATATGAAATCCGGGAGTTTTATTTTAGAAAAGAACGCCTTTATCCAGCTAACGGACATGGACCTGTATACGTTACTAAAACGCACGGATTCTTACATTACCAACTGGGAATCCTGTATGGCACCTTCCCTTATTTCAAATGGGAAGCGGGCTTATGCAGAACAACAATCTCAAAGAATCCAACAAAACGGACAATATCAAAACCCGGCACAGGCATCGCCTTATGCCGCATAAAGTTTATGGAAAGGAAGCGGCAATTTGCTGCTTCTTTTCTTTTAGAAAGAAAGGTGATTTTATGAAATACTCAGATATCTGCACCATAGATTCGCAGGGACGCATCGTTATTCCTGCGAAACTGCGCAGACTTTTAAAACTTGAGAATGGGAATCCCCTGGAAGTGGAATTATCCAATCAGGAAATCCGAATTCGAAAATGCAGAGAACCTCATCAGGATACTATAAAGCTCCAGAGTATTCTTTCCATTCTTTATAGTTCAATCAAACACGGAGCCTTTATCTGCACAGACCAGTATGTCATTGCAACAACAGGGATATATCTTCCAGAAGGCACTTCCCTTCCGGAAAGACTGGAGCCTTATATCGCCTCCGGAAATGAGGTGGTTCTGGATATAAGTCAGCCTCTTTACATGCTTTCCCATCACAGGGAACCCGTAGCGGCACTGTTTCCAATCCACAATGACAAGGAACTGCCTCTTACTCTGGCAGTTTTATCCAAAACTCCACTTACTGAGATGGAAATGGGATGTGCAAGGTTAGTGGCAAAAACATTAGAGAAAGAATTTTGTTAAAAAGGGGTGTGATCACCATGAAAAGAACAAATATCAGACCGATAAGCAACATCAAAAAAATGGCAATTACCGTGACTGGAACCCTATTCCTGCCTCTTCGAATCGGGGAACGTGCATGGATTTCTACTCAGACACATACTTTCATGACGACTGCTGTGGAACGTATTCTGGAAGTATCCGGAAACAGCATTGTTTTCGAAACCCGTAACACCCGGTACACCCTGAAATATGAAAACGTACCGAATGAAAATGAGGTGATGTGTGCTTGACTACTTATGAACTGGGAAGCAGCCTAGAAAAGCTGCTTTCCAAACTAAAGCAAAACCGTGAGAATGTTCCTTTGGATATCCTGAAGACCTATTATAAAGTTCCTTACGAGGAATTAATTGCACAGGTAAATCAGACAGCCACTGCCTTTGTCAAATCAATTGTAGCCGGTCAGTTACTGATCAATCCTGACGTGTCAATGGACGAGCAGGCAGATGTAGTTAATCAGACGATTCAGGATTCGGGAATGATCAAACAGATCAACCACTGTATGTCACAGACCTATGATGTCACTCTTATACATCTGATGGCTTTAGAACTGCGGAAAAAAGTAGA
>JBJEJI010000076.1:0-100670 GCA_051877895.1 Lachnospiraceae bacterium | reverse complement strand
AAAAATGAAAATGTAAAATGTATTTATGTTGCAATCGGTCAGAAAGCATCTACCGTTGCATCTATCGTAAAAACACTTAATGAATACGGCGCAATGGATTATACAACTGTTGTTGCGGCAACTGCATCCGAACTTGCACCGCTTCAGTACATTGCTCCTTATGCCGGTTGTGCAATCGGTGAGGAATGGATGGAAAATGGTCAGGATGTTTTGATTGTTTATGATGATCTCAGTAAACATGCAACCGCATACCGTACCCTGTCTCTCCTTCTGAAGAGACCGCCCGGACGTGAGGCATATCCTGGTGATGTTTTCTATCTGCATTCCAGATTGCTTGAAAGAGCAGCAAGACTCAATGACTCCCTTGGGGGAGGTTCACTTACAGCTCTTCCAATCATCGAAACCCAGGCAGGAGATGTATCCGCATATATCCCAACCAATGTAATTTCCATTACAGACGGTCAGATATATCTTGAAACAGAAATGTTTAACTCCGGTTTCAGACCGGCTGTAAATGCTGGTCTTTCCGTATCACGAGTTGGCGGATCAGCACAGATTAAGGCAATGAAAAAAATTGCAGGACCTATTCGTATTGAGCTTGCCCAGTTCCGTGAACTTGCAGCTTTCTCCCAGTTCGGTTCCGATCTTGATGCCGATACAAAGGAGAAGCTTGCCCAGGGTGAACGCATTCGCGAGGTGCTCAAACAGCCACAGTATAAGCCTATGCCTGTTGAACAGCAGGTTGTAATTATTTATGCGGCTACCAATAAATATCTCATTGATATTCCTGTTGAAAAAGTTACAGAGTTTGAAACTGCACTTATGACTCTTATCAGCAGTAAATATGCTGAAATCTTTGAAGCAATCCGTACCGAAAAGGTCATTTCGGAAGAAACAGAGAAGAAGCTCATTACTGCCATCAAAGAGTGCAGGGAAGAACTTAAGTAGGAGGTAAAGATATGGCCTCAATGAGGGAAATCAAGAGGCGTAAATCCAGTATCCAGAGCACCGGACAGATTACCAAGGCCATGAAACTGGTTTCTACTGTCAAACTGCAGAAAGCGAAGGTAAAAGCTGAGGAATCCAAGCCGTATTTTAATCAGTTGTACAGAGTGGTTTCTTCCATGCTGTCCCGGTCGGATCCGGAAGTCCGTGCCAAATATCTCAGTAATAATCCCGGTGGAAAGAAAGCGGTAATTGTTATTTCTTCCAACAGAGGACTTGCCGGCGGATATAATGGTAACATTGTCAAGCTTGTAACCGGCAGTGATATAGCAAAAGAGGATGCGTGGATTTATGCAATCGGAAGAAAAGGCGCAGAAGTGCTTTCCCGTAAGGGCTATGAAATAAAAGAAGACCGTTCGGAAATTATAAATGCACCCCTTTACAGTGATGCTTCCGAACTGGCCTCTGCACTTATGGAAGAGTATGAAAAAGGAAACATCAGCGAAATTTATATTGCATATACTGTATTTAAAAATACGGTTTCCCATATTCCGACTTTGTTGAAACTGCTTCCGACGGATGATTTTGCCGGACAGGATGACGAGGAGTCACTGACTTTAATGAATTTTGAACCGGAACCGGAAGAGGCGCTTGAAATGATAATGCCTAAGTATTTAGGCGGAGAAATTTACGGAGCTTTAATTGAAGCGGTTGCCAGTGAAAACGGTGCGAGAATGCAGGCTATGGATAGTGCAACCAGCAATGCAGAGGATATGATTTCGTCTTTGGAATTGCAGTATAACCGTGCAAGACAGGGTTCCATTACACAGGAACTTACTGAAATTATTGCAGGTGCAAATGCAATCAATCAATAGAAGTATTATTTCTATCGCAGACGGAAAGAGTTTTCGTCGCGGACCATCGCACAAAAGTGCGAGGATTGGAGGAACGAATTGGAAAATAAAGCAACAGGCAAAATAACGCAGATTATCGGTGCGGTGCTTGACATTAAGTTTCCGGAAGGCTGCCTGCCGGAAATAAATGATGCTATTGAAATTACCCGAAGTAATGGCGAGGTACTTGTTGTCGAGGTTGCCCAGCATCTTGGTGATGACACCGTAAAGTGTATTGCCATGGGTCCTACAGATGGACTTGTTCGTGGTATGGAAGCAGTATCTACAGGAGGTCCCATAAAAGTACCTGTAGGTTTAAATACATTAGGACGTATGTTCAATGTACTTGGTAAGCCTATTGATGAAAAGCCGGAACCGACAGATGTTGAGTATTACCCTATTCACAGAAAGGCTCCTACTTTTGCGGAACAGTCTACGGAAACAGAAATTCTTGAGACCGGTATTAAAGTAGTAGATCTTCTCTGTCCTTATCAGAAGGGTGGTAAAATCGGTCTTTTTGGTGGTGCCGGCGTAGGTAAAACCGTACTTATTCAGGAGCTGATTACCAATATTGCTACTGAGCACGGCGGATATTCCGTATTCACCGGTGTAGGTGAAAGAACCCGTGAGGGAAATGACCTTTACTATGAAATGATTGAATCCGGTGTTATTGATAAAACCACCATGATTTTCGGTCAGATGAATGAGCCGCCGGGAGCAAGAATGAGAGTAGGTCTTACAGGACTTACCATGGCAGAATATTTCAGAGATAAGGGTGGAAAGGACGTACTCCTTTTCATTGACAATATTTTCCGATTTACCCAGGCAGGTTCTGAGGTGTCCGCTCTTCTTGGACGTATGCCTAGTGCCGTAGGTTACCAGCCTACTCTGCAGACTGAAATGGGTGCGCTTCAGGAGCGTATTACTTCCACAAAGAACGGTTCAATTACTTCCGTACAGGCAGTATATGTACCTGCGGATGACCTTACCGACCCGGCTCCTGCAACAACCTTTGCACATCTGGATGCGACTACGGTTCTTTCCCGTTCCATCGTGGAACTGGGTATTTATCCTGCAGTTGATCCTTTGGAATCTACATCCAGAATTCTGGACCCTAGAGTCGTGGGTGAGGAGCATTACAGTGTTGCCCGTGGCGTACAGGAAATTCTTCAGAGATACAAGGAACTTCAGGATATTATTGCAATTCTGGGTATGGATGAACTTTCCGAAGAGGAAAAGATTCTGGTATCCAGAGCAAGAAAGGTCCAGAGATTCCTTTCACAGCCTTTCAATGTTGCAGAACAGTTTACCGGTCTTCCGGGTAAGTATGTTCCTGTTACCGAAACCATCCAGGGCTTTAAAGAAATCCTGGAAGGAAAACACGATGATATTCCGGAAAGCTACTTCTTAAATGCAGGCGGCATTGAGGACGTCGTAGAAAGATATAAGAATAAATAATTATGGCTAATACAAATTCTTTTAAATTAAAGGTTTTTTCACCGGGCAGAGTTTTTTATGACGGTGAAGCCGACATGATTGAGCTGACCACAACAGAAGGTGAGATTGGTGTTTACAAAAACCATATTCCCCTTACGGCCATTGTTGCGCCCGGCGTATTAAGAATTACGTTGAATGGTGAGGTGAAGGAAGCCACCATGCTTGAGGGCTTTCTTGAAATACAGGCTGAAGAGGTAACAATACTTTCCGAAAGCTGTGAATGGCCTCATGAAATCGATATTAAAAGAGCTGAAGAAGCAAGAATCCGTGCAGAGAGGCGTTTGGCTTCTTCTGACATGAACACGAACATGCAGCGTGCGGAAATTGCTCTTAAGAAATCTTTGATAAGATTGAACCTTGCAGATAAACATTGATTTTTCCGATAATCCGGGAGCGTAAGCTGTCGGATTATTGTTACGAATGTGAATATTTAAATATATGCATATTTGTCACTGAAAATCATTTAAAATGTATTGTAAACATGGGAGGTGTTTTATGTCTATTCTTCTTACGGGTGGTGCCGGATACATTGGTTCCCATACTGCCGTAGAATTGTTAAACGGAGGTTATGATGTTGTCATTGCTGACAATTACGGTAATTCAAAGCCTGAGGTTTTAAACAGAATCAGGGAACTTACCGGAAAAGACTTCAAATTCTACGAAATAAATGTGGAAGATAAGCCGGCTCTTAATAACTTATTTGCTAATGAAGAAATTGATGCGGTAATTCATTTTGCCGGATTAAAAGCAGTGGGGGAATCTGTGGAGAAACCATTGATGTATTACAGAAACAATCTGGATACTACCCTTACTCTTATGGAGGTTATGAAGGAATATAATTGCAAAAACTTCATTTTCTCTTCTTCCGCAACAGTTTACGGTACACCGGAAAGTGTTCCTCTTACAGAAGATACAAAGGTAGGTATTTGTACCAATCCATATGGATGGACCAAATGGATGACAGAACAGATTTTAAAGGATATCTGCAAATCAGATCCGGATTTAAGCGTAGTTCTTCTCCGTTATTTTAATCCGGTTGGTGCCCATGAAAGCGGAAGAATTGGTGAAGATCCTCAGGGAATTCCAAATAATCTTTTCCCTTATATTGCACAGGTTGCAGTTGGAAAAAGAGATCATCTTAATGTTTTCGGCAATGATTATCCTACTCATGACGGTACAGGGGTAAGGGATTACATTCATGTTGTAGACCTTGCAAAAGGTCATATGGCGGCACTTACATATGCCGATAATCATAAGGGTGTGGAAGTATTCAATCTGGGAACAGGTGTAGGATATTCCGTACTTGATATGGTCAATGCTTTTGAAAAAGCTAACGGGATTAAGATTCCTTACGAAATCGCTCCAAGACGTGCCGGTGATGTTGCAGAGTGCTATGCAGACCCAACTAAAGCAAGAGAAGTTCTTGGCTGGACTGCTGAGAAAACACTGGAAGATATGTGCCGTGATACATGGAGATGGCAGTCAAATAACCCTGATGGATACGGTGAATAGAGGTTAATATGCAGGATAAAAAGATAGGAATCATCGGTGCCATGGAGGAGGAAGTTGCTTCCTTATTTTCTGCCATGGAAGAAAAAACCACAGTTAATTATGCCGGCTGGACCTTCTATGAGGGAAAGCTTATGGGAAAACAGGTGGTTATTGTACGTTCCGGAATCGGAAAGGTTAATATGGCTGCATGTGCTCAGGTAATGATTAGCGTGTTTAAGGTTACATTTCTTTTAAATACCGGAGTAGCAGGCTCCCTTGATGCGACAATCGATATCGGAGATATTGTAATCTCCACAGATTGTATTCAGCATGATATGGATGCAGTGGCTTTTGGATATGAACCGGGTGTTATTCCGCAGATGGACTGCTCTGTATTTGTGGCAGACGAAAAAGCAGCAGACTTGGCAGTGTCTCTTTGTGACAAGCTGAATCCGGATATCCATGTGCATCGGGGAAGAGTTTTAAGCGGTGATGTATTTGTTGCTGACAAAGCAAAAAAAGAATATTTGATTTCCCGGTTTGCAGGAAAATGCACCGAAATGGAAGGGGCCGCTATGGCACAGGTGGCATATATAAACCACATTCCTTATCTGGTAATCAGGGCCATTTCAGACAAAGCAGATGATTCGGCCAAAATGAATTATCGTCAGTTTGAAATACAGGCAATAAAACATATGGTAAGTCTTGTTAAAGGGCTTGTTGAAGTAATTTAAAGGAGAAATTATTATGGTATACAGAACAACGGGTGTATGTTCAACCCAGATTGAATTTGATATAGAAGAAATCGACGGACGTCAGTGTGTACGCAATGTAAAATATACCGGAGGCTGCAACGGAAATCTGAAGGGTATCAGCCAGCTTGTAGACGGTATGCCGGTAGCAGATGTAATTAATAAGCTTGAGGGTACAACCTGCGGCTATAAGAGTACATCCTGTCCGGACCAGCTTGCAAAGGCTTTGAGAAATTACGTATAAAGGATAAGGTTCCCCGGGGTTCATATGAATTTCCCGGGGATATCTGTATTGTAAAAACGAGAAAAAACCAAGTGCCTGCGAGTTTTATATAAATAAGTAAAAACGAAGCGTTTGCAGTTTGACATAAACAAGCAAAAAACGTGGTGCCTGCGAGTTTGACTTTAATAAATTTTGTACCGGGAGTACAATGAAAGGAAATGGTTGTTAATGAAGAAAATTGTCCTTACTGGAGGCGGTACCGCAGGGCATGTAACCCCTAATATCGCCATGATTGAAAGACTGAAAAAAGAAAATTATGAGATATACTACATCGGTTCAAAGGATGGAATTGAAAAGAAACTTATAGAAAATATAGGAATTCCTTACTATGGAATTTCGACAGGAAAACTAAGAAGATATTTTGACTGGAAGAACTTTACAGACCCTTTCAGAGTTATTAAGGGCTTTTCCGAGGCGAAGAAGTTAATAAAGGAAATCGATCCTGACATTTGCTTTTCAAAAGGAGGCTTTGTATCCGTACCGGTTGTATTGGCAGCCAAAAGCCGGAAGGTGCCGGTTATTGTCCATGAATCGGATATGACTCCGGGACTTGCAAATAAAATTGCAATACCTGCAGCAACAAAGGTATGTTGTAACTTTCCCGAAACCGTTAAGGAACTTCCCGACAACAAGGGAATATATACCGGAACCCCAATTCGTAAAGAACTTTTTACCGGCTCCAAAGAAGCAGGACTTAAATTCTGTGGCTTTGACGATTCAAAGCCGGTGCTTTTGGTGGTCGGAGGCAGTACCGGAGCTAAAAGCGTGAATGAAGCAGTACGTAACTGTCTGGATGAATTATTGAAAAAATATCAGATTATTCATCTTTGCGGAAAAGGCAAGGCAGATGAAAATTATAACGGAATATCCGGCTATATCCAGATTGAATACTGTGATAAGGAAATGAAGGATATGCTGGCTGCTGCGGATATTGTAATTTCCCGTGCGGGGGCAAATGCCATATGTGAGCTACTGGCCCTTCGGAAGCCAAATATTCTGATTCCTCTCAGTGCCGCATCCAGCCGCGGTGACCAGATTTTAAATGCGGAATCGTTTAAAAAGCAGGGCTTCAGCATTGTGCTGCAGGATGAGCAGGTTAATAATGAAACACTGTTGAATGCGGTAAATGAGCTGGAAACCAACAAGCAGACGTACATTGATGCAATGAAAGGAGCGGCAGGTGCCGATTCTGAGGAAATAATTTTTGGACTCATAGAAGCAACGCGCAGGTAGAATTTTCAAAACAGTTACCGTTGTTGATACAATTTCAACAACGGTAATTTTTTATTTATCTCTTATGTGTTATATAAAAAAACAAAGATAACCCACTGCCTTTAGGCGGTGGGTTTAGCTTTAAAACGGTACAGGATGCAAGCCCTGTACCGCATATGGCACGAAGTGCAGTTTTTTAACGAGCAAAAAGCGTAGCGTTTGCGAGTTTGACCCTTGCACGTTAAATTCTTCCACGAATACTGTCGGCAAGCTTTTCAGCTTCACCCTCCTGGTAGGAACCCTGAGGCCAAACAGGAAGAATGCCATCTCCCTCATAACGAGGTATAATGTGAATGTGCAGATGGAATACAGACTGACCTGCAGCAGTACCATTGTTCTGAAGAATGTTAACTCCGTCACAACCGGTTTCTTCCTTTATGGCAGTAGCAATCTTTTTCACAACAGGAAGTGCCTTTGCGGCAATATCATTCGGAAGTTCAAAGATGTTTGCAGCATGGTATTTTGGCAATACTATAGTATGTCCTTTGTGTGATGGTGCAATGTCCAGTATTGCACGGAAATCATCGTCTTCGTAAACTACTGAGGATGGAATTGCTCCCTCGATTATTTTACAGAAAATACAGTTACAATCTTTCATAGTAATCTCCATTCCGCCATCTTTTTTAATGGCACACAGGTTTTATTGGTTATATTTTAATACTTTGCATGGTTGCGTGCAAGCAAAAAATAGGTTATTATAACAGACGTAAGTTTAAACACCGGGCAAGGTATTCCCGGAAAAACTTTGTGGCTGTAGTCCTGACACTAATGATTTTAGCCATAAAGGTTTTAGCTGAGAGGAAAACATGAAAAAGATTTTGATTAGGGCAGGCGTATTGTTTGTCGTATTTATACTGGCACTTATTTTCTTTTATTACACAGTTGAGGAACATTCCTTTTCCGATAAAATTACTACGGTAGAGGCAACAGAAGCAAAACTTCCTGTTGTTTCTTTTATGGTAAACGGAAATGAAATTAATCAGACTAAAGGCTACACTGTTTTGCAGGAAAATAATCATCCCAGGGACAGTGTAACTCCAATATCTACTGCGCAGACATTTAGTATTTTAATTAAAGAAAAGGGTTGCAAGGTAAAGCTTCTTTCTGCAGATGTACTGGATTTGCCGGGACTTAGTCAGGTAAGCCATTTCGAGACCAACAATATTGATAAGTCGGAAGATGGAAGATTGATAGCAAACATTACTGTGACGGAGCCGCTTGCGGAAAATACTGAATATCTTTTGAGGGTAACTCTTACAACCTCCGATGGTGATAAAGTATATTATTATACCCGTCTTCAGGTTGCAACCTACGGAAGTCTGACCGAAAGCTTGAATTTTGTCAATAATTTTCACGCATCCACATTGGACAAAGATAAGGTATATGATTTGGACAATGTTATGGAAAGTGATGATGATAAAGTTATTGAAGACTACTCCCACATTGATATTACAGCCGATTTGGATACATTAAGCTATGGCTCAATGGCTCCTGAAGAAATTTATAAATATGTTCCTACAATTACCGAGTATAACGAGGATTATGTAAGCGCGACTCTGAGGTTTTGGCTGCAGGCATATACCTCCGACGGAAAGGAAATCTTTGAATGCAAGGAAGATTTCCGTTTTCAGTATTCTTCGTATAAAACATTTTTGTTTAACTATGACAGAACAATGGAAACCTGCTATGATGGAAGCTATTTCACTGTTGGCAAAAATGAAATGAAGCTTGGTATTACGCAGAACAAGGATGTAGACAGCATATACTGTGAGGATAAAACCCAGATGCTGTTTTCGTATCAGGGTTCCCTGTGGCACTTGGATATGAACAAAAACAAACTGGTAAATGTCTTGTCTTACAGGAATGAAGACTATGACAGAAATGATACAGAAGATTATAATTTTAAGCTTTTGTCCATTGACCAGAACGGCAATGCCGATTTTGTGGTTTATGGCTATATCGGAAAAGGAGTCTACGAGGGTAGAATCGGGATTTTGTACTATCGTTACTATGCTGAGGAGGGCAGAATTGAAGAGAAAATGTTCATTCCGGTTTCTGTGGAATACAGCGAACTGGAAGCCTCGTTCGGTACTGTAAGCTATACATCCAAATATGACATTTTCTATTTTACCCTGTTTGATGCATACTACTCCTATGAACTGGAGACCAATGTTATAAAAACCGAAGTTCAAAACCTGGGAGAAAACTGGCTTTATTTTGAAAAGCAGAATCTCATATGCTATGATGAAAATCCGGGGCAGGGGACAAACAGCAGAATTGTTGTTTTGGATGTAATTAATCAGACAAAAAACTACATTGAAGCAGATGAAGGTAAAACCATAACTTTACTTGGCACAGTAGACAACAGGCTTGTTTACGGAAACGGAAATGCTGATCTGATTTCGTATTATAAAAACGGGAAAATAATGCAGCCTCTTGATAATATTATTATTTCCGAGACAGACGGAACTGTAATTAAAACCTATAAGCCTTCTGAAAATCTTTATGTGGGAGAGGTGGAGTTTAATCCGGGAGTAATTAATATAAATCTGTATAGGCTTATTTCAGAAAAGGATGGGGAAAGCAAGGCTGCATTTGCATATGCTGATAAAGATGTAATAATTAACCTGAATAAAACAGAAGAAACCTCAAAAACATACTCAGGAAAGCTTAATGAGGGGACAAAAAAAGAATATTACCTGACACTTCCATCAGCCTATGCTCCTGAAAAGAATCCTGAAAAGGGAGATACTGTATCTACAGTTATTACCACTGATACATCAGCGGTTGTAAAATCAGAAAAGCGTAGTTCATATCATGTTATTGCATATGGAGAAAACATCCTTTCAACAGATTCACTGGGAGATGCGCTGGTTTGTGCAGACAGTTCTTTTGGAACAGTAATTGATAACAGTGGGAATGTACTCTGGAGAAGAGGAGTTGTAAAGGAAAGCATTACACTGAATGGGGTTTCTGTGTCTTATGTAAATGACAGTCGTTCCGGGGAGCAGGCGGTAATCCAGATGATTATGGACTACTGCGGCATAGAAGGAGATGCTGCCACATTTAATATGAAGGAAAAATCCATGCTCACATGGCTGGCAGATGCAACGGGATATAATGTTGCGACCGTAGAAGAGGCAGCATTAAGCCAGGTGCTGTATTTTGTTTCTGACGGACATCCTGTAGTTGCCTCTCTTGATAACTATTACGTTGTGATTATTGGTTATACTAAAGGAAATGTAATTTATCTTGATCCGGTGTCGGGACAGAAGGTGACAAAAACTAAAGAAAATGCGGAAGAATTATTCCAAAAAGCAGGAGGTTTATACTACGTTTATTATTAGGATAAAGAAACAATATTTCGGAAAACAGTAGGTTTATGCCACGTTTATGATTAAAATAAAGAAACAATATTTCCTAAAAGCAGTAGGTTTATTATTAAAATAAAGAAACAATATTTCCTAAAAGCAGTAGGTTGATACCACATTTATTGTTAGGTTAAAGAAACAATATTTCGGAAAAATTGGTTGACATATGATTGAATTAATGGTATTATCAACTGTGCTTGCAGTTGTGGCGGAATTGGCATACGCGCATGATTCAGGTTCATGTCCATGTACTTGGGTGTGGGTTCAAGTCCCATCAACTGCATAAAAATTAAAGCGATAATCTTCGAAAGAAGGTTGTCGCTTTTTTCTTTTCTTAAAAAAGCTTCAATGAAAAAGAATAAGCATGTTAAATTAAGAAAAGGGCCGTAAAAGCAAGGGACAGATTCCGGCCCCAACTCAAGAAACAAAAAAAACTGCAGTAAGTCGAAAAAAGGTGTTTACTGTATAAATAAAGTATGCTACAATTGTAGACAAATTCTGTAAAGGGGTTTTCAAATGAGAGAATTAAAGGCAGTGGTACTGATAATCACTCTTGTTACGGGAATTTTGGGAGTAATGATTTCAGATACCGGATTAAACAGTACAAATATAAAAACTGATGAATATGCGTCCTGTGACACGAAAGATATAACGGAAGTTCCATGCCTTACGGCTACACCGGTTCCGTCTCCTGTATTTTTGGCTTCCGAGACACTTGCTCCGGATGTAGAACATGCAGAACCGGACTTTATGTTTGACAGTGACGAGGTCTTTTCTTATTCAGAAATTGAAATTCCGGAAATAGTAGTTGCAGAGATGAATGACGCGGAAGATCCTGAACCTAATAAAACCCAGGATCAAGGCAGTGTTACAATAGTAAAAGAGGAAAAACTTCCTACTGCAACACCAAAGCCTACCGATGCCGGACAGGCTGAAGAAAAGGAAGAATATACTTTTTATACCAAGGTTGGTATTGACGTTTCAAAGTGGAACGGTGAAATTGACTGGAAAAAGGTTGCTGCAGACGGCGTTGAATTTGCCATGATAAGGACAGGCTACAGAGGTAACACTTACGGCAAAATCGTGGCAGACCCATATTTCTATAAAAATATTGAAGGGGCCCTTGCTAACGGAATAGAAGTTGGCGTTTATTTCTATTCACAGGCAGTTACGGAAAAAGAAGCAGTTCAGGAGGCTGCATGGGTTTGCGAACTTATTAAAAATTATAATATTACATATCCTGTAGCTTATGATCTTGAAGAGGTTGGTGCTAACAGAATAAAGGATGTCAGTTATGCCCAGTTAAATAAAAATGCCAGAGCATTTCTGGATTATGTTAATGCCAAAGGTTATTGGGGTTCCATGTATGGATGTAAATCTTATTTTGAAAGTGTCTGGGACATGAGTCTTTACACTGACTGTCATATATGGCTGGCACATTACACTTCACAGACTAACTATACCGGACACTATGATATGTGGCAGTTTACTGAAAATGGTAAGGTAAATGGCATTTCTACAAGTGTAGACTTAAATTATGCATATTTCTATGTGAAGAATGAACCGGAAGAGATATTAACCCCTACTCCGGTGCCGTCAGTCACAACAACACCGGAACCGACTCTGACGCCTACATTGACACCGGATTCTGAAATAGAATTTATGGTTGTGGACCAGCAATGTGTAGTTACACTTACAGACGGCACGTTAAATGTAAGAGAAAAAGCGGATATTAATGCCGGAGTTCTGGATACTCTTGAAAACGGAGTGGTAGTGCATCGTATTGGAATTAGTGAAAATGGATGGTCTCAGATTGAATATGGAGGAAGCGTGGCTTACGTCTCTTCTGATTATCTTGTGCTACAGGGAGAAATCCCTATTGTAACTGAAGAACCCACACCGATTCCTGAGCCAAACGGAGAACTGACAGTTACCCCTGTTCCGGAAGCTTTGACAGATTCAGAAAATTTTTAAAAAATTTGTTGACATTTCAGTTTCCACGTGTTATTATAACGTTCGTGTTGAGAAACCAACACGGTATGCGGACTTGCTGGAATTGGCAGACAGGCATGACTAAGGATCATGTGCCCCTAGGGCGTTCGGGTTCAAGTCCCGTAGTCCGCATTCAAAATAAAAACCGGGTGAGGTTGCTCATCCGGTTTTTTTATTGCATAGTAAACCTCGTTTCTATACAATAAAAAACGGTCCGCGAAGATGCGCACTAGTGTGTACTGCATAAGGCACAAAGTGCCGTTTTAAACGTCGCAAAAAATGGAGCGTCTGCAAGTTTGACTGAGCATGACAGTGGAGCGTCTGCAAGTTTGACTGGGCAGGAAAGTTTTGACAGGTGCGGTATAGGATTTTTGCATATTGACAAGAATAGTTACTGTGCTATAATATTCATGGAACTCATAGTAGTTTACTAGGAATTTCAAATTGAAGTTTACTTTCTGCTTTTATCAGGGCAGAATTAATATATGGAAACGGAGGATTTTTTATGGATAGATTGATTTATCTTGATAATGCGGCGACTACAAAAGTTTATCCTGAAGTAGTAGAAGCCATGATACCATATTTTACAGAGACTTACGGCAATCCTTCCAGCATTTATTCTTTTGCATCTGAGGCAAAGGATGCTGTTGAAGAATCAAGAGAAACCATCGCCGGAATTATCGGTGCGAAACCGAATGAGATTTACTTTACCGGAGGCGGAAGTGAGTCCGATAACTGGGCACTTAAAGCTACTGCTGAGGCTTATAAATCCAAAGGCAATCATATTATTACCACAAAAATCGAGCATCATGCAATTCTTCACACCTGTGAGTGGCTTGAGAAAAACGGTTACGAAGTAACCTATCTGGATGTTGATGAAACCGGTCTTGTAAAGCTTGATGAACTCCGGGCAGCTATAAAGGATACAACAATTCTTATTTCTGTCATGATGGCGAATAATGAAATCGGTACCATTGAACCCATTGCCGAAATCGGAAAGATTGCTCATGAGCATGGAATTTTATTCCATACTGATGCGGTGCAGGCTTATTGCCATGTGCCTATTGATGTAAATGAAATGCAGATTGATATGCTCAGTGCCAGTGGCCACAAGGTTGGAGGACCTAAAGGTGTTGGATTCCTGTACATGAGACGTGGACTTAAAAACAAGTCATTTGTTCATGGTGGTGCACAGGAAAGAGGTAAAAGAGCCGGTACGACCAATGTTCCCGGTATTGTGGGCATGGCAAAAGCAAGTATCATTACATCTGAATACATGAAATCCCATTCTCAGGAAATGATTGAGTTAAGGGACTATCTGATTAAGAGAGTTACCGAAGAAATTCCATTCTCAATCTGCAATGGACACAGAGTAAACAGACTGCCAAACAATGCAAATTTCTGTTTCCGTTTTATAGAAGGAGAGTCACTTCTTCTGTTGCTTGACAACAAGGGAATCTGCGGTTCCAGTGGTTCGGCATGTACTTCCGCATCGCTTGATCCGTCCCATGTTCTTCTTGCGATAGGACTTCCTCATGAAATTGCTCATGGCTCTTTGAGACTGACACTTTCAGGAGAAATTACGAAAGATGATATTGACTATACCGTTGATAATTTAAAAGAAATTGTAGCAAGACTTAGGAATATGTCACCGTTATACGAAGATTTTTTAAAGAATAATAAATAGAGAAATGCCGACAGGGAATACTGCGGCAGTATTTCGGAATGGAGGAAATTATGTACAGTGATAAAGTTATAGATCATTTCACAAATCCCAGAAATGTTGGTGAAATTGAAAACGCCAGCGGTGTAGGAACAGTGGGAAATGCAAAATGTGGAGATATAATGCGTGTCTATCTTGACATTGATGATGACGGCGTTATCCGTGACTGCAAGTTTAAGACCTTTGGCTGTGGAGCAGCGGTTGCCACAAGCAGCATGGCAACTGAAATGATTAAAGGAAAAACCATTGAAGAAGCAATGAAACTTACAAATAAAGCGGTTATGGAAGCTCTTGATGGACTTCCACCTGTAAAGGTACATTGCTCAGTTCTTGCAGAAGAAGCCGTTCATGCAGCTCTTTGGGACTATGCCCAGAAGAAGGGTATTGTCATTGAAGGTCTGGAAAAGCCGGAAGATTCTGAGGAAGAAGAAAAAGTGGATTTAGATGCAGAGTAACAGTGAAATTCAATATGAAAAAATGACAAAGACCCCAATTCCAAAACTTGTTCTGGGATTGGGGCTTCCTACTACTATCAGCATGCTTGTAACAAATATTTACAATATGGCTGATACTTATTTTGTAGGACAGTTAGGAACCAGTGCAAGCGGTGCCGTTGGAATTGTTTTTGGATACATGGCATTGATACAGGCACTTGGCTTCATGTTCGGGCAGGGTGCCGGAAGCGTTATTTCAAGAGCACTTGGAGCCAAGGATGAAGAAACTGCCGGTGTATATGCTTCCACCAGTTTTTTTTGTTCCATTATTACCGGCATTATTGTTTCTGCAGTGAGCCTGATTTTTACCGATCCTATTTTAAAATCTCTGGGAAGTACAAGCACCATACTGCCCTATGCCAGAGAATACATTTATATGATTATCTTAGCCTGCCCATTTATAATGAGCAGTTTTGTATTAAATAACATACTCCGTTTTGAAGGGAAGGCTGCCCTGGCAATGGTTGGTCTTGTTTTCGGAGGAGTTTTAAACATCATTGGAGACCCCATATTTATATTTAAATTAGATATGGGTATAAAGGGAGCGGGACTGTCTACCGCCATATCCCAGATGGTAAGTTTTTGTATTCTTCTTTCCATGTTTTTAAGAAATAAGACTCAGGCTAAAATTTCCATACGCCATGTGAAATTCAAACCTGCAATTATATGGAACATCGTAACCACCGGTTTTCCAAGTCTTGTCAGACAGGGACTGACCAGCATTTCCACAATGCTTTTAAACAATCTGGCAGGTGCTTACAGTGATGCTGCCGTAGCTGCCATGAGTATAGTAAACAGACTGAACTTTTTCATGTTTGCCATCGGACTTGGCATCGGGCAGGGATTTCAGCCGGTATGCGGATTTAATTATGGTGCAAAAGAATACAAAAGAGTAAAAGAAGCTTTTATATTCACACTTGTGGTCAGTGAAACTGCCCTTGGCATTCTGGCTGTTACAGGACTTGTTTTTTCACCGGGTCTTGTGGAAATATTCAGAAATGATCCTGAGGTAATACGTATTGGAACGCCGGCACTCAGATATGCCTGTATCGCCCTGTTCTTTCAGCCTCTTTGTGTTATGAGCAACATGACTTTTCAGAGTACGGGAAATAAAGTGCTGGCAGTTTTTTCCTCAATGCTTAGAAGTGGTCTGTATTTCATTCCCATTCTTTTGCTGCTGGAACCGGTGTTGGGCATTACGGGTATTCAGATTGCACAGCCCTTGGCAGACGTGCTTTCTTTTGTGACGGTACTGCCGTTTATATATAGGTTTGTGAGAAAATTATAACTTTTGGTTGAAATAATAAGGAAAAAAATAGTAAAATACCTGTATAGGGATATTATTCCTATGCAGGCATTTTTTATAATGAGCAAAAAGCGTAGCGTTAGCAGGTTTGACATGGGAGTATAAAATGTAATACGTTTTTCAGTATAATGCCTGCAGGAAAATAATGATAACGGAGGTTTACATATGAACGGTAAAATAATTATTACTATCGGAAGAAGTTTTGGCAGCAGGGGAGCTGAAATCGGCAGAAAGGTTGCTGAAAGACTGGAGATTCCTTTTTATGACAAAGAAATTATTGAAGAAGAGGTTAAACAAAGCGGTTTTACCAGTGAGTATCTGTCTTCCTTTGATGAAAAGAAAACCAGCTCTTTACTTTATTCTATTTTCCTGAATCCTGAATCCATTATGCTGCAGTCAGGCTACGGCAGTGCACAGCCTATGGATCTGGCAATCCAGAAGGTTCAGTTTCAGACCATTCAGGATATTGCGGCAAAGGGTTCCTGCGTTATTGTGGGAAGGCGTGCCGACCAGATATTAAAAGGAGATCACGATGTACTGAGTGTATTTATCACAGCGGCGGACGAGGACAGAGTAAAGCATGTATCCGAAAGAGACGGACTGACACTTAAAGAGGCTGAAAGCAAAATAAAGAGAATGGACCGTTCCAGAAAATCCTACTATAATTACTATGGTGACAGCCAGTGGGGTGAGGCGTCCAATTACGATATGTGTCTGAACAGCTCTGTTTTTGGGGTTGATGCATGTGTGGAACTGATTATTCATAGTCTGCGTGAAAAAGGGTATGTGGACTGATTTCTTAATATTATACCGTATTGATCTCCCGGCAGTTATCCTGCAGGGTTTTCTTAGACTTTTTGAGAAAAGTGAATATAAAAATTCCACTCTCCAGATAGATACGCGCTGAAAAATAAAAAGTTTTATAATAGAGAAAAGATTATTTTATTAATTATATAGCCTTGATTTCTATACAAAGTAATGATACTATACTTTCATATGATATATCTTAATTATTTATTCACATGGAGGGAAGAAATATGAAAAAAATTTTATTTGCATGCTGTTTTACGACAATAATGATTTTATGTTCTTTGGGCGAAGCGACGATTACGGCTCATAAAACAAATACTGCATCAGAATTAAATTTGACATATAATTCAACATTGGGAGATGACTCTTTTATTAAAAAAAGAGAGATTATTGCTTCTATTTATGACAATGATATTTCTTGCACTATCACCTGTTATTATGAAGATAATCTTACTACTGATTACGATGGGGTGAAAATTATTAATAGCGATGCAGCATTGGGCATTGATAGTGCAGCTTATGTTTATAACAGTTCAGGAACTGGCTCAGGAATGACAAACTGGGTGGTCCCGGGTGATACTTCAAATAAAAAAATAGTTAAACATACCGGAAGCGCGACAAAGTGGACACTATATGTAAGACAATAATAGTTTGAAGACATGTTTTTATCATATTGTATTTCAGGAGGCCTCAGTGAAAATGAAAAACAGTGAATCGGATACGAGCTGTGAAAAAAAGCGATTCAGCAAACCAATGAAAATAATTATTGTGGCTCTTGTAGGTTGCGTGGTCTTCTATCTTTTGTTTGTAGTCATATATCGTCAGGTTCGTTGGGTTCCACTCTTGGAAGCCGTTGAAGAAGATTATGATGCAGATGACGATTTCATGGCTAGCAAAAAGATAGGGGATTATACCATTACTGTGTTTCGTAGGGACTTTCCGAGCCTTGGGGGGAATCTAAGCGTTAGTCATTATTCAAAATTTGACATGATTACCGGGAAAACAACTGAGTATAACTATGCTTCTGCCGATATATATCCCAAACTATTTGGTTATGAAATTTCGGTCTATGTAACCTATCTTTATAAAGGTGAAGACGGAAGTGAGGATGTTCGTGATTGTACCATGGAATTGGACGAAAACATGGAATATATTGATGGGGATTTCGGAAGCAGACAGATTTATGAGGAGTACTTTGAAGAAATTCAGGAGGTATATCAGATTATAGAAGATGTCTGGGGCTTCGTTACGGTAAAGGAAAATCCCTGAAGAACAGACAAATATGTCTGGTAAAGGTTGGAGCGTATTGACATGAGACCTGTAAAATATATCTGTTTTTATCTTTTTGTCATAATAATATTCCTGCTTTCCGGAGAGTGTTATCAGCTTTTCACCGGGAAAGTTACTATCGGTTACCAAATTAATGCCGACACTTTGTCAGATAGTGAGACGGAAGAACTTTTGCAATATAATGGCAGAGGGAATCTGCATATGTTTGTCTGGGATCAAGGTTCAGTCAAAACGAATATTTATTGCGATAAGGCAATGAAGGACATTTTTATTAATGATTATCAGATTGTAGAAGGTACCGTGTCAAGTCTGTTTATGGGGAGCACGACCTATCTTTTTTACGACTTGTCAGAATATGAGAGCAATGGAAAAATAGAGAATCCTTATATTGGTGTATGGTGCCCTGATGAAAATTCTGATGATTTATATGAGATTTACCGTAGGTACGGCTTTGACAGTGAAGAAAATTATACATATCTGGGTGAAAACGGATATGCACTGATATTTGCGGGATGCATTGGTGTATTGCTTTTACTTTTGTTTACTTACTATGAGTGTATACTGGAACGAAAACAGATATTTGTGCGGATGACTATGGGATACAGTCTGAAAACACAGGTGTTCAAAAAAATAGTGAGCAATATTCTGATTTACATAATTTTGCTTTCTTCGGCAATATTGATTATGCGTAATATTACCTATATCTTCTTTGTTAAGAAAGCTATGCTTGTGATATTTGGAGTTTTGCTTGTGGCGGATTCTCTTCTTTACCTGTGCCTTTTGCGAATGAATGCAAGGCAGGTGCTGGCTGATCCGTTTACAAATCAGAGGGCTCTGAATCTAAATAAAGCAATCTATGTTATTTCCATGGTACTGACGGTTCTGGTAACGATAAAAGCCGCTGGCGAAATCCGAGAGGCAAAGACGTATAAGGAACAATATGATTTTTTTGAAGAGGTCAGGGATTATTCTGCAGTAATTATTAATGACGGAACGACTGATTTGGCTCAAGAGTATATTTTGGAATATGAATCAGTATTATATTCGAAATTCTATGAAAAATATGATGTGATTCAGCTTCATTGGGGAGGAAGTAATGCGTCGGCAGAAAATGAACGTGAAATAAAAATCAATGACAGAACCATCAGATATTTAAAAGAATGGATTCCGGAACTTGCGGAAATGGATTTTGAAAAAGCTTTTTATATAATCCTTCCTGAAAATGAGGAGATTACTTCTCAGAAACTTAAAGATTGGAAAAAAGAACTGTACGCAGGAGTAGAAGAAACAGAAGAACCGGAAATTGTGACCTATTCCGGGAAATACAAGATTCCGGCATTGGATTGGATTAACAGAATAGGACTTGTGGAACAGCCTGTTATTTTGCTTTCCCGGAATGTACAGAGTTTTTCTGATGTAACGGAAGCTCCTAATGATTATAATAGGCTTCAGGGTTGTCTGATTGGTGCGGAAGAGGGGGAATTGATCTTAATTGCAGAAAAGTATGGCTTGAGGTTGCAGGTGGAACATCCTTGGGAGGTATTGCAGGAGGAGGCGGCTCATAGGAAGCTTGTATTGAGGGTATGCATGATTATAGGAGCTGTTATGTTGTTTGCCTCCATATTCGTGCTGGGTATTGTTATACGACTTACTTTTGCTGCAGAAGGAAAAGAATTATGTCTAAAAAAGATTCTCGGATATACGCATTTTGAGCAGATGAAGTCAATTTATATGATTATTACGGAGAACTGTCTTACAGCATTGATTATTACAATCGGTTTTTATCACGATTCATTGGGGGAGATAATCTATGCTACAGTCTGCTCTGCAATTCTTTTTGGAATTTCTTCTGTAATAACAATAGTTATGGGCGGGCTCATGCAAAGCCGCAGTGCAGTAAAGATTCTGAAAGGAGGGGCATTATGATAGAAATAAAAGGAGTTTGCAAATACTTCGGAAATATTCGTCTGTTTGATAATCTGAATCTTGTTATACCGGATGGTGCCTTTGCTGTAATTACAGGACCGAGTGGCTGTGGAAAAACCACATTGCTTAATATGATAGGCGGACTTGATAAGGTGAGCGGTGGAGAAATTCTTGTTGACGGTATCAAAATATCGGGGAATACACGGCTTGTCGATTATTATAGAAATACAGTGGGATTTTTATTTCAGAATTTTGCGTTGGTTGAAAAGAAAACGGTTAAGCAAAATTTAGAATTAATTCATAAAAGCTCTGTAAGCGGGGTTTCTGTTGACGAGGCTCTGGAACAGGTAGGGCTGTTGACACGTAAAAACGAGAAAGTGTATAAACTGTCCGGTGGCGAGCAACAACGTGTGGCTCTTGCCAGACTGATGGTGAAGAAATGCTCCGTGATACTTGCAGATGAACCCACGGGTTCTTTGGATAAAGAAAATGCTAATCAGGTAATTTCAATTCTGCAAAAGCTGAATAACATGGGAAAAACCATTATCATGGTTACGCACAATCAAGAATTCAAGACGATTGCGACTATGAATATTGAATTGTCGCAAAAAGAGGAGCGTCTGCGAGTCTGATTATAAACAATATAAATACAATATGGAATGGCAGACTTCGGTCTGTCATTTTTTTAAAAACTTTACACATGACTTGACAGCTGTAAACTAAGGTGTTATTATATCGGGGACTTAAACTAAAAAATTTCGGTAAAAAAGAAGTAAACTAAAAGTAAAACAATATTACCGGATTTATCCGAAAGAGTAAAATATCTTTCGGAATGGAGGCTTGTATGAAAAAATGTGATGTGTTAATTGTCGGCTGCGGAGCTGCGGGTCTGTATTGTGCGTTAAATCTGCCGGAGGATGTAAAAATTACAATGATTACAAAATCCGATGCAGAAAGCAGTGATTCTTTTCTGGCACAGGGTGGAATTTGTGTTCTGAAAGATATGTCCGATTACGACAGTTATTATGAAGATACCATGAAGGCAGGACATTATGCCAATGATCCCCGGTCTGTGGAAATAATGATTAAGTCTTCAGCTGAAACCATAAAAGATTTAATAAAATATGGTGTGGATTTTGAGACAGATGAAAACGGAGAGCTGCTTTACACAAGAGAAGGTGGTCATTCCTGCAAGAGAATTCTTTTTCATCAGGATGTGACGGGCAAGGAAATTACCAAGCATCTTTTAGCTGCAGCCAAGGAAAAACCAAATGTTACACTTGTAGAATACTGTAACATGGTAGATATCCTTGAAGAGGATAATACCTGTCACGGAGTACTGGTAAGAAACAGTGACGGTTCTCTGGAAGAGTATTATTCAAAATTTGTTGTCTGGGCCTGCGGTGGTATTGGCGGTCTTTTCAGACACTCTACAAATTTCCGTCATTTGACCGGAGATGCTCTTGCAATTTCCATGGAGCATGGAATTGAACTGGAACATATCAATTACATACAGATTCATCCTACAACTTTGTATTCGGAAAATGAAGAGGACAGAAGTTTTCTGATTTCTGAATCCGTACGTGGTGAAGGAGCAAAGCTTTATAACACCAGATATGAGCGTTTTGTAAATGAGCTTCTTCCAAGAGATTTACTTACTGCAGCAATTAAAGAGGAAATGAAAAAGGATGGTTCCAAACATGTGTGGGAGGATATGCGTACCATAGACAGGGATGAATTGCTCAGTCATTTCCCTAACATTGTTGATAAATGCAAACAGTCGGGCTATGATGTTACAAAAGAATGCATTCCGGTTGTACCGGCACAGCATTATTTCATGGGTGGTGTTAAAATTGATTATGAAGGCAGAACATCTATGAAAAATCTGTATTCAGTGGGTGAGGCAGCCTGTAACAATGTTCATGGAAAGAACAGACTTGCCAGCAATTCCCTTCTGGAAGCAATTGTATTTGCAAAAAGGGCTGCAGATGATATCATAAAAGAATATGCAGGTGTGGAAATTAAAGAAGTTTCTTCGGAAAATTCCAAAGCCAGAACCATGGAACCAAAGGAATTGGCTAAATATTATAAGAAAATTATATTGGATGAAATTGACCGGATTAACGCAATGGAAGCAGAATAGGAAAAATCATAATTAATAAAAGCATGAGGTCTACGGGGGCATGCTTTGGATGGAGGAAATATGTTTGATACAGTAACAATGAAACTTAATGTAGATCCGCTGATTCTTTCAGCGTTAAGAGAAGACATCAGTAGTGAGGATGTAAGCACCAATTCAGTTATGCCTGTGGGAAAAAAAGGACAGGTAGAACTTATTTGTAAGGAAGATGGTATTATCTGTGGTCTTCAGGTATTCGCAAGAGTATTTGAACTTCTTGATGAAAAAACTGAAATTGAATTTTATGTTCAGGATGGAGATTCCGTAAAGAAAGGACAGCTTATGGCTGTGATTAAAGGTGATATCCGTGTGCTTCTCTGCGGTGAGCGTACAGCACTTAATTACCTTCAGAGAATGAGTGGAATTGCAACATATACACATTCAGTGGCAGCACTTCTTGAAGGCAGCCGCATTAAGCTCCTTGATACAAGAAAAACCACTCCTAACAACAGAATATTTGAAAAATATGCAGTAAGATGCGGAGGCGGTAATAATCATCGTTACAATCTTTCCGATGGAGTGCTTCTTAAAGATAACCATATCGGAGCAGCAGGTGGTGTAAAGGAAGCTGTGCTGGCGGCAAAGGAATATGCACCTTTTGTACGCAAAATTGAAGTAGAGGTTGAAAATCTTGACATGGTAAAAGAAGCTGTTGAAGCAGGTGCAAACATCATTATGCTTGATAATATGAGCGATGAAGACATGGCAAAAGCAGTTGAAATTATTGCCGGACGTGCAGAAACAGAATGCTCCGGAAATGTTACAAAGGAAAATATTGCAAGACTGACCAAACTGGGAATTGATTTTGTTTCCAGCGGGGCACTTACACATTCTGCCCCTATTCTTGATATTTCACTGAAGAATCTTCACCCGATTGACTAAAACAGGCTGAAAATAAACGCTTTAAGGTAAGATTTTAACCGGATGAGTGACAAGGAGGTATTATGAGGGGAGAAGAAAGACGAAGCAGGATAGTGACAATGCTTAAAGCTTCAAAGGAACCGGTCTCCGGCACAAAGCTTTCTCAGAGTTTGAAAGTCAGCAGACAGATTATTGTTCACGACATTGCACTTCTCCGTGCAGACGGAACAGATATTATTTCTACTGCAAAGGGCTACATGATACACGGCTTATCCATGCCGGAAAGAGTATATAAGGTTATCCATGATGATGAACACATGGAAGAAGAACTGATGCTTATCGTAAATCTTGGGGGAATTATCAAGGATGAATTTATTTACCACAAGGTTTATGGTGAAGTGAGAGCATCTTTGAATATATCTTCCGGGGAAGATGTGAAAAAATATATTGAAGCAATAAAGAGCGGTAAATCAACTTCTCTTGGCAATGCCACCAGTGGATATCATTATCACACTGTAACTGCCGCAAATCAGGAGATTCTTGATACTATTATGGATGAATTGTGGAAAGCCGGTTTTCTTGCAAAACTTAAGGATTATGAACCTACTTCATTGATTTAAATAGTGTGTTGCAAAAATCAAAAAATGATGTTATGATAACATCTTAGAAGCCTTAAATGGGGTTTTCTGTAATTTATTATGTAAATTACAGGAAAAATCGTAAAGGATTCAATTAATATGCTTTATAATTACAGTTAGAAATGGGGAGCATTATGAAGATTAGTGGTGCAGAAATTATTGTAAAAACCTTAATTGAGCAGGGCACTGAAGTTGTATTCGGTTATCCGGGCGGACAGGTAATCAATTTGTATGATGCGCTCTACAAGTATCAGAACGAACTGAAGCATGTACTTACAGCACATGAACAGGGTGCGGCTCATGCAGCAGACGGATATGCAAGAGCCACAGGCAAAGTTGGCGTTGTCATTGCCACATCCGGTCCGGGAGCAACAAACCTTGTTACGGGAATTGCTACAGCATACCTGGATTCTATTCCGCTTGTAGCCATTACCGGTAATGTGCCTTGTGCACAGATTGGCAAAGACAGTTTTCAGGAGGTAGATATCACAGGTGTGACAATGCCTATTACAAAACACAACTTCTTTGTCAAAAGTATAGATAACCTGGCAGATATTATCAGGGAAGCATTCAAGCTGGCAAAGTCCGGAAGACCGGGGCCTGTGCTTGTAGATATTCCAAAGGATGTGCAGATTGCACAGTACGAATATGAGCCGGTAGAAATTGTAAAACCTATGGAAAACAAACCTGTATGTAACACTGCAGTTGAGGAGGCTGTTGAAATAATTAAGGCAGCTAAGAAACCGTATATTTTATATGGTGGCGGTGTAATTACAGGCAATGCAGGAGAAGAAATTCTTACACTTGCAGAAAAAATTGATGCGGTAATCGGATGCTCCATGATGGGACTTTCCGCAGTACCTACAAACCATCCGCGTTTTCTTGGAATGATAGGAATGCATGGTCACTATGCATCATCACTTTCCATGCATAACTGCGATTGCCTTATTGCGGTAGGTGCCAGATTTTCCGATCGTGGAACCGGAAATACAAAGAAATTTGTTCCGGGAGCGAAGGTAATACATATTGATATTGATGCAGCGGAAATTGAAAAGAATGTAAGAGTAGATGTAGGTCTTGTTGGAGATGTTAAAGATGTTATCGGAAGATTGATTGAAGCTCTTCCAAAGGCTGAGCATCCTGAGTGGCAGGCACAGGTAGATGCCCTCAGAAAGAAGGAAGCTTCCAATGACCCTGTTGATAACAGATTTTCACCAAAGAACATCATTCGTATCATGAATGAATATAAGCAGCCTTCAACTCCTGTTGTTACTGATGTAGGACAGAACCAGATGTGGGCAGCACAGTATACAGAATTTGAACAGCCTAGAAAGTTTATTTCCAGCGGTGGACTTGGTACCATGGGCTTTGGCATGGGTGCAGCAATCGGTTCTGCCATTGCTACAGGAGAACGTTCGGTTCTTGTAACCGGTGACGGTGGTTTTGGAATGTGCCTTACAGAGCTTGCAACAGCAGTTACCTATAATGTACCTGTAGTCGTTCTCATTTTAAATAATACCGTGCTTGGTATGGTTCGTCAGTGGCAGACGCTGTTCTTCGGAAAACGTTACTCCAATACTGATATCGGTAACAGACAGACTGATTTTGTGAAGCTTGCTGAAGCATTTGGTGCACAGGGCTTCAGAGCTGAAACAGAAGAAGAATTAAGAGCTGCTTTTGATAAAGCTTTTAATACAGATGGTCCTGTTGTCATTGAATGTATGGTAAATAAAGACGAGTTTGTTCTGCCGATGATTCCGGCAGGCGGTTCTATGGATGATCTTATTGTAAAGGTGGGTGACTGATTATGGACAGATATGTAGTTGCAGTTCTGGTAAATAACCAGTTTGGTGTTTTGAACAGAGTAACAAGTATGTTCCGTAGAAGAGGTTTTAATATTGATACACTTACTGTTGGTGAAACACAGAATCCAAATTTATCCCGTATCACTATTTCTTTCCGCGGTGCGGACAGTAAGGATCAGATTATTAAACAGCTTGAGAAGATGCCGGATGTTTATGATGTTCAGGAATTAAGCAGAGACTCATCCGTATCAAGAGAACTTCTGCTGATTAAAATCAATAACAGTGCCGAAACACGTCAGGATATTCTTTCTATAGTTGATGTTTTCCGTGCTAAAGTTATTGATTATGCTCCGGAGTCTGTTACTATTGAAGTAACAGGTGAATCAAGTAAGGTTAATGCTATTGTTGAACTTCTGAAAGGCTTCGGAATTATTGAAATGTGTCGTACAGGTATTGTTGCTCTTACAAGAGGTAAGGATGACATTCTGGCAACAGATGTAGAAGTATCCACAGTAGTTTAATTACAATTTATTACAAACATCTGTAACGGTTAATCCGTTCAGGAACTGCCAAAGAGCAGAAGAATCAGATATCCCATGGGAGGGATCCCGTTTTGAGATATAGAATACTATCATAAAGGAGATTAGTGTTATGAACAGAATTTTCTATCAGGAAGATTGCGACTTAAACAAGTTAAAAGGCAAAACAGTTGCTATCATTGGTTATGGTTCCCAGGGTCATGCACATGCATTGAACCTTAAGGAAAGTGGCGTAAATGTTATCATCGGTCTGTACGAAGGCAGCAAGAGCTGGGCTAAGGCTGAAAAACAGGGCTTTGAAGTATTTACTGCTGATGTTGCAGCAGCAAAGGCTGACATTATCATGATTCTTATCAATGATGAGAAACAGGCTAAGCTGTACAAAGAAAGCATTGAGCCAAACCTTACAGCAGGCAAGACACTTGCATTTGCTCATGGTTTCAACATTCATTTCGGATGCATTAAGCCACCTGCTGATGTAAACGTAATCATGATTGCACCAAAGGGACCTGGTCATACAGTAAGAAGTGAGTATCAGGCAGGAAAGGGTGTTCCTTGTCTTATTGCTGTTGAGCAGGATGCTACAGGTGATGCATGGGATATCGGTCTTGCATATGCACTTGGTATTGGTGGTGCTCGTGCAGGCGTTCTTGAGACAAACTTCCGTACAGAAACAGAAACAGACCTTTTCGGTGAGCAGGCTGTTCTTTGCGGTGGTGTATGTGCATTAATGCAGGCTGGTTTTGAAACTCTTTGCGAAGCCGGTTATGATCCAAGAAACGCTTACTTCGAATGTATCCATGAGATGAAGCTTATTGTAGACCTTATTTACCAGAGCGGTTTTGCCGGAATGAGATATTCCATTTCCAACACTGCAGAATACGGTGACTACATTACAGGACCAAAGATTATTACAGAAGAAACAAAGAAGACAATGAAGAAGATTCTTTCCGACATTCAGGACGGTACCTTCGCAAAAGACTTCCTTCTTGACATGTCCGATGCAGGTGCACAGGTTCACTTCAAGGCTATGAGAAAGCTTGCTGCTGAGCATCCGGCTGAGAAGGTTGGCGAAGAAGTTCGTAAGCTTTACAGCTGGAATGGTGAGGATAAGCTCATTAACAACTAATTTTTACATATGAATTCTTTGAGACTGTCGTATTTATGGATTTCATAAATATGGCAGTCTTTTTTTGAAAATTTTTGTTTGTTATATGATTTGTTTGACAAATGCTGTAACAGGTGATAATCTCGAATTGTAACGAAGTATACATGATTTTTTAACATCTATGGAAATGCTTCACAAACCTTATATGATAACCTGAAATAGATTGACCTCAATCCCACGGGCTTTGGATAATGGGTAGTTCACCGGAAACTTCCCGGGCTTTGGTACAGTTTATGCCTGACTGTTGCAAAATTATAATTTGTTGTTGCATATTTATGACAAATATTGTTGATGTATGTAAATGTTAAGGTTTATAATGAAAAAAAGTTAAGCTCTTAGTCAATTTTTTTATTCATAAAATATATTATATTGACTTTTGGATAGTATGGAGACGTGTTTTAGATGGACAGTTAATGCTAAACAGAGTAATTATCATTTATTTTTATATATAATTACGGGAGGCAGAGTATGAAAAAGAAAATAATAATTAGTGTTGTGGCAGTTTTAATATTGATAGGAATCGGCTTAACTGTTGTCTTAGTTATACACAAAAAAAATGAAAAAGTTCCGGTGGTTTTGTGTCAATGGAATAATGATGAGGCTGAATATACAGTTTGCGAAGTTGTCGGAGAAGTCAGTTACAGTAATCTTGCTGGTATAGATACAGTCGTTTTTACTACAGACATGACAATGGACGAAATTATTGATTCTAATTCTAAAGATTATGTTGAAACTCATAAAGTAATATATTATTTTAAACAGCGAGACGCTGCAATATTTTTCAATGATAATAATTATTATTATATTTTGGAAATAGAAAACGGAATATACGAAGCCGGTGGGCTTTGGGGTAATTGGGAAGAAGATGGATTTACTTCCGCAGATATTAATTTTCCATTTCCGAATCGTGAAAATTTTTTTGACGGGATGTATGAAACCTGTAAGGAACTTAATTACGATGCCATAGGGCAATATTTTAAATTGTTTGATTTCGAGTATCTGAAAAGTTTTTATTCAAGACTGTCAGATGATTTATATGACATTGATGAAGAAAATCAGATTATCACAGTAAAAGCCTATGGCAATACTAACAATATTGTATGGGAAGGCGGAATGAAATATGAAATAATTATTGATTGTAAAGAAAAAACAATCACAGGTCCTTCAAAGGATGGAGGAACAATTACAATTCCGTCATTTGATTAAGAATCAAAAATTTAACTTTAATTTGCCTTACTATGAATATATGCTCATACAAAACATAACCTGAAAGTTTGGCTTTGTGCCTGATTATAAGAGTTTATAGTTTTGTATGAGCATTTTTGGCAATGATAACTTAAAATCAGAGTCTGTAGTAAAATTATAAATTTCTTGTTGCCAATGTTTTGAATTGGTATTATTATAAGATAAGTTACCCATATTTTTACAATGATAATTGTAAGAGTAACGGCAGTGCGGCATGCCGCATGAAATTTACGGAGGTAAAATATTATGGTTAGTGATGCTTTGAAAAAAGGAATGAATAATGCTCCTCATCGTGCATTGTATCATGCACTGGGACTTACTAATGAGGAAGTTGAACGTCCACTGGTTGGTATTGTAAGCTCTTACAATGAAATCGTTCCGGGACATATGAATATTGATAAAATTGTTGATGCGGTAAAAATCGGCGTGGCAATGGCAGGAGGTACTCCGATTGTATTCCCTGCAATTGCAGTCTGCGATGGTATTGCAATGGGACATAAGGGAATGAAGTATTCTCTTGTTACAAGAGATTTGATTGCAGATTCTACAGAAGCAATGGCACTGGCTCATGGTTTTGATGCACTGGTTATGGTTCCAAACTGTGACAAGAATGTACCCGGACTTCTCATGGCAGCTGCAAGATTGAATATCCCTACAATTTTCGTCAGCGGCGGACCAATGCTTGCCGGTCATGTAGACGGAAGAAAAACAAGCTTTTCAAGTATTTCTGAGGCTGTAGGTGAATTTAATGCCGGAAAGATTACTGAAGAAAAGTTAAGAGAATATGAGTGCAAGACCTGCCCTACATGTGGTTCATGCTCCGGTATGTATACTGCAAACTCCATGAACTGTCTCACAGAAGTTCTGGGAATGGGTCTTGGCGGTAATGGTACAATTCCTGCAGTATATTCACAGAGAATTGAACTTGCAAAGCATGCCGGAATGAAAATAATGGAACTGATTGAAAAAGACATCAGACCAAGAGATATTATGACAGAGGATGCATTTATCAATGCCCTTACAGTAGACATGGCTCTTGGATGTTCCACAAACTCCATGCTTCATCTTCCTGCAATTGCAAATGAATGTGGAATTAAAATCAATCTTGATATTGCCAACAGCATCAGTGAGAAGACACCTAACCTTTGTCATCTCGCTCCTGCAGGACGTACATATATTGAAGAGCTTGATGAGGCAGGCGGTGTTTATGCCGTTATGAATGAGCTTAGTAAGAAGGGACTCATTCATACAGACTGCATTACCTGTACAGGCAAAACAGTAGGCGAGAACATCCGGGGAAAAGTTAACACAAATCCTGATGTAATCAGACCTATTGAAAATCCATACTCTGAGACAGGGGGAATCGCAGTACTTCGCGGAAATCTTGCTCCTGACGGCAGTGTTGTTAAGCGTTCTGCTGTTGCACCTGAAATGCTTGTACATGAAGGACCTGCAAGAGTATTTGAAAGCGAAGAAGAAGCTCAGGCTGCAATTAATGCAGGTAAGATTGTTCCGGGGGATGTGGTTGTAATCCGTTATGAAGGACCTAAGGGTGGTCCCGGTATGAGAGAAATGCTGAATCCTACTTCCGCAATTATGGGTATGGGTCTGGGAAGCAGCGTTGCACTTATTACAGACGGACGTTTCTCCGGAGCTACAAGAGGTGCATGTATCGGACATGTTTCTCCTGAAGCTGCCAGCGGCGGTATGATTGGTATCGTTGAAGAAGGGGATATAATCAGCATCGATATTCCTGCAAACAAACTTGAATTAAAGGTTCCGCAGGAAGAAATTGACAGAAGAATGGCAAACTTTGTTCCAAAGACAAAGGAACTTTCCGGATATCTCAAGAGATACGCCGCAATGGTATCCAGCGGATGCGAAGGAGCTATCTTAAATAAGTAATTGAGACGGGATTAGTTGAGGGGCTTATACTGTAAAACAGTGTGGGCCTCTTACTGCGTGTAAAAGTGAAAGGAAGAAAAAATGAATCAGGAACTTGTTGAATTAAACCAGAGTCTGCATTCCATTACGGTTTTCAGAAATATATTAAATAACAGTGTAATCCGGGCACTGCTTAAGTTCTTTTCAGCATATGAAGAAGGAGAGAAACTTTCCCTGCAGATTGACCTGTATTCTGAATTTGTAAACGGACTGTATGCAGAAACATCTGATTTAAGTGATTTTGTACTGAATCTTGTTACCAATGATGAAAATTTCTATATTAAAAAGGTGGCAGCAGAAAAGAAAATTTCATCTTCCGTAGAGGACTGTGTAAAAAATGAACTTGTGGTTCTTGGTAAACTGGCAGCTTTGAAATCAGAAACGGTTATTGATGCAATGGGATTTCAGGGATTTTTGCCGAAGTGGGAAGTATCTGATATTGATTTGTCGGAAGAATATTTTGACAGACTCAGGAATATAAAAAAATATGGGTATGGAATATATTCTAAATATCATATGTTTTACGTTAAGGATGAACAGCTTGTACCTGTAAAACATCCGGATCCTATAACACTTAAAGATTTAATCGGTTATCAGGTTGAAAGAAAACAGATTATTGATAATACCAGGGCGCTGGTTCAGGGCAGACCTGCAGCTAATGTACTTCTTTTTGGGGATGCAGGTACAGGAAAATCCTCTACCGTAAAGGCAGTTGCAAATGAATTCAAGAATGAAGGTCTGCGTATCGTTGAAATAAGAAAAGAGCAGCTTTGGGAAATACCTGCCATCACAGATGAACTAAACAGTGTTCCGCTTAAATTTATACTCTTTATTGATGATCTTTCCTTTAACAAAGGAGATGATAATTTCAGTACACTTAAAGCAATTCTGGAAGGCTCTGTTTCTGCACGTTCCAGAAACGTTGTGATTTACGCTACAAGTAACAGGAGACATTTGGTTAAAGAAAGCTTTTCTGACAGAGAAGGAGATGATATTCACAGAAATGATACTATGCAGGAAACTATCTCCCTTTCTGAACGTTTCGGTCTTAAGGTTACTTTTGGAAAACCGGATAAACGGTGTTATCTGGAAATTGTAAGAGCTCTGGCAGAAAAAGAAGGAATAAAAATGCCTGCCGATGAGCTGGATATGCTCGCAGAAAGATTTGCACTTGAAAAAAGTGGTCGTTCTGCAAGAGGAGCAAGGCAGTTTATCGACAGCCTTCTTTCTAAAATGGATGAATAATGCTATTGTATGTAAAAATCTTTTGCATAATCAAATTTAATTATACAAAAATTTCTTACGAAAAAAACTTTGTTGTGTTATAATCAGCATGAGAATACTTGTTTTTAAAAATATGAATAATTGCCGGTAAAAGCTGGCAAAAATTATGATATAACGTAATATTCAGATTGTTTTAGTGCAGATATTGAAATGGAGTTTATATGTTTGAAGTAGGAGATTATGTTGTATACGGAAACAATGGTGTTTGTGTTGTAGATGAAATCACACATATGGAAATGAAGGGTGTGGACAACGATAAATTATATTACAGGTTAAAGCCTGTTGATAACAGAGGCAGTAAAATTTTTACACCGGTAGATAATACAAAAGTTATAATCAGAAAAATGCTCACAAAAACTGAGGCGGAAGCATTAATTGATTCGGTTCCGTCAATGGAACCGGTGTGGGTTCCTAACGACAAACAGCGCGAAGAAATATATAAAGATGTGGTCAGGTCATGTAATCCTGCAGAATGGTTTCGCATCATTCTGACTATTTATAAACGTAAGCAGGAACGTATTGCCCAGGGCAGGAAAACTACCAGTATGGATGAAAGATATTTTAAACAGGTGGAAAGTTGTCTGTATGGTGAACTTGCACTGGCTCTTGATTGTAAACGGGAGGAAATCATGGAAATAATCAGGAAAAGAGTGGAAGAGCAGTCTCAAATCTGAAATATATAAAAACCATTTTACAACGGGCAAAATGCGGAGCGTTTGCGAGTTTGGCCATGATAATGTAAGAAAATACATCATAATCTAAAAAGATTATAAAAATATTGACAAAAGGTTCCGCATATAATAAAACTAATAATAATTTATATAATTATGTAGTATTGATTTTCGTATATTTAATTACAGGATTTCCGGGCATAAATATATGAAAGAAAATCTTAGACTCGATGTGTGCCGTATGCGGTTGTTTTGGAAGAGAGAGGAACTCGTGAAAGAAAGAAAGCATAAGAGAAAAAGCTGGAAAGAAATATATACCACCCTTGTTAACCACATTAAACGTGACAAGAAGGCTTTCGTTGTATTTGCTGTCATGAGGACGTTGATTATTCTGGTTTTGGTGCGTTCTGCTATGCTCAGACAGTTTGAAAGTTGCCTGATTTGTCTGTTGGCACTGGTACTTTTGTTTATTCCACCTTTTGTAGAGATAAACTTTAAAATCGATTTACCGACACCTATGGAAATAGTTGTCTACGTTTTTGTTTTCTGTGCGGAAATTTTGGGAGAAATTGAATGCTATTATGTAAAGTACAGCATTTGGGATACTATGTTGCACACGGTAAACGGTTTCATGTTTGCTGCATTTGGTTTTTGCCTTGTAGACATTCTTAACAGAAATCACAAGATACGGTTTAAGCTCTCGGCAGGGTATCTTGCCATTGTTGCTTTTTGCTTTTCTATGACAATTGGTATACTCTGGGAATTTGTAGAGTACGGAGTGGATCATACAATTCGTTTTGACATGCAGAAAGATACCATTATAACTGAAATTTCCTCGGTTGCCCTTGATGAGACCAACAGCAATATTGCCATTAAGGTAAAGAATATAGACAGAACAATAATTGAGTGTGCTGATGGAACGCAGGTTGTTGTGGAAGGCGGCTATCTTGATGTGGGAATTAACGATACCATGAAGGATTTGTTCGTAAATTTTGTAGGAGCTGTTATTTTTAGTGCCTTGGGTTATGTTTATGTAAAGCATCATGGAAAAGGTTTCATAGCATCCAGCTTTATACCACAACCTCTTGTTGAGGAAGAAAAAGCAGAACCCTCAAATTTGTAAACAGAGAAAGAACGAAGAGTCCGCTTGCGGACTCTTGCGTCTTACGGGTCGTTTAATCGACATCTGCCTTATACGTGCAGGTACACATTCTCGCGGAGCGTTTTTGATATTTTGATAAGTAGGAACGAAGCTTCCGATACAATAAAAAATAAATTAATGAAAAAAGTGGTTGACATACCATGGCCCCTTGTGATATTGTAATATGGCTATGGAAGAGGTCTTTTTTTTATGCCTAAAATTTCAACGGAGGTGGAAGTTGTGCGAGTAAAAATTACATTGGCATGTACAGATTGCAAGCAGCGTAATTATAACATGACGAAAGAAAAGAAAAACCATCCGGATAGGATGGAGACCAAAAAGTACTGTAGATTTTGCAAAAAGCATACATTGCATAAGGAAACAAAGTAAGTTATTGCTTGGAAAGGAATGGACATGAGCGAGAAAAAAGATGCATCAGTAAAAAAGGCAAGCTGGTGGCAGGGAATCAAGTCAGAATTCAAGAAAATTGTTTGGCCGGATAAAATGTCACTTGTTAAAGAAACCATCGCTGTGTTTGTCGTTACTATTATTTTGGCAATAATTATTGTGCTTATTGACTATGTTGTGAAGTTTGGCATTGACTTAATTATCTAGTAGGATAAGGGTGATGATATGGCAGAAGCAAAATGGTACGTGGTTCATACCTACTCAGGTTATGAAAACAAGGTAAAAGCGAACATTGAAAGCACGATAGAGAATCGTGGACTTCAGGATCAGATACTTGAAGTAAGTGTTCCGATGCAGGACGTTATTGAAACAAAAAATGGCGTCAAAAAGAAAGTTCAGAAGAAACTGTTTCCGGGTTATGTTCTGCTTAACATGGTCATGAATGATGATACATGGTATGTAGTAAGAAATACCAGAGGTGTAACAGGGTTCGTCGGACCAGGATCAAAACCGGTTCCTCTGAGCGATGAAGAAATAAGAACTATGGGAATTAGTTCCGAAGAAATTGATGTTGATTTTGCTGAGGGCGAGACAGTAACCGTAATAAGCGGTGCATGGATGGATACCCAGGGCGTAATCAAGGCAATTAATCTCGGCAAGCAGACATTGACTATCAGCGTGGACATGTTTGGACGTGAAACACCTGTCGAGATTGGCTTCAATGAAGTAAAAGTAGAACGTTAAACTTTAAAACCAAAATCCATTGTCCGTAAAGGCAGCGGACAATCAGCATGAAAACCATGCGAGTTGCCGGTCGTAAGACCGGTAAGTGGGAGGAATCTTCCGATAACACCACATTTTTAGGAGGTACGCTATTATGGCAAAGAAAGTTACAGGTTATATCAAATTACAGATTCCGGCTGCAAAAGCAACACCGGCTCCTCCTGTAGGTCCGGCACTTGGTCAGCACGGTGTAAACATTGTACAGTTTACTAAGGAATTCAATGCAAGAACAGCAGGACAGGAAGGACTTATCATTCCTGTAGTAATTACTGTTTACCAGGACAGAAGCTTCAGCTTCATTACAAAGACACCACCTGCAGCAGTTCTTCTTAAGAAAGCATGCAAAATTGAGAGTGGATCCGGCACACCTAACAAGACAAAGGTTGCAAAAATCAGCAGGGCAGAAGTTCAGAAAATCGCTGAAACAAAGATGAAGGATCTCAATGCAGGAAGCATTGAAGCAGCTACAAGCATGATCGCCGGTACCGCACGTAGTATGGGTATCGTTGTAGAAGACTAATAAACAGTAAATTGTATCATACGTGGAAGGAGTGCAGTTATAATGCATTCCGCAATTACCACCAGGAGGTTATTATGAAAAGAGGAAAGAAATATAACGAGGCTGCCAAGCTTATTACAAAGGGTACTCAGTACGAAGTTCCTGAAGCAATGGCAATTCTCAAGAAGACAGCTACAGCTAAATTTGATGAAACTATCGAAGCACACATTCGTCTTGGTGTAGACGGACGTCATGCAGATCAGCAGGTTCGTGGTGCAGTAGTTCTCCCACATGGAACCGGTAAGACTGTAAAGGTTCTCGTATTTGCAAAGGGACCAAAGGTTGACGAAGCTCTTGCAGCAGGTGCTGATTACATTGGCGATGATGAAACAGTTCAGAAAATCACAAAAGAGAACTGGTTTGACTTCGATGTTGTTGTTGCAACACCGGATATGATGGGTGCTGTAGGTCGTCTTGGTCGTGTACTTGGTCCTAAGGGATTAATGCCAAACCCTAAGGCCGGTACTGTAACAATGGATGTAACCAAAGCTATTAACGATATTAAAGCTGGTAAGATTGAATACCGTCTTGATAAAGCAAACATTATTCATTGTCCTTTAGGAAAGGCATCCTTTACAGAGGAACAGCTCGCAGACAACTTCCAGGCTCTTATGGGTGCTATTATCAAAGCTAAGCCGGCAGCTGCAAAGGGTCAGTATTTAAGAAGCGTAACCGTTGCTTCTACAATGGGCCCTGGAATCAAGGTTAATCCTGCAAAGCTTGGCTAATTAAAAGGTGCAATGCAAATTTGCTATTGACACCTAAAGCATTCTGTGTTATATAAATATTTGACTGCCGAAGACAGTAGGTGCCCGTGTGGCGTAAGGCTTGCCGCCTACCCAGGATATGTCAGCTGATTATTACTATGTAATTTATGCTGTCCTGATTTCGGTTGGGACAGCTTTTTTATCGAAAGTAAAGCATGTTTAGTAAACATGATTAGCTCATGGCAGCCATTATATAAATTTTTAAAGGAGGAAAAAGTAATGGCAAAGGTTGAATTAAAGGCTCCGATTATTGAAGAGATCAAAGGATATGTTGCTGATGCAAAGTCTGTTGTTCTCGTTGACTATCGTGGTTTAACCGTAGAGCAGGATACCGGCCTTCGTAAGTCTTTCAGAGAAAACGGTGTTGTTTACAAAGTTTACAAGAACACTTATTTAAAGATGGCTTTCGCAGGCACAGTATATGAAGAGCTTGCTTCAAGTCTTGAAGGTCCTACAGCTGTAGCATTCAGCATGCAGGATGCAACAAGCGCTGCTAAGGTTATTGCAAACGTTCAGAAAACTGCTGACGCTTTAGAGTTTAAAGCAGGTATAGTTGAAGGAACCTACTATGACGCTAAGGGAATGGCAATTATTGCTACAATCCCATCCAGAGAGGAACTCATTTCCAAGCTTTTGGGAAGTCTTCAGTCTCCTATCACAAATCTTGCACGCGTTCTCAAGCAGATTGCAGAGAATACTGCTGCTTAAGATTTTTACAATCCCTAAGGGTTTTGTACAATTACAACAATAATTTAAAATTAATTGCCGCATAAGCGGTCGGGTCAAAGACCCTGAAAATATTTATTAAATGGAGGAAAATAAAATGACAAATCAGGAATTTATCGATGCTATCAAGGCTATGACAGTTTTAGAGTTAAACGATTTAGTAAAGGCTTGCGAAGAAGAGTTTGGTGTTAGCGCAGCAGCAGGCGTTGTTGTTGCAGCAGCAGGTGCTACAGCAGCAGCTGAAGAAGAAAAGACAGAGTTTGATGTTGAACTTACAGAGTTTGACGCTGCTCAGAAGGTTAAGGTTATTAAGGTTGTTCGTGAAATTACCGGCCTTGGTCTTAAGGAAGCTAAAGACTTAGTTGAGGGTGCTCCAAAGGTTCTTAAGGAAGCAGCTACTAAGGAAGAAGCTGAAGACATCAAGAAGAAGCTTGACGAAGTTGGCGCTAAAGTTACTCTTAAATAATTTAGCACAGATTTGAAATTAAAAGACTGATAGAGAGCATCGGGAATTTCCCCGGTGCTCTTTTTGCATCTGAAACTTTTTTCTGTACAATAAAAACGCTCCTTCCGGATGCGCACTCGCCAGAAAAACAGTCAAACTCGCGAACGCTTCGCTTTTTGCTCGTTAAAAAACTGCACTTCGTGCCATATGCGGTACAGGGCTTGTACCCTGTACCGCTTTAAATCTAATCCCACCGCCTAAAGGCAGTGGGTTATCTTTAGTTTTTTATATAATTAAGAATAAACAGTATGCAGGAATTATTTGGAAAATTACTTAAATTTTATGTTGACAAGCAGAAAAACAGGTGATATTATAAAAAATGCACTATTGTGGTGTGGTATGCATGGGTGTACTATGCCCTTTAGGTTGTATTATATAATCAAGGAGTGAAAACGTCAATGGATAAGAATAGAATTCATCCGGTCAAAGTCGGTAAAAACGTTCGAATGAGTTTTTCGAAGCAGAAAGAAATCCTTGAGATGCCAAATCTTATCGAGGTTCAGAAGGACTCCTATCGCTGGTTCCTGGAAGAGGGACTTTACGAGGTGTTCCGTGACATCTCCCCGATTACAGATTTTGCGGGTCATTTAAGCCTTGAGTTTATTGACTATGAGCTTAGGGAAGCAAAATATTCTATCGAGGAATGTAAAGAGAGAGACGCTACATATGCAGCACCTCTGCATGTTGTGGTAAGACTTCACAATAAAGAAACTGACGAAATCAGCGAACATGAAATTTTCATGGGTGATCTGCCTCTCATGACTGCTACCGGTACATTCGTAATTAACGGTGCAGAGCGTGTTATTGTAAGTCAGCTTGTTCGTTCACCCGGCATATATTATGCTATTGGCCATGACAAAATTGGTAAAACCCTGTATTCATGTACTGTAATTCCTAACAGGGGTGCATGGCTTGAGTATGAAACAGATTCTAATGACGTTTTTTATGTCCGTGTAGATAGAAACCGTAAAGTTCCGGTTACAGTACTTATCCGTGCACTTGGTTATGGTACAAATGCTGAAATTCGTGAACTTTTTGGCGATGAACCAAAACTTGAGGCAACCTTTGCTAAGGATCCGTCTGAGAATTATCAGGATGGTCTTCTTGAGTTGTACAAAAAGCTTCGTCCGGGCGAGCCTTTGTCTGTTGAGAGCGCAGAGTCTCTTATTAACGCAATGTTCTTCGATCCAAGAAGATACGACCTTGCCAAGGTCGGACGTTACAAGTTCAACAAGAAACTGCTCTTGAAGAACAGAGTAACAGGATTTGCCCTTTCAGAAGATGTTGTTGACACTACTACAGGTGAAATCCTTGCTGAAGCAGGAACTGTAATTACAGAAGAACTGGCTGATGCAATCCAGAATGCGGCTGTTCCTTACATTTATGTTCAGGCAGAAGAACGTAATGTAAAGGTACTTTCCAACCTCATGGTAGACATTGACAGCTTCTTCCCTTGTGACAAGAAAGAACTTGGCATTACGGAACTTGTCTACTATCCTGCACTTAAGAGTATTCTTGACGAGTATAGCAGTGAAGATGAAATAAAAGAAGCAATTAAGAACAACATTAATGATCTTATTCCAAAACATATCACAAAAGAAGATATAATTGCTTCTATTAATTACAATATGCACCTTGAATACGGCATCGGTAATCAGGATGACATCGACCATCTGGGCAACCGTCGTATTCGTGCAGTGGGCGAACTCCTTCAGAACCAGTACCGTATTGGTATGTCCAGAATGGAGAGAGTTGTTCGTGAACGTATGACAACACTGGATCCTTCTACACTTACTGCTTCCAGTCTGATTAACATCAAACCGGTGACTGCAGCAGTTAAGGAGTTCTTTGGAAGTTCCCAGTTATCACAGTTCATGGATCAGCATAACCCATTAGGTGAGTTGACACACAAAAGACGTCTTTCCGCTTTGGGACCTGGTGGTCTTTCCAGAGATCGTGCCGGATTCGAAGTTCGAGACGTTCACTATACACATTACGGCAGAATGTGTCCTATTGAAACTCCTGAAGGTCCAAACATCGGTCTCATTAACTCCCTTGCATCCTATGCGAGAATTAATGAATATGGTTTCGTAGAAGCTCCTTACAGAATCTGCGACAAGTCCGATCCGGAAAATCCAAGAGTAACAGAAGATTATGTATATCTCACGGCTGATGAGGAAGATAAATACATCGTTGCACAGGCTAACGAACCGCTTGATGAAAATGGATATTTCATTAATGCAAGTGTATCCGGTCGTTTCCGCGATGAGACATCTTCATTCGAAAGAAGAAAAATTGACCTCATGGACGTTTCTCCTAAGATGGTATTTTCTGTAGCTACAGCAATGATTCCATTCTTACAGAACGATGATGCTAACCGTGCTCTCATGGGTTCCAACATGCAGCGTCAGGCAGTACCGCTTCTCTTTACCGAGTCTCCTGTAGTAGGAACAGGTATGGAAATGAAAACTGCTGTTGACTCCGGTGTGTGTGTTGTTGCTGAAAATGCAGGTGTGGTTGAAAGAGCTACCGCTGACAGAATTACAGTACGTAACGAAGAAGGTACACTTGATGAATACAAGCTTCAGAAGTTTGTAAGAAGTAACCAGGGAACAAGTATTAACCAGAGACCGATTGTATCTAAGGGCGAAAAGATTGAAGCCGGACAGGTTATCGCTGACGGTCCTTCTACATCACAGGGTGAGCTTGCTCTTGGTAAGAACCCTCTCATTGGATTTATGACCTGGGAAGGATATAACTACGAGGATGCGGTTCTTCTTAGTGAAAGACTGGTACAGGAGGATGTTTATACCTCCATCCATATTGAAGAATATGAAGCAGAAGCAAGAGATACTAAGCTGGGACCTGAAGAAATCACCCGCGACATTCCAAGCGTTGGTGAGGATGCACTGAAGGATCTGGATGAAAGAGGTATCATCCGTATCGGTGCAGAGGTTCGTGCCGGAGACATTCTTGTAGGTAAGGTTACACCTAAGGGTGAAACAGAGCTTACAGCCGAGGAAAGACTGTTAAGAGCCATCTTCGGAGAGAAGGCAAGAGATGTAAGAGATACTTCTCTTAGAGTTCCGCACGGCGAATTTGGTATTATTGTTGATGCTAAGGTGTTCTCAAGAGCTAACAACGATGAACTTGCGCCTGGTGTAAATGAGTGCGTAAGAGTATATATTGCACAGAAGAGAAAGATTCAGGTGGGCGATAAGATGGCCGGTCGTCACGGTAATAAGGGTGTTGTTTCCCGTGTACTTCCTGTTGAAGATATGCCATTCCTTCCAAACGGACGTCCTCTTGACATTGTATTAAATCCTCTGGGCGTACCTTCCCGTATGAATATCGGACAGGTACTTGAAATTCACCTCAGTCTTGCTTCGCAGGTGCTTGGAATTAAAGTTTCTACTCCTGTATTTGATGGTGCGAAAGAGGTTGATATTGAAGATTCCCTCAAGCTGGCAAATGACTATGTAAATATGCCGCTTGATGAATTCCGGAAGAAATATGAAGACCAGATTAATCCTGATCTCATGAAGTTCCTTATTGAAAATCAGGATTATCGTAAGGAATGGGCAGGAGTACCGATTAAACCGGACGGAAAGGTTCAGCTTCGTGACGGACGTACCGGTGAGCCGTTTGACGGTGAAGTTACAATCGGTTTCATGCATTATCTGAAACTTCATCACCTTGTTGATGATAAGATTCATGCACGTTCAACCGGTCCGTATTCTCTGGTAACACAGCAGCCTTTAGGTGGTAAGGCACAGTTTGGTGGACAGCGTTTCGGTGAAATGGAAGTATGGGCTCTTGAAGCATATGGTGCAGCGCACGTACTTCAGGAAATCCTTACTGTTAAGTCCGATGATGTAACCGGTCGTGTTAAAACCTATGAGGCAATCATTAAGGGTGAAAACATTTCAGAGCCTGGTATTCCGGAGTCCTTCAAGGTATTGCTTAAGGAATTACAGTCACTTGCTCTGGATGTTACAGTTCTCGATGAAAATGGTGAAGAAGTAATCCTCTCAGAAGAAATTGATTACTCAAACAATGCAGATATGAAGGCATTGATTGAAGGTGATGCTCCTAAGAGTAGTGCAAGCTATGAAGGCATGGGCGAAGCAGGATTTGGTGAGGTTATTCCTGATGCTGCCGGTGACCTTTTCGGTGGCTATGCCGACAAAGATTTTGTGGAGTTGGATGAGTTTTAGGATTTTGAAATCATTTTAAGAAAGGGGCAACCGACATGTCAGCTGAAACAATAGAAGATAACGTAAGGCCGATAACCTACGATAAAATTAAAATTGGTCTTGCTTCTCCGGAAAAAATTAAGGAGTGGGCAAGAGCAGGCAGAACAGGTGATATTACCGAATATGAAGTAAAAAAGCCTGAAACAATCAACTACAGAACACTTAAACCTGAGAGAGACGGATTATTCTGCGAGAAGATTTTCGGACCTACAAAGGACTGGGAATGTCATTGCGGTAAGTACAAAAAGATTCGTAACAAGGGTGTTATTTGTGAGTTCTGTGGAGTTGAAGTAACCAAGGCTACAGTTCGTCGTGAACGTATGGGCTATATTGAACTTGCAGCACCGGTTTCCCATATCTGGTATTTTAAAGGTATTCCAAGCCGCATGGGTCTTATTCTTGACCTGTCTCCTAGAGTACTTGAAAAGGTTCTTTATTTTGCAAGCTATATAGTACTGGATCCGGGTGAAACTGAACTTCATGAAAAGGATATATTATCCGAGCAGGAATATGCTGCTGCATGTGAAAAGTATGGCTCTGACGCTTTCCGCGTTGGTATGGGTGCAGAGTCCATCATGGAACTTTTGCAGAAAATCGATATGGAAAAGGACGCTGCTGAACTTAAAGCTGAATTAAAGAATGCCACAGGTCAGAAGCGTGCCAGAATTATTAAACGTCTTGAAGTAGTTGAAGCATTCAGAGAGTCAGGCAATAAGCCGGAATGGATGATTCTTACAGTAATTCCTGTAATTCCTCCGGATCTCCGTCCAATGGTTCAGCTTGATGGCGGACGTTTTGCAACATCTGATATGAACGATTTATACCGTCGTATCATTAACAGAAATAACCGTCTTAAGAGACTTCTTGAACTTGGTGCTCCGGACATTATCGTTCGTAATGAAAAGAGAATGCTTCAGGAAGCTGTAGATGCATTAAATGATAACGGACGTAGAGGACGTCCTGTAACCGGTCCCGGAAACAGAGCTCTGAAATCTCTTTCAGATATGCTTAAAGGTAAGCAGGGTCGTTTCCGTCAGAACCTTCTTGGTAAGCGAGTTGACTACTCCGGTCGTTCTGTTATTGTAGTTGGTCCGGAACTCAAGATTTACCAGTGTGGTCTTCCAAAGGAAATGGCAATAGAACTTTTCAAGCCTTTCGTAATGAAGGAACTGACCGCAAGAGGTATTGCTACTAACGTTAAGTCTGCAAAGAAGATGGTTGAACGTCTTCAGACAGAGGTATGGGATGTACTTGAGGATGTTATTAAAGAACATCCGGTTATGCTGAACCGAGCTCCTACACTTCACAGACTTGGTATTCAGGCGTTTGAGCCAATCCTTGTTGAAGGTAAGGCAATTAAGCTTCATCCATTGGTATGTACAGCGTTCAACGCTGACTTCGACGGTGACCAGATGGCTGTTCACCTTCCGCTTAGTGTTGAAGCTCAGGCAGAGTGCCGTTTCCTCTTACTTTCACCTAACAACCTGTTAAAGCCATCCGATGGTGGTCCTGTTGCCGTTCCTTCTCAGGATATGGTACTGGGTATTTACTACCTGACAATGACAAAGCCTGGTTCAAAGGGTGAAGGAAAGTACTTCACAAGCATTAACGAAGCAATTCTTGCCTACGAAAATGGTGTAATTACACTTCAGTCTGAAATTAATGTCCGCAGATACATTGAAAATGAAGACGGAACTGTTGATACAGGTGTGATTGTTACCACATTAGGACGTCTCATATTTAATGAAGTTATTCCACAGGACCTTGGATATGTAGACAGAACCAAGCCTGAAAACAGATTTGCTCTTGAAATTGATTTCCTTGTAAAGAGAAAAGAGTTAAAGGGCATTCTTGAAAAATGTATTAATAAGCATGGTGCCACAAAGACAGCTGAAACACTTGACCATGTAAAATCTCTTGGTTACAAGTATTCCACAAGAGCTGCCATGACCGTATCCGTTTCCGACATGACAGTGCCTGCAGCAAAGAAAGAAATTCTTGCAAAGGCTGAAGAAACAGTTGCACAGATTTCAGAAGCTTACAAGCAGGGCTTCATGACTGATGACGAGCGTTACAAGCTGGTTATCTCCACATGGAAGACTGCCGATGACGAAATTACTGAAAAGCTGTTGTCCGGTCTGGATAAATATAACAATATTAAGATGATGGCTCATTCCGGAGCCCGTGGTTCTGACAAGCAGATTAAACAGCTTGCAGGTATGCGTGGTCTCATGGCTGATACATCAGGTAAAACAATTGAGCTCCCTATTAAGGCTAACTTCCGTGAAGGTCTTGACGTACTCGAGTACTTCATCTCTGCTCACGGTGCCAGAAAGGGTCTCTCCGATACAGCTCTTAGAACAGCAGACTCCGGTTACCTTACACGTCGTCTTGTAGACGTTTCACAGGATTTAATTATTCGCGAAATTGACTGTTGCGAAGGTGCCGAGGAAATTCCGGGAATGGCTATTAAGACTTTCATGGAAGGCAAGGAAGTAATTGAAAGTCTTCAGGAAAGAATTACAGGCCGTACTGCTTGTGACACAATCTATGATGACAATGGTGAAGTCATTGTAAAGAAGAATCAAATGATTACACCTGCCCGTGCAGCAAAAATTTGTGCTACAAAGAGTATCTCTGAAGCCGGTGTAGAAGCAAAGGTTAAGATTCGTACCGCCCTTACATGCCGTTCTCATATCGGTGTTTGTGCAAAGTGTTATGGCGCAAACATGGCAACAGGAGAACCGGTACAGGTTGGTGAAGCAGTTGGTATTATCGCTGCACAGTCAATCGGTGAGCCTGGTACACAGCTTACAATGAGAACATTCCATACCGGTGGTGTTGCCGGAGATGATATTACACAGGGTCTTCCTCGTGTCGAAGAACTTTTCGAAGCGAGACGTCCAAAGGGACTTGCAATTATTGCTGAGTTCGGTGGTGTAGTTTCCATTGTTGATACAAAGAAAAAGCGTGAAGTCGTTGTAACCAATCCTGAAACAGGTGATTCAAAGGCTTACCTTATTCCTTATGGCTCTATCATTAAGGTTACTGACGGTCAGGTACTTGAAGCCGGTGATGAACTTACTGAAGGCTCTGTAAATCCACATGATATCCTTAAAATCAAGGGTCTTCGTGCGGTACAGGACTACATGATTCAGGAAGTACAGCGTGTATACAGACTTCAGGGTGTAGAAATTAATGATAAGCATATTGAAGTAATTGTGCGTCAGATGTTAAAGAAAATCAGAATTGAAAATAATGGTGATTCTGATTTCTTACCGGGTACAATGGTAGATATTCTTGATTTTGAAGATGCAAACGCAAAACTCGAAGCAGAGGGTAAAGAACCGGCAACAGGAGAGCAGGTAATGTTAGGTATTACAAAGGCATCTCTTGCAACCAACTCTTTCCTTTCTGCAGCTTCCTTCCAGGAAACAACAAGAGTTCTTACAGATGCTGCAATCAAGGGTAAGATTGATCCGCTTATCGGTTTGAAAGAAAATGTTATTCTTGGTAAACTTATTCCTGCAGGAACAGGTATGAACGTATACAGAAATGTTAAGCTTGATTCCGATGCAAGAGAAGCAAAGAGACTTGAAGAAGCCAGACTCAGAGCTTTAGCTGAAGCAGAAGAAAAAGTTGAGAAGATTGACAGAAAGCTCGATAAGAAAGATGAAGAAAAACCAATTGATGAGATGGATACAGAGGAAGTTGTATACGAAGATGTATACTATGAAGATGACCTTGTATTCGCTGATGATGAGGTTGTTTATGATGAAGATTATGTTTATGCAGATGAAGATGATTTTGAGTCATCAGATGAACAGTAGCATTTAGTCTTTTGAAATAATGTAAAATAACAATTTCGCAGGAGCTGCCGGTATATAGCCGGCAGCTGCCTGTATCTTAAAAATACGATTCAATACTATAGGTACAGATTACCGAATATTCCCAGAACAGAAAAAATTTAAATAAAGTATACCCCCATATTTTTAGAGCAGATATTAAGGACTATATGTATAGGTTGGAGGACGCAATGGATTTTGAAAATATGTCTTTAGCTGAGTTAAAAGCATATGCTAAAGAAAATAATATTAAAGGCGTAAGTGCATTAAGAAAAAATGAACTGATTGAAATTTTCAATGAAAGAATAATAAATAATCAGAAGAAGGAAAAAGAAGGAATAAAAGAAGAAGTAAAAGAAGAGGTCAAAGAAAATAAAGTTGTGGAAGCGGAAAACCGCAACAATATTTCTCAGGCACCTTTTGAAAAGAAATATACCTATGAAAGAAATAATTATGAGCCTTACAGAAATACAAGGACTTATAATAATGTTAATAATTCTTCCATGAGAACACAGAGAACAGTGCGGCCCAATGATAATCAGCGTAATGTACCTCAGCGTACACAGACCGGTTACCAGCAGAGACAAAATTTTTCTCAGCAGAATGGAAATTCGTATACAGGCCAGTCCAGATACAATCAGGATGTAGTGTCTTACAGTAGTAATCCAAGATACAATCAGGATGTAGCGTCTTACAGTAGTAATCCAAGATATAATCAGGATAATGCTCAGAATATTGTTAATAACAGATTTAACCAGGACAATGTTCAGAATTCTGTAAACAACAGATATACTCAGGATAATGGGCAGAGTGTTTTGAATTCCGGATATGCACAGGAAAATGTATGTAACAGTGCATCCGGATATGGTCAGGATAATGGATTTCAGACTTACAATCAGGAAAACAACAACGAAAGATATGTACAGGATACCGGAGTTTCCAGAGAAGGTGTACTGGAACTTGTAAAAACAGAGGGCTATGGCTTTATTCGTTGCGACAATTTTCTGCCGGGAGAAAATGATGTCTATGTATCACCTGCTCAGATTCGAAAGTTTAATTTGAAAACAGGAGATATGGTTAAGGGAAATCTTAAAGAAAAAAGTTCCAATGATAAATTCCATGGACTTGCTTTTGTGGAGACAATAAATGGTGAACCGCCGGAAGTGGCACAGAAACGTCCAAAATTTGAAGATTTAACACCTGTTTTCCCTCATGAAAGAATTCATTTTGAAACAAAGGGGTGTTCACCGGCAATGAGACTGGTGGATATTCTTTCACCTGTCGGAAAAGGACAAAGAGGTATGATTGTATCCCAGCCAAAAGCAGGAAAAACCACTCTCTTAAAGCAGATTGCCAATGCAATAACCATCAATAACCCTGAAATGGAAATAATAATTCTGCTTATTGATGAAAGACCTGAAGAAGTGACCGATATAAAGGAATCCATTGTTGGAAATAATGTTCAAGTCATTTATTCTACCTTCGATGAACTGCCTGAAAATCATAAAAGAGTATCTGAAATGGTAATTGAAAGGGCAAAGAGACTTGTTGAGCATAAAAAAGATGTGTGCATTCTTTTGGATAGTATTACAAGACTTGCAAGAGCTTACAACCTTACAGTAACTAATTCCGGACGTACTCTTTCCGGTGGTCTCGACCCATCTGCTCTTTATATGCCTAAAAAGTTTTTTGGCGCTGCAAGATGCATGCGGGAAGGAGGCAGTTTAACAATTCTTGCTACAGCACTTGTAGATACGGGAAGCCGTATGGATGACGTGGTATTTGAAGAATTTAAGGGAACAGGAAATATGGAACTGGTGCTTGACCGTTCTTTGTCCGAAAAAAGAATTTTTCCTGCCATTGATCTTCCTAAATCCGGAACCAGACGTGAAGATCTTCTTTTGTCACAGGAAGAACTTGAAGCAAGCTATTTAATGCGCAATGCACTTAATGGTGCAAAATCAGATGAGGCAATTGAAGCTATTCTTAATTATCTTAAGCGTACCGTAAATAATGAAGAATTAGTTAATCTCATCAGAGCAAGGGGAATCTTTGCAAATTAATGTGAAAAGTAAAGAAAAAAGGGTATTGCAATCATAAAATCGGTATGATATAATAAACAAGCTGTTTATATACAGTTTTTTAGAATAACAGTGTCGCTTTTATAAGCGTAACATAATAGTCATGGCTGCTTGGGATGTGTCAGACATGGTAGACTACAATTAATTATATGTGAGGTGAATAACATGCAGGAAGCAATTCAGCCAAAGTATTATCAGGCAAAAGTTACATGTAACTGTGGTAATCAGTTTGTAACAGGTTCTACAAAAGAGGAAATACACGTAGAAATTTGTTCAAAGTGCCATCCATTCTACACCGGCCAGTCTAAAGCAGCTGCCGCTCGTGGTGCTATTGAGAAGTTCAATAAGAAGTACGGTTTTTAGTACAGTCTATAAAGCACGGTTTAAATTAGGTTGAGGTGGTAATCATCTCAGCCTATTTTTGCATTAAAATAACAATTAATTCAAATATTATTAAGTGAGGAACTCACTGCCAAAAGGTGATGGGATTTTTAACGAGCAAAAAGCGTAGCATTTGCGAGTTTGACAATATATTCTGAAACCATGAAATGGAGGAATTATGAAAAATTCAGGAATCGGTGGACAGGCGGTTATTGAGGGAGTTATGATGAAAAATAAGGAAAAGTATGCTGTTTCCGTCAGACTTTCAGATGGCTCCATTGTTACCGATGTAAAAGAATATAAGAGTATTACAGAAAAGCACAAATGGATGAGTCTGCCTTTCATCAGAGGTTCTGTCAATCTGATTGAATCTATGATTGTTGGCATGCGGACACTTACATACTCGGCTGACTTTTTCGAAGATGAAGATGAGAAGCCGGCATCAAAGGATGCTGACGGTAAAAATAAAGATGGTGACAAAGAAGGCGGATTTATGACCGGAGGAGTGCTTTTTGGAACTGTTGCCGCAGCACTGCTTTTGGCAATAGGTCTGTTTATGCTTCTTCCACAGCTTGTGGCAGAAGGAATATCTTCCCTGCTTGATTTTGAGGTTGGCGGCAAGTTCTGTGCTTTTATTGAAGGCTTAATGCGATTGGTAATTTTTATTGGATATGTTTTGTTAATCTCACTTATGAACGACATTAAACGTACTTTCATGTATCATGGTGCGGAGCATAAATCCATAAACTGCCTGGAGCATGGGATGGAACTTACTGTGGAAAATGTCCGTAAGTCAAGCAAGGAACACAAACGTTGCGGAACAAGCTTTATGATTATAGTAATGGTGATTGCAATTATTATATTTATGATAATTCCTCCTATAACTGCATTCGGTCCTATTGTGAATTTCCTCCTGAGATTCTGCATACGAATTGTAATGCTCCCTGTAATAGCAGGTGTTTCCTATGAGTTCCTTAAACTGGCCGGAAGAAGCAATAATCCTGTTGTTAATATTTTGTCTAAGCCGGGAATGTGGATGCAGGCACTTACCACCAAAGAGCCGAATGATGACATGATAGAGGTTGCCATCGCATCTGTAGAAGCAGTCTTTGACTGGCGAAGCTTTCTTAAGGAAAATTTTGACCGGCCAGAGGAATAGAATCGAAATGAAATACTCTGAAGTGTTAAAAAATGCAGTGTCACAACTGAAAAAAATAAATCATGATGAGGCGGAAATTGATGCCTGGTATCTAATGGAAGAGGTAACAGGTTTCTCAAGGGCGAAATGGTTTTTAAATTCCGGGAAAGAAATGCCGGAAGATGACAGAGTAAAGTTTGAGACTATGGTTAACCGCCTGAGTAATAATGAGCCGGTTTCATATATTATCGGCAGCCGTGATTTTATGGGACTAAAGTTTTACGTGAATCCGGATGTGTTGATTCCCAGACAGGATACAGAACTTCTGGTTGAAGAGGCTGTACAACATATAAAAGAAAACAGTGACAGTAAAGGGCAGTCTTTTGAAGAAAATTATGTTTATGACATTCTGGATATGTGTACCGGTTCCGGATGTATTGCCATAAGTATCAAAAAGATGCTGGATGAATATGAAATACCATCGGCAGTAAAAGCATCTGATATTTCCCTGAAAGCTCTTGAGGTGGCTAAAAAGAATGCCGGATTAAACATGGCTGAGATTGATTTTATTGCAGGAAACATGTTTGAGAACATAAGCGGAAAATATGATGTCATAGTTTCCAATCCGCCATATATACCCGGAGAACAGCTTGAAAAACTGGATGAAAAAGTTTTGAAATATGAACCTGATACCGCACTTTACGGTGGGGAGGATGGCCTGGATTTTTACCGGATTATAGGAGCAGAAGCCGGAGCCTTTCTGAAAAAAGGAGGCAGGCTCATGCTTGAAATAGGCTATGACCAGGGTGAATCCGTTCCGGAAATTCTGGAGCAGCAGGGCTTTTCCGACATTCGCGTTCTGAAGGATTATAATCACTTAGACAGAGTTGTTATAGCTGAGTGGACATAGAGTAATTGTATTTTTAAATTAAATGAATTAAAAATAACCCCCATGAAATGGAGAATGTTATGTTTGATAAATTAGAAGATATTTTGTTGAGATTTGAAGAAATACATGCGGAACTTGCTTCTCCTGATGTTGCAAACGATCAGGCAAGATTTCGTAAGTTAATGAAGGAACAGAGTGATTTACAGCCACTTGTAGAAAAATTTAATGAGTACAAAGCGGCTAAAAATAATATTGAAGAAAGCCTTCAGCTTCTTGATGAGGAAAGTGATGAAGAATTGCGTGAACTTGCCAAAGAAGAGCTGGCAGAAAGTAAGGAGCAGCTTGAAGTTTTCGAAAAAGAATTAAAGATACTGCTGCTTCCGAAGGACCCTAACGATGATAAAAACGTTATTGTGGAAATAAGAGCAGGTGCAGGTGGAGATGAGGCTGCTTTATTTGCAGCTGAGCTTTACAGAATGTATGGCAAATATGCCGAAACACAGCGTTGGAAAACGGAAATGGTCAGTGTCAGTGAAAACGGAATAGGAGGATTTAAGGAAGTTGTCTTTATGATAAACGGACAGGGAGCCTATTCCAAACTGAAATATGAAAGCGGTGTTCATCGTGTCCAAAGAATTCCTGTTACCGAATCCGGCGGAAGAATCCACACATCAACAGCTACTGTTGCGATCATGCCTGAAGCTGAGGATGTAGATGTAGTTATCGATCCTAAGGATTGCCGTGTTGACGTGTTCCGTTCCTCAGGTAATGGTGGACAGTGTGTCAATACTACTGACTCTGCAGTACGTCTTACTCATATTCCTACCGGAATCGTAATTTCCTGTCAGGATGAGAAATCCCAGTTGAAGAACAGGGACAAAGCTTTCAAAGTATTGAGAGCAAAGCTGTATGAACTTGAACTTGAGAAAAAGCAGAAGGAAGAAGCGGCATACAGGAAAAATCAGATAGGAACAGGTGACCGTTCTGAAAAAATCCGTACCTATAACTTCCCGCAGGGACGTTGTACTGACCACAGAATTCACTTTACCTCCTACAGACTTGATGATATTATGAACGGAGACATTGCTGAAGTTCTTGATAATATTATCGCTGCAGATCAGGCGGCAAAGCTTGCAGAAATGAATGAGCAGCAATAAAGGGAAAGTTATTATGACAGAGAAGAAAAGGAAAAGTCGTTTATCCGCAACCAGAGTTATTATGTTGGGCTTTTTTGTTACCCTGATGTTAGGCTCTGTGCTTCTTATGCTGCCCATTAGTGTAAAACCCGGCGTTACACTTGAATATGTTGATGCTTTGTTTATATCGGCTTCAAGTGTGTGCGTTACGGGACTCACAACAGTAGTAGTGGCAGATACCTTCACCACATTCGGACAGGTTGTTATTTTGTGTCTTATACAGGTAGGCGGACTGGGCATTGTAACCTTTACCACAGGCATGCTTCTTTTGTTAGGACGTAAAATAACTTTAAGTGAGAGACTGCTTGTTCAGAGTGCATATAATCAGGATACGCTTGTTGGACTGGTTAAGCTCATAAAAAATGTAGTGTATTTAACATTTGTACTGGAATTGATTGGAACCATTGGGTATTGCTTTGTTTTCATACCTGAATATGGCAGTATAGGTGTGTGGTATTCCGTTTTCCATTCTGTGTCGGCTTTCTGCAATGCAGGAATTGATATTCTTGGCGGCTCCAGCTTTTTAGAATTCAGAGACAGTGTGATGCTGAATATTACAACCATGTTTTTGATTATTTCCGGAGGAATTGGTTTTCCGATTTGCTGGGAGATTGTACGTGTTTACAGATACAATAAAAGCAAACAGAATAAAAGATTCTTTTCAAAATTTAACACTCACACCAAGCTGGTTCTTACAGTTACATTAGGTCTTATTCTCGTAGGAGCACTTCTTACCTTTATTTTTGAATATGATAATCCTGATACTATTGGTAATCTCAGTTCCGGTGAGAAAATTATGACATGTCTCTTTCAGTCGGTGACTTTAAGAACAGCCGGATTTGCAACTATTGACCAGAGTCTTTTCAGACATGTTACCTGTGTGGTTTATATTATCTGGATGTTTATCGGCGGTTCACCGGCCGGTACGGCAGGTGGTGTAAAAACCGTAACGGTTGCCATATTATTTGCCTCAATGATGTCTAATATCAAAGGAAACAAAGATGTGGTTGTGTTTAAACGTAAAATATCCGATGATTACGTCAGACGTTCTGTGGCAATTATATGTTTCAGCATGACTACTTTATTTATTCTCACAGTTGCTCTTATGTATGTGCAGGACGGAGATTTCCTGGATACCTTTTATGAAATGACTTCAGCAATAGCAACAGTGGGACTTAGCAGGGGACTGACAGGTGAACTTAACACCGCAGGTAAACTGATTGTTACTCTGGCTATGTATCTGGGACGTATCGGTCCTATAACACTGGCACTTGCTTTTAACAGCAATAAAAATAAAACAGACAAGATTACTTATGCAGAAGCAAAAGTTACAATCGGATAAAAAAACGGAGTGTTGAGTATTGGTTCGAAACGGAGGGACATATGAATAATCGGGAATATATAGTAATGGGTTTGGGTAACTTCGGAAGAAGCGTAGCCCTTCAATTGGAAAGAAATGGTTGCAAAGTACTGGCTCTTGATGTAGACGCGGAGAAAGTAAAAAGTGTTGCGGATGAAGTTACCTATGCAATGTGTGTTGATGTAACTGATGCCGGAAGTTTAAAAGAAGTGGGAGTCAGGAATTTTGACTGTGCTGTTATTGCAATGGGTGGTAATCTGGAAGCAACGGTGCTTTCCATCATCTGGATGAAAGAGCAGGGAGTTAAGCAGATAATCGCCAAAACCAACAGTGAGCTTCAGGCTAAAATTCTGAAAAAGGTTGGTGCAGATGAAGTTGTATTCCCGGAGCAGGAAATGGGAATTCACCTTGCCAACAATCTTTCAATGAACAATATTTTTGATACTATAGAGTTGTCTGATGACTATTCCATTGTTGATTTTGATATTCCGGAATCATGGGTTGGAAAAAGCTTAATTCAGCTTAAGTGTCGTGAAAAATACGGAATTAACGTTATTGGTGTTAAACGTCACGGACAGTTGACTATATCTCCACCGGCAGATGCACCTTCCGTTGCCGGTGATGTGTTTGTGGTTATTGGTAAAAATGATGTTTTAAAGAAACTTCTCGGAAAAGTTGTAAATTAAGCCGGGAACGGTTTAAAGAATTTTCGGAGGATACATGGGCAAAAGTGAAATAATTACAAGCCAGACTAACAGTCGCATTAAAAAACTTACGGCTCTTTTGAAGAAAGCCAGGGAAAGACGTGAAGAAGGGGTCTTTGTCTGCGAAGGGAAAAAGATGTTTCTTGAGGTACTGTGTCAGTTTCCGGAACGAATTCAGGAAGCTTATTTTACACCGGAGGCTTATGAAGAACTTGAATCAGAGTATGGGAAAAACTTAAAAAGAGTTTCTTGTCAGCTGGTAGATTCCGTGGTTTTCCGTCATATAGCTGAAACAGTAACACCTCAGGGCGTTATGGCTGTTGTAACAATGCCGGAGTATACTATTGATTCCCTTTGTGATGACAGAGGAATCAGACTGCTTGTTTTAGACGATTTAAGAGATCCCGGTAATCTTGGAACTATAATCAGAACTGCAGAAGCTGCAGGCATGACCGGAATTTTACTTTCTGCAGAGTCGGTTGACGTTACCAATCCCAAGGTGGTACGTTCCACCATGGGTGCACTTCTCAGAGTGCCGATTTTCTACACGGGTAGTATCATAGAAACACTGGAATTGTTGAAGAAAAAGCATCCGGATTTCAAGGTTTTTTCTTCTGCTCTTGACAGTTCGGTACCCTATACACAGGCAGATTTTGGACAGTGCTATGGAATAGTAGTTGGCAATGAAGCAAATGGAGTCAGCAGACAGGTCATTGAATATTCTGATGGTTGTATCCGCATTCCGATGGAAGGAAAAGTTGAATCTCTTAATGCTTCTGTAGCCGCTGCACTTTTAATGTATCAGGCAAAAAACAGTAGCAGTGTATAGTGTGTCTTGGAATCAAATAATACAGAAATAAGCAGTAAATAAAAAAGTTGCGTCATGTGATGAAAATAATTGTCATATGACGTTTTTTTATGTCTTACGAAACTTTCTGTTTCATCTTTTCAAACGAATATATCGGGAATATAATTAAGAAAAATCAATGGAAGGAGAGGTTTATATATGCTCTTAGACATGTTGGACATTTCTTCAGCCTATGCCACAGTAGGTTCATTTGCGGCATTAGGCGTCGGAGTCAAAATACTGCTTGGCAGCATATACAAACGAGATATCCGTAATGCGCGGAGCATAGAACACACGAAAAAACGTTGGATGAAACGAATGAAGCGCAATTTTGAAAAAACATTTGGTGACGGGCTATGCAGAGATGCAGAATTGTTCGTGGAAAATGAAATGAATGGAAGACGGTTTGGGGGCATTTCTTTAAAAAGCTTTGATGAAAGGACAAATCAGTTTCCGCTGGTTATTTTAACTGCAACCACTGCTTTTGATTTCTTGTTTATTACCCGGGGCAGACCCATAACCGAGTTGCTGTCATTTACTTTTTTCGGTGTTACAATGTGTCTGGCAATACATACCTTCAACATGATGGTAAATAATGAAAGCAAAGAAAAAAGTCTGAGAATAATGCTTACTCAGTATTTCGGAAATGAAAAGCTGCCACTTATACTTACAAACCGATATGAGGATGAAAAACTTATATCCGAGAATGAGAATTATTCACCAAATGCCCTGGTGGCAGTCACAAAAGAGATAGGAGATAAAGCTGAAAAAGAAGCGAAATCGGAGAAAACAGAGAATATCTCCACCCGGACCAGAAGAAAACGCTTGAAGGCAGAAAAGCTTAGGCTTAAAAGGCTTATGAAGCAGCAGAAACAGGAAGAGCGAATTAAACGCCGGAAAGCAAGGGAAATGGTCAGACAGCAGGCGATAAAAATAGAATACGAAGAAAAAATGAAGAAGCTTCAGGAAAAATATAAATTAAATGCAGAGGAAAACAAGGAACAGGAATCTGTGCAGCTTGCATTTGCTACAGCAGGTGCTGAAACCGGAGAAGAAGTTAAGAGGGTAATACAGGACAGAAAAAATATAAAAACAGAAAATGTTACCCGCGTTGCAGAGCATAACGAAAAATCCGGGGAAAAGAAGGATGTGTTAAATCAGACTTTGCAGGAGGCATTTCCGGAAAGCAGGACAGGCAAAGATGATGAAAAGCTTATTGAGGAGGTGTTGAAGGAGTACTTGTTCAGATAATGTTCAGATAATGGAAATTGACAGAGCCTGACCATAATGGTAAGATATATTTAATATTAATCTGAATGGAGGGCTATTATGGTTAAACATGTTATTTTATGGCAGTTAAAAGATGAACTTACCGAGAGTGAGAAAAATATAGTTAAGACAGGAATCAAAGAAGGACTTGAAAGCCTTGCAGGAAAAATTCCCGGACTTGTCAGCATAGAGGTTAATATTAACGGATTAGGAAGTTCCAATGCAGATGTAATGCTGGACAGCCTGTTTGAAGATGAAAAATCACTTAAAGGATATGCAGTACATCCGGAGCATGTAAAAGTTGCTGACAACAAAGTAAGACCTTACACAAAAACAAGAGTATGTCTGGACTATGAAACGGTTTAATAAAATATTTATAGCTGTTGTTTGTCTGGCGGTTATATTGAATCTGCTGGCACTTAGCAACAGCTTTTGTGATTTTTATATAGATCATATCTTTCCTGTATGGGTAAATACCTACGGAAGGTTTTCCGGTATTTTTTCATTTTCACTGGGAGAAAAACTTATTATAGCCGGGATAGTGTTGGTATTATGGGCTCTTGTATCGGGTATTCTTCTTATTTTTCTCAGAAAGAAATCGGGCTATAAAAAGTATGCCGTTATTTTTTTTAAAACCTTTGCCTGTATATTATTAGGTGTAGTTCTGATTATGACCTTAAATTGTTCACTTTTATATGGAGCTTCAAAATTAACTCTGACTGACCAAAGCAAAGAAGAGTATACAATTGAAGAACTGGAAAATCTGAGGAATATGATTGTAGAAGAGTGTAACAGACTGGCACCGCTTATGGAACGGGACGAAAACGGTTATGTGGTATATGACGGAGATATGTATGAGGAAACTGTAAAGGCAATGAAAAGTATTTCGGAAGACTTTCCGCGTTTCCGTGGTTATTACCCTAAAGCAAAGCCAATAAGTGCTTCCGGCTTTATGTCACAGTCCTATACTTCCGGAGTATATTTCCCTTTCTCCATGGAAGCCAACTATAACAATATGATGTATATTGTTAATTACCCGGCAGTAATTTGCCATGAGTATTGTCATCTGAAAGGATATATATTCGAAGACGAGGCTAATTTTTTCGGGTATCTGGCATGCATAAACAGTGATGACCCATTTGTAAGATACAGTGGATATTCAAGTGTTCTGGGATATGTGGACGATTCTTATTTTGACAGTGTGGGCATAGACCGGTATGTTAATCAGGTTGAAATCCATGAGCTTGTATTAAAAGATTTTATTTTTCTTACACCGGAAACCTGGGAAGTTGTGGAAGAGGATAGTATAATTGACACGGAAACCGTGGATGAAGTAACAGATACTTTTACTGACAATTCCCTGAAATTCTTCGGAGTTGAAGAAGGTATCATCAGCTATGACAGGGTAACAGAGCTTTTACTTGAATATTACAGAGACAAAGGCGGATACTAAATGCCTTGTGGAAAGGTTCCGGGAATATTCCCGGAGCCTTTTTTACTATTATGTATGCTTCATTTCTTTTTTTAGCAGTCCGCATTTTGTTATTTTTCCTGCGTAAGTCTGCTGTATTTATCTTTTGTGGCAAGTCCACCCCTTATATGACGTTCTGATTTATTTACATCCAGTACCTTTCTTACCTCCGCAGCAAGAGGTGCATTTATTTTCTCCAGTCTTTTTGTAACATCCTGATGAACCGTGGATTTGCTTATACCAAACTGTTTCGCTGCCTGACGGACAGTAGAATTATTATTCACAATGTACCATGCAGTGTTGATGACACGCTCTATAATATAATCCTTCAAACCAAGTCTCGCTGAACCATTTGTTTTTACAATGTATGCAGACAGAAAGCAGATTATTCAGATATTAGAAAAAACAGTTGAACAGATACTTGTTCAGTGTTAAAATTAAAGTAATTTGGCGTTGCGTAATAAAGCGACGGAATGGAGGTTAAGAATGAGTAACGTAACATTTGATTATTCAAAAGCTGCTAAGTTTATGTCAGACAGCGAACTTAGCGGAGTAAAGGCTGCAGCACTGACTGCAAAAGAAACTCTGGTAAGCCAGAGCGGTGCAGGAAATGATTTCCTTGGCTGGATTAATTTGCCTGTTGACTATGATAAAGAAGAATTTGCACGAATTAAAAAGGCTGCTGAAAAGATTCAAAGTGATTCAGAGGTGCTTCTTGTAATCGGTATCGGTGGTTCCTACCTTGGTGCAAGAGCAGCAATTGAGTTTTTACGTCACAGCTTTTATAACAATGTTTCAAAGTCTGTTCGTAAGACACCGGAAATTTATTATGTGGGCAACAGTATCAGTTCCACTTACATTGCACACCTTAAGGATGTAATCGGAGACAGAGATTTCTCTATCAATATGATTTCCAAGTCCGGAACTACTACAGAACCGGCCATCGCATTCAGAGTATTTAAAAAGATGTTGATTGACAAGTATGGTAAGGAAGAAGCCAACAAGCGTATTTATGCAACCACAGATAAAGCTAAGGGAGCATTAAAGAATGTAGCGAACACAGAAGGCTATGAATCCTTTGTAGTTCCTGATAATGTTGGAGGACGTTTTTCTGTTCTTACAGCAGTTGGTTTACTTCCAATCGCAGTTTCCGGTGCAGACATTGACCTGTTAATGGAAGGTGCTGCTGCAATGCGTGAAAACTGCCTAAACAAGCCATTTGAAGAAAATGATGCAGTTCTCTATGCTGCAGTAAGAAATATCTTCTACAACAAAGGAAAAGGTGTAGAAGTACTTGCAAACTACGAGCCTTCCATGCACTTTATTTCTGAATGGTGGAAACAGCTTTACGGAGAGTCCGAAGGTAAGGATCAGAAGGGTATTTTCCCGGCAAGCGTTGACCTTACAACAGACCTTCATTCCATGGGTCAGTTCATCCAGGATGGCTCCAGAATTATGTTTGAAACGGTTCTGGAACTTGAAAATTCTGCAGATGAAATTGTTCTGGAAGCAGAGCCTGTTGACCTTGATGGTATGAATTACCTTGCAGGTCAGACAGTAGATTTCGTAAACAAGTCCGCAATGAAAGGTACACTTCTTGCACACATTGATGGTGGAGTTCCAAATCTCATGGTTAAGGTTCCTAACAAGGATGAGTATTCTCTCGGACAGCTTTTCTACTTCTTTGAATTCGCATGCGGTGTTTCCGGTTACATGCTGGGCGTTAATCCGTTCAACCAGCCGGGTGTAGAGAGCTACAAGAAGAACATGTTTGCTCTTCTCGGAAAACCGGGCTATGAAGAAATGAGAGCAGAACTGCTGGAAAGATTATAGTTAAAAACAGCCCTGTCTCCTTTTGGGGGAGGCAGGGTCTTTTTGACATGATTTTATAAAAAAAGTTATATAAAATTCTTATATGAATTTTAAATTCAGAGTGGAAGAAAAGAAAACGGCGGAGGCTGATTATGAAAAATATAAACAGATTGTCAAATCTGGCATTAATTATAGGTTTTACACTGACGCTTCTGGCTGTGATTAATGGCTTTGCCGTTGCCGGATATGCAGAGCAAGAGGATAATATTCGGGCAAAATATTTGTATCGGTATTTAAATACAGTTCGTATTTATGATGAAGAGATGAATTTGGAAAAATATGATGAGTTCTTTTCATCGCTTAATGATTCTGATTCCAACAGGGGTCTTTTGTTACAGGTATACATTGGTGAAAGTGAAGCAGATGCCTCAGATACAACAGTATTATATATTTATTATGATTGTCAAATTCCATTGCTTCAGAAATTAATGGAAGGTACGCTTCCTGGTGAAAATACTGAAAATAAGCCAGCCGTTGCCATTGGGTACGAGTATGAGCAGTATACATATGAAAGAGACGATAAATCATATATTTTAATTAACGGTGTTGAATGCATCGTGACAGGGATTATCGGAGCATTAAATGTGGAATATTCCTCAGGAATAATTTTTTCTACTCCGGATGCCCTTGGAGAAAATGTGCAGAAAGCAATTATGGAACCTTGCTTAAGAACACAGTTTGGAAGAATGAGTGTTGAAGCATTTGAAGAGACTGATGAGCAAACTAATGTGTTTGAATCGGTTGAGGAACAGTATAAATATGTTTATGATGAAACGAAGTTTGGAATCCGGGAAAACACAATGGGAAGCATTGACAGAGGTTACCATGGTGAGGCAGAAGAGAGCAATAATAAAATGTTTCAAATGTTTTTTATGACATTGGCAATGTTTGCACTTGCGGGAAGTTTTGCCTTGTCAGGACTGTGGTTTAGCGCACATAAAAAGGAGATTGCTGTCCGGAAACTTTGGGGTTACAGTGTATGGCAGCTTGCAGAAAATTTGTTTAAAAAACTTGGAACTCTGGCACTGGTGTCACTTGTGACGGCGTTTTTAATTCAGATACCTATTACTTTTTTGTGGAGAGAAGGATTTGATTTGTTTGGTTATTTGAATGTTTCTCAGGTACTTGTGGTTGTAGGCATTATGGTGTTTATTACAGTTGTCATGTCGGTTATTGAACTGAAACGAAGTAAAAGAATCACTCCTGCAGATGCACTGCGGAAATATGAATATTAATAAGAACAGGAATAAAAGAGATGTTGTAACAGAGGATATTGAAATATATGCTCTCCGGAGGTGACGGATGAAAAAAAGCAAAAGAGGCCGTATTCTGAAACTTGCACTAGATGTTATGACAAGACGAATGGGGTTATTTATTCTTACCGTGTTTTTGGGAATTGTTTCTTTTTCACTTGTTTATGCTGTTTTTATGATGCATGTGGATTATAGTATTTCCGATAGAGTTTTAGACGATGCAACCAATTACCGTCAGAAACAGTCATATGTGGTTAAATTGACGATTTTTTATGATGAGCTTCAAAACGTTAATCATTTTTTAAATGAATTATCAGACGTAGAACACATTACAGTGGGCAGAATATATGCTTCTGAAATAAATGGAACCACTAAAGAAATATATTGTGTGGACTCCGGATACAGCAGCTATCTTAAACTGACATCCGGAGGAAATGATCTTGATTTAAACAAGAAAGAGGGGCAGGATTATCCTGCTTATGTCGGCAGCAAATATGAGGATAAATATCCGGTAGGAACAAGGTTCTCTGTTGGAGAAGAAATCTACTGCGTGAAAGGCATTTTGGATGACGGACAATTATTTGTTCCATCACCCGATGGTAATCAATTATACGACAGTATTCCTTCTGAACAGGTGATGGTTGGGTGCATCAGTCAGGAAGTTAGTTTAAGTAAGTTTTACCTCTTTTCGGAGAATTCTGAGGATGAACTGAAAGAAACTATGAAGGGTATTGCAGCAGATTATGAATATGGTTTCCGAATGCAAAGTATTTATCAGTGTATTCAGGAAAACAATGCTCAGGATATTCAGGCTTCAAAAACTGTAATTGTTCTGGGATATATTCTCTTGGCAATTACTTTTGCTGTTATTTGTGTAATGGCAATTTCTTCGGTTTTTCTGAATGCTCCTATGTATGCAGTAATATATGCATTTGGGTACGACCATAAAGATATCAACAGGATTTTAATGTTGGAAAATGGTGTCAGGGTTCTGCTTTCGGTAATACCCGCTTACGCAATTTCATGTCTTTATACCTTTGTTACTTATGGAGATGGGTACTGGGACTTTGTCAGAAATACCGTAATTAAGACACATGCTATTTATGGAGGAATGTTATTAGCAGGATTGGGAATAGCGGTCTTTTGTGTTTCAACATTATTACCGGTTTTGACTTTCCAAAGAATGTCGGTTACGGAACTGCTAAAAAGCAAGGAATAGGAAACCGATTAAATATAAAGTTTGGAAGAATGTCAGGTATGTTTATCAGTAAGATATACCGGAAAGGGGCGTAATGATAAGGCTTGAGGATGTAACAAAAGTATATAAAACAAATCATGAATCATTGACTGCATTGAATCATATTAATCTATCCATAGAACGTGGAGAAATGGCAGCGGTCGTAGGAGAATCCGGTTCCGGAAAATCTACTTTATTGAACATATTGGGATGTATGGACACGCTGACAACCGGAAAGTATTATTTTGATGAAACCAGCGTAGATAGTCTGATGGGAGAACAGGTTTCAATGTTCCGAAAAAACCATGTCAGTTTTGTGTTTCAGAATTTTTCACTGTTAAATAACTATACGGCAGGTGAAAATGTAGAGGTTCCCCTTCTTGCAAAGAGAGTTCCACGTGCTGAGAGACAAAGGATTATAAAAGAAGCACTGGAAAAGGTAGGACTTTCCGGGATGGAAAAGAAAAATGTAAGCAGACTTTCCGGAGGGCAACAGCAGAGGGTTGCTATTGCAAGAGCCATAGCCTCCGGGAATAATCTGATTCTGGCTGATGAACCTACGGGTGCACTTGACAATAAAACAGCATTGGAAGTAATGAATATTTTTAAGGAACTTAATGAGGCAGGGCAGACTATTGTAATTGTAACCCACAATATAAAGTTGGCAGAAATGTGTAAAAGAATTATTACCATAGATGAAGGGGCAATCATGCAGGATGTAAGATTATCCTAAAATCAAAAAGATGCAGAGGCTGCGGAAAACAGGTGAACTTAACCGAACAGGTAATAATGGAGGATACAGATGGAAGATCGGAATGAATTCAGACGAATTGCTGAAATGGAAGAGGAAATAGCAGAAAAGAAGAGAAAACGCAGGTCATGTGTTATTTGGACTGCAGTTTTTGCCTTTATGGTGATTGTAACTTTGTTTTTATTTTTTTCCTATGCCGATCAAAGAATAAACAAAGGGGTTTTCCGTATTTTTGACCTGACAGAGGGAGATACAGAACTGGATGCAGATATTGAAATGGAATTTGACAAGAAGGTTGTGGCTTGGTTTCTTATGTGTGAAATAAACCAGCCGGAATTTACCGATGTGGAAGACTCTGAAATGCAAATTCTTTTCAATATGTTTCATGCCGAAAATGAAGAGGAACTTTTAGAGCATATGAGAGAGTTTTACGGTGACTCGGTACGGGATGTTTCTGATTCTTCCTGTAGCCTGGTAGGAGTAAAATGGTTTAATGATAAAAAATCTCTCAGTAAAGAATTAGAGAATCTTTTTGGGGAAGAATTCAAAATAGAAGATGCTTATATAGTTAAAGCAAACAGAAACAGTGAATTGGGAAATCTTGAAGCAGATTTCTTCTTTTACAAAATTGAAAACGAATGGCACATGCTTCCGTATATATCAACGATTAAAGAAGTAATTGCTTAAATATAATGACAAAAAACAGCCCCTTTTTTCCGGAGCCTGTTAACAGGAATGCGGATAAAAGGGGCTTATATTGTGTACCCCATGGCACATGATTTTATAGTTAAACAGACAGAAAACCCATAACCTTTAGGTGGTGGGATGAATGGCACTCTCTTTACCGTCTGCCGGATTTCATATTAGAATATATGATACCGTATAAGCCTCCGCAGGTACCACCAAGGATATGGGTAAGCTGGGATACGTTATCGTTAATTCTGATGGCATCTACCAGTTCACCGCCTACATACAGGATGAATACCAGCAGAAAAGTAATCGGAATTGAACCACTTTTAAAATTAACGGCACTTGCAAGTATAATGAACATGAATACGATGCCGCTTGCTCCTAACAGTGCAACATGTGGAAAAAGCAGATTGTTTACAATACCGGTAATAAGAGCGGTGATTGCAATCATTTCAAGCAGGTTCAGACTCCCGTATTTTTCCTCCAGAATCGGTCCTAAAAGGAGGATGAGAAGCATATTTCCCATATAGTGGGACCAGCTTGCATGTCCCAGTACATGAGTAAAAAGTCTCACATACATTAACGGATTTGTCAGACTGTCGCTGTAAGTCATAAAAAGCAGTCTGTTCGAGGCACCATTTGTGATGGTGGCAAGAACCAGTGCAAAAAGAGAGATTAGTGCAAAGGTAAGGGTCACAGGCGCATTATAGTCCAGTTTTTTGATTAGATTCATTTCTCCTCCTTGTTATCTTATCAATTTATCCCATGACTGAAGACACGGGCGTTTCTGATATATCAAAATAATATGATATTCATTATTAAGTTTACAGTTTTTTGTACTAGCTATTAACGGTGTCAATAAATCGAAGGAAGGCAGCCTTTCCGTCAGCATCCCGTTTATATACTCCTGCCTGTTCCAAAATAGAGCAGTATACATTTCCGATTTCCATGCGGAGAATTTCATTTATTTTCTCTTCGCTCATCAGGACAAAGTCTCCGTGTTTAGATTTCAGCTCTGCTATCCATTGCTCATGCTTTGCTATTTCTTCTATATCGCTTACAGCTTTGCCGTTCTTCAAGGCATCTGCCAGTAAGATCATTTCATTTTTAAGTCTTGCAGGAAGAACTGCAAGCCCCATAACTTCAATAAGACCAATGTTTTCTTTTTTGATATGATGATGCTCCGCATGAGGATGGTAAACTCCCAGAGGGTGTTCCTCGGTAGTAATATTGTTTCTCAGTACCAGGTCAAGCTCGTAGTTTTCACCACGCCTTCTTGCAATAGGAGTAATGGTATTGTGTGGTGTGCCATCTGTATATGCAAAAATAAAGGCAGCTTCATCAGTATATTCACGCCATGCAGCCAGTATCTTGTCTGCAAGCAAGATAATGCGGTCTTTATCCTTGCCGTTTAAACGGATGCAGGACATAGGCCATTTGACAATACCTGCCGAAATATCCTCAAAATCTTTGAAAACAAGAGGGGTTTCCACAGGTGATTTTGCCATAGGGAATTCATAATTTCCGCCCTGAAAATGGTCATGTGTCAGGATGGAACCGCCTACAATTGGAAGATCTGCATTGGAGCCAATGAAGTAATGAGGAAAAATTGTTACAAAATCCATCAGCTTTGCAAAAGCAGCATGGTCAATTTTCATGGGTGTATGCTCTGCATTAAAAACAATGCAATGCTCATTGTAATATACATACGGGGAATATTGTAAATAGAAGGTCTCGTTATTTAAAACGAGAGGGATGATACGGTGATTACCCCGTCCCGGATGATTTGCCCGTCCGGCATAGCCTTCATTTTCCTTACAAAGCAGGCATTTCGGATAGTTGGATGCCTTTGCTTTTAAAGCAGCAGCAATGGCTTTAGGATCCTTCTCCGGCTTGCTGAGGTTAATGGTAATGTCAAGAGGACCGTATTCTGTCTCTGCAATCCATTTCATGTCCTTTTTTACCCTATATGTACGGATGTAGTCACTAGCCTGACTGAGTTTATAATAATAGTCAGTGGCTGCTTTAGGATTTTCCTGATAGTGGAAACTAAACTCTGCAATGACCTCGCTTGGTCTGGGCATAAGCTGGGTCATGAGCTCTGTATCAAATAAATCCCTGCTAACAATATCATTGGAAATGAGTCCCCTTCCCACTGCGTCATCAAGAAGGGCAGCAAGTATGTCCTCTAATGGTTCTTCCGTTGCCGTAGCAGACTCGTCATACTCATCCAGCTCCATTGTGTGAAGAAGACGGTTGGTAACATAAACGGCATCTTCCTCCAGTAAAAGATTATTTTTAATTCCATATGCAACCAGGGAAGCAATTTTATTACTAATCCGGGACATAATATCCTCCTGTTAAGTACAAAATCAAAATTTTTATCTATATAATACTTGTTTATTATACAACTATCAATAGAAAATTACCAGTAAGAAAAAATGAGATAATTAAATCTGTAAATTAAAAATTATATCTTGACATTTATATAATAAGGGTATATATTAAACATATGAACAATTATTCATATGTTCAAACCAATTTTGGGTTTAGTGACAGAATTGTTTCTACTTTCCCGGAAAGGATTAAAAATGAGCGAAGAAATAAAACACAAAGAGCATGTATGTGCAGAAGTAGTTGCAGAAGTAAAGCCCCACATGCCGAAGGAAGAAACGCTGATGGATCTGGCGGAAATCTTCAAGGTATTTGGGGATACTACCAGAATAAGAATATTGTTCTGTCTGTTTGAACATGAAATGTGTGTCTGCGATATAGCCGAGGTTCTGGAATATTCTCAGTCAGCAATTTCACATCAGCTCCGGGTTTTGAAAAATGCGAAGCTGATTAAAAGCAGGCGTGACGGAAAATCCATACTTTATTCCCTGGCTGACGGTCACGTCAGAACCATTATCGGTCAGGGTATGGAACATATTTTAGAATAATTATATGAGTACGGTTGCAGGAAAGACCGGGTCATGGAATGGAGGAAATTATGAAGAAAAAATTTAAGGTTGAAGGAATTGACTGCCCAAATTGTGCAGCAAAAATTGAAAAGCTGGTAGCAGCTATTGATGGTGTTACACTCGCAAAAATTAATTTTATGGCTGAAAAGCTTACGGTAGAGGCTGATGATAAAATAGCCAATACACTTCTTGATGAAGTAAAAAAGGCAGTAAAAACGGTGGAACCCGATGCTGCGGTAGAAGAAATTTAAAAAAGACGGCGGTCTGATATGCATTCTGTCTGTGCCGGAGGGCAGAAAACGGAATTGCCGGGCAGAGTGAAAGTTAATGCAATAAAGGCTGTGGACAGGAGAATGAAATTATGAAGCTGACAAAAAAGCAGAAAAAACTTTTACAAAGAATTATTATCGGCGGGGTGCTTTACGCAGTGGCACTTATACTCCTTTTTACCGGTATAATCGGAAAGGAAAAATCTCTGGTTATCAGTCTGATTGCTTTTCTGATTCCTTATCTTATTGTAAGTTATGATGTGCTCATATCGGCAGGAAAGAACATTGCAAAAGGACAGGTATTCGATGAAAAGTTTCTGATGATTGTGGCAACCTTTGGTGCTTTTGCCATACAGGAATTTGAAGAAACCGTGGCCGTTATGCTGCTGTTTCAGATAGGTGAGCTTTTTCAGAGTTATGCAGTAAATAAATCCAGAAAGTCCATAGCCGATATGATGGATATTGCACCGGAGTCTGCAAACCTTGTTGAAGGAGATGAAGTACATGAGGTTGATCCGGAGGATGTTCCGGTAGGCAGTATTATTCTGGTAAGAAGCGGAGAAAAAATCCCACTGGACGGCATTGTAACAGAGGGTAAATCTATGATTGATACCTCTGCACTTACCGGAGAAAGTGTGCCAAGAAGTGCAAAAACAGGGGATGAGGTGCTCGCAGGATGCATTAACGGACAGGGAATGCTCAAGGTTCGTGTTACAAAACAATACAATGACACCACGGTGGCAAAGGTTCTTGAACTGGTGGAAGAGGCATCGGATCATAAGGCCGAAACGGAAAATTTTATTCATCGTTTTGCAAAAATATATACTCCGGTGGTAGTGATTGCAGCACTGATGTTAGCGGTGTTCCCTCCTTTGTTCACAGACAGGAGCATCAGCGACAGTATCAGAACAGCCTGTGTATTCCTGGTAACCAGCTGCCCTTGTGCACTTGTTATTTCCGTACCGCTCAGTTATTTTGGCGGAATCGGAGCAGCAGCCAGACAGGGAGTACTGGTCAAAGGGGGAAACTATCTGGAAATGCTGGCAAAAGCGGGAATTTATGTGTTTGATAAAACCGGAACACTCACCAAAGGAAGCTTTGCGGTAACCGAAATCTTGTGTGCCGGAGATTCAGACAAAACAGAATGCCTGTCGGCAGCAGTTTCCGCAGAGGCAGGTTCTACACATCCGATTGCTTTATCTGTTATAGCTAAAGCCAAGGAAGCAGGTATTACTCCAAATCGTGCCGAAACCTCGGAAGAAATACCCGGGCATGGGATTAAGACCATTTCTGAAGGCAGTGTGATTCTTGCAGGAAATAAAAAATTAATGCAGAAATTCGGAATTGAAGCACCGGAATATGACTTGACGGGAAGTCTGGTATATGTTGCAAAAGACGGAAGGTTTCTTGGAGTGATTGTTGTATCCGATGAAATCAAGGAAGATAGCACTACAGCAGTAGAAAAGCTTAAATCCTTAGGTGTAACAAAAACTATAATGCTTTCGGGTGACAAAAAGAACGTGGTGGAAAGTATCGGTAAAAAAGTCGGAATCGACAGTGTCTACGCTGAACTCTTACCGAATCAAAAGGTTGCCATGCTGGAACAGATACTGAAAACCAAGGGAACAGGCTTTGTGGCTTATGTGGGAGACGGTATAAATGACGCGCCGGCTCTTGCGGCAGCAGATGTTGGAATTGCCATGGGAAGTCTGGGTTCTGATGCGGCCATTGAAGCGGCAGATGTGGTGCTGATGGATGATAAACCGTCAAAGCTGTGTGATGCAGTGGTAATTGCCAGAAAAACCAACAGGATTGTAAAACAGAATATATCCGGTTCTCTGATTGTCAAATTTGCTGTTTTAATTTTGGGTGCATTGGGCCTTGCAACCATGTGGGAAGCCATTATTGCCGATGTGGGTGTTATGGTACTGGCAGTACTTAATGCAGCCCGTACCCAGAAGGCAATAAAAAAATAAGAAAATTTATTATATTATCTGTATTTTTCGGGTAAGTTATGGTAAACTAAAAAAAGCAAATCTCCAAAGAGGTAATCAGGAGAAATATAAACAAGTGAGGTGTTATTTATGGCAAATAATCCATATGCAGGAACAAAAACGGAAAGAAATCTTTGGGAGGCTTTTGCAGGTGAATCCCAGGCAAGAAATAAGTACACTTATTTTGCTTCTGTTGCGAAAAAAGCCGGCTATGAACAGATAGCAGCCCTTTTCTTAAAAACTGCTGAAAATGAAAAGGAACATGCCAAACTCTGGTTCAAGGCCTTGGGAGAACTGGGAACTCCGGAAGAAAATCTTCTTCATGCTGCTGAAGGTGAAAACTTTGAGTGGACAGATATGTATGACCGTATGGCAAGAGAAGCTGAAGAAGAAGGCTTTTTAGAGCTTGCTGCACAGTTCAGAGGCGTAGCAGCAATTGAAAAGATGCATGAAGAAAGATATCGTGCACTTCTTAAAAACATTGAAACAAAGCAGGTATTTGAAAAGAGCGGCGTTCAGGTTTGGGAGTGCAGAAACTGCGGACATGTGGTTGTAGGCACTAAAGCACCGGAAGTATGTCCGGTATGCAACCATCCACAGAGCTTTTTTGAAGTTAAAGCGGATAATTATTAATAAAGAATTTATGAACGTGGCTTAAAGTATTTTTATTTTATGCACGAATAACTCAGCTGCAAGTAAATGTAAAACACAAGGGTTTCCTCTGCTTAGGCAGGGGAAACCTTTGTGATATTTAAATAATTTTAAACAGAAAATCAGAAATGGTTTCGGAATGGAGGGAAAGTATGAAAAAAATGATTATGGTTGTTGTAGCAATTGTTTCCATAGCAGGAATTGCAATTACATCTGTATGTATGGATGCGGAAAAATTTGACTAAGTCTGTGTGGTTCATTAAACACAGTGCTGTATAAATTTGGGTATTACGAACAACATGACAGATGAACAGTCAGGTTTACACAGAACCGGAGACTCTGTACTTCTGTCATGAGTGTTCATGGAGGATATAAATGAACGGAATTTCAGAAACGGAAAAACTGTACATCTGTTATTCGGGCAAAGTAAGGGCAGTAATTGAACGATATGACGTGCTTATCTCGGAACTGAGGTGCGAAAGGGACAGTCTGGTTAACTATCATGACAAAGCAAAGTCGGAGAGAAACTCCACTTATCTGATGGTTATTGCAATAACGGTGATAATATTATTATTAGTTGTGGGGGCTATATATATTAATTTATTTTATCCCGGAAAAATTGCGGATGTTGGTACTGCCATTATGATATTAATTGGAACTCCTCTTTTTGGAATTCCCTTTTTTCTTGTGATTTTCAAATATCGCAAATCCAGAAAAAAGTACAGAGCCCTTGCAGATAAAGACAAAAAGGAATCCAAATCTGACGGATATGTAAACAGCTATGAATATAAAGTAGAACGTTATACTAAATGTATTATCATTCTTGAAAAGCGCAGAAACATTTATAAAAAAATACTTGAAAAGATGGAAAAAGGTGAACCTGTCAGCGAAGAAGAGGTTTACAAAATGGATCACATGACAAGGGATATCTATAATGTTCCCGAGTATGGATATACATACAATGAATTCCGCTGACATACAATGATATTTTAAACCAAGGCACTCCGTTTAATAGAAAAAATTGTTGGTAGGGAAAAATATGTTGCGAAGAATAAAGAGAGATATTCTCCCACAGTTTTTATTGTTTATTACAACTGTAGTATTTATGCTTATCTGCATGAATATAGTCGGTATTATGAATAGGTTTTCCAAGGCGAAAATGGAAACAGACGCCGGGGAAACCTATATTTATCATTCGTACTATAAAGTAAACTTTAATGTTACCGAGGACATTAAGGAGGACAGTCGTAATGCAGTCGAAAAAGAATTAGGCAGTCTTTTTGAAGCTACGGAAAAATCGGAATCCAATGTTTTTGTATGTCAGATTCCGGGACAAGTCAATGGAGGCGGTAAAGAGCAGTTTCAGGTTTATCTGGCTTTTAACGAACCGGTGCCATATCCTCTCCAAAGTGGTGACTATGATTTTGATAAAACAGGCGTATACGTAGGAAATGCATATAGTGATTACATAAAGGAAGACAATATCATCAAAGTTTTTCTGGATGAGCTTCCGGTTCTCGGAATCATGGAAACAAAAGGAATAGAAGAAAATGAAATGTTTCTTCTTTCCTATGACACATTGTCCGGACAGTCTCAAAAGGAAATCCTGGATGTCATTTTGTATCAAAAATATGATTCCGGAGCAGAAGATGAGTCGCTGGTTATTTGTCTGGGCAGTAATAATCATGAAGTAAAAAAAGATGAATTGTTTTTAGAACAGACAGCAGACAGCCTGTCTTTATTAAGCATTGAGAAAATAACTGAGACTGAAGACAACAATGATGTTGAGATTTCCGGTATTGAATCAATAAAAATTGTAATTTATATATCAGCCTTCTTTTTCTGTGTACTGAATCTGATTCGTGTCCTGGAACTCTATACAAAAAGAAAAAGAAGAGATATTGCAATATGCAGGGCTTTCGGACGTAGCCGTTCCGGCATTTTCGTAGAAATGTTTAAAGAGGTGGCCATAGTGTTGCTTTGCGGTGCATTCTGTGCATGGGTGTTTGAAATAATTGTGTATGTCTGGTGGAAGGGGTATTATTTCCCAACAGTATTTCTATATGGACTGGGTGCATTGGCTATATTGTTTGTTGTATGTGCTTTGGTTCTGGCAATTTCTCTCATGCGGAGATTTTACACCGGAATAGCAGATGATGTGAAACTTGAGTATTAAGCTTCGGAGGAATAAAGTGAAAAATCGAGTTAAATTTCGTATTGCCCGTGATTTGTGTGTTCATGAGGGAAAAGGATTTGTACTCAGTATTTTCCTGTTGGCGGTAACCATGTTTTTAATTGGATATTTAGCATACACTCAATATTCATTAAATGATTATCGAAAGAGAGCAGAAACGGGATTAAAGGTTTCGGCAGAACAGATTGGAACAATTCTTGTAGAGGACACAGACCGGTATGATGAATTTGTTGATGCCTTGAATAATGTAAATGGGGTCATGGGAATCGGAACAATGGAAAGTAATCAGTTTTTTTTCGTTAAAGACCTGGCATTTTTAGGAAATCTTCAGAAGGGACATTTTAAAGGAATCACGGATCAGGAATATGAAAATGAATATGAAGGATGTTTTCAGACGACAATTGTTGGTGCCGGTATATGGCAGGCAATGAATATAGACCTTCAGGAGGGAAAAGCTCCTACAGAATATGATATAAATGAAAGAACATGGCTTTTGTATCTTTCAGAAGAGTTTAAGGATGCAGTCACAATGGGAGAGCAGTATTATTCTTATGACCGGGAAGGTAATGTTTTGGCAGAATATTTAATTGCCGGGTTTTACTCTTCTTCAACCAGAATGATGGATGAAAGAGTACTGCTTCAAAAAACATCTGACAGTGTAGGATTTTATATGCCGGAGTACTCTGTTATTGTTGTGGATTCGGGTAAACAGGACGGAATGTTTGTCTGTGAAAAAGGAAAATATGATGAAGTGGTAAAAAACTTCTATACTCTCGCAGAACAATATTCCGCAGATATTTCTGTATACAGTATGGATGCAATAGTAAGTAAGGCCGAAAAAAACGACAGTAAAGTTGCTGATTCCTTTGCAGAACTCAGTATGTTGTTGGGAATATCAGCATTGGTTATGGTGATTTGTAGTCAGACAATCACTCTGTTGTCGCATACGAGAGATTTTGGGGTATGGCTGTCCAGTGGAGCGACAAAAAAGGATTTGGTATATGCTTTTTGGTTTCAGAACAGTATTAGAACCATAGCAGCCCTGCCTGTGGCGGGAGCGGTATTGTTGTTCCTGTTAAGACAGGAAGCTGTTGATGTGGAAACAGATGCTTTGGCAAAAAGCATATATTTGGGTGTGTCTGTTCCGGTTATGATAGTATGTGGAATAGTGATGATAATTATATCATCGTTAATTCCGTTAATGATTCTGAAAAAAACACCGGTTACAACTATGCTTGCAGGAGAAACAGAATAATGTTAGAAGTTAAAAAAATAGTAAAGATTTACGATAATGATGGAGTAAAAACGGAAGCCTTAAAAGGGGTGGATTTAAAGATTGAAAACGGAGAATACATAGCAGTTATGGGTGCATCCGGCTCAGGTAAATCAACTTTGCTACATATCCTGGGCGGAATGGACAGGGCAACCGCCGGTGAATATTATTACAATGACATAAGAGTGGATCAGCTGAAGGAAAATCAGCTTCATGAATTCAGAAAAAATCATGTCAGTTTTATATTTCAGAATTTTGCACTTATGAAGTATTATACAGTGTTTGAAAATGTGGAAATGCCTCTTCTTTCTAAAGGATTGTCGTCAAGGGAACGAAAAAGGATTGTAGAGGAAAAACTGGAACTGACCGGTATTTCCGATCTCGCAAAAAAGCTTCCCATACATATTTCGGGAGGTCAGCAGCAACGTTGTGCAATAGCCAGAGCTCTCGCTTCCGGAAACGAGCTAATACTGGCAGATGAGCCAACAGGTGCATTAGACAGTGGAACCGGGCAGGAAATTATGGATATTTTTGACCGGATAAATGAAATGGAAAAGACGATAATTCTTATTACACATGACCCAAAAGTTGCAGAGAGGGCGAACAGAATTATCAGAATTGAGGATGGACTTATAAGGGCTCAGAAATAAAATGCAATTTATTCATAAAGATAGCGGAACGATTACAATTCGTTGGCGAATAAAATATCGTCTTGACCTGAATTGTTAAATGTGCTATATTGATAGACAGCAGAAAAAAATATTTAAAATTTAATAGATAATAAAGGCTGTGACGAAGAAGGCTGAATAAAGTGTTTTCAGAGAGTCGGTGGATGGTGTGAACCGACAGCAGGCTGTTCAACAAGCCCATCCCTTCTGAGCCGGAAACCCCAACGCAGAAATGCCAGTAGACGTTTCCCGTACTTGCTGCGTAAAAGCAAAGGACTTGTTGGAGTTCGTTAAGAGGCACGAAAGTGCAAGTTGAGTGGTACCGCGGATTATGTTCGTCTCAAGCATACAATAAATTGTATGCTTGGGGCGTTTTTTTTCGCGAATATCCGTAGTGGGAACAGTTAAAAACTCGTCAGGAATTTATTCCTGAAAGAGTTTGTAACTGTTCCCACGTAGTAACGCGACCGAGTAAGCGAAGCTTACGAGGTTGCGTTACTACGTGGAAAGCGAAGCTTTCCCGGATATTCGCGAAGCGAGAAGTAAAGCGAAGCTTTCCCGGATATTCGCGAAGCGAGAAGTAAAGCGAAGCTTACGAGCTTTCTGATACTTTCACTACGGAGATTTAGAAACTGATAGTTGGTTAAAAAGAACAGAATGCAGATATATGAATTTACCCGGAGGTTGTAATGAATAAGAAGATTGTTGACAAAGAATTACTGGAAATCGCAACCCGAATTAAGGCTGCCAGAGAAATTGCGGGGCTTACTGAAGCACAGATGGCGGAAAAAACAGGTGTGACGGAGGAAGAATACCACATTCTCGAACAGGGACAGTCCGATTTTAATTTTACTTTTATTTTTAAATGTGCCAATGTTTTTGGTGTGGACATTAAAGACCTTTTGGAAGGGGAGAGTGCAACACTTTCTCTCTATACCGTAACCCGTAAAGGTGAGGGACTTCCCATTACAAGAAGAACAGGTTTTGAGTATCTAAACCTTGCTCCGGATTTTAAAAATAAGCTTGCAGAGCCGTTTTATGTTACCATTCCGTATACAGATGACGAAGAAGTTCATTTTTCTTCCCACAAAGGACATGAGATTGATATTGTTGTAAAAGGCCGTATGATGATTCAGCTTGGTGACAAGGTCGAGATTCTTTCTCCGGGAGATACTATTTATTATAATTCCGGCATTCCTCACTCCAATCGTGCACTGGATGGAAAAGACTGTGTAATTTATGCCATTGTAATCAAACCGACGCCGGATGATAATTCCTATGTTGTCCATGAAACCAATATTGAGCAGTACAAGGCTGAAAGAAAGAAGGCTACTGTATCCGATAAGTATATTGAAACTGAAGATGATGAAAAGGGTGCACTGAAAAAGGTTACTTTTAAAAACACTGAAAAGTTCAATTTTGCTTTTGACATCGTTGATAAGCTGGCAGATAAATGTCCGAATAAAACTGCTCTGATGTGGGTAGGCGAGAAGAAAAATGACCATGCCTTTACCTTCGCAGATATGAAGAAGTATTCCAACATGACTGCAAATTATTTTGAATCCATCGGAATTAAAAAGGGAGACAGGGTTCTTGTTATTTTGAAAAAACAGTATCAATACTGGTTTACCATGCTTGCACTCCATAAAATGGGAGCCATAGCAATTCCTGCTGTAAATCAGCTTCTGGAACATGACCTTACCTATAGATATAAGGCGGCAGGCATTAAGGCAATCGTAATCACTTCATCCGGTGACATAGCACATCAGGCCGAACTGGCATGCAGGGAATTTCCGGATATGATTAAAGTTCTGGTAGGAGAACAGCGTGAAGGCTGGCATGATTTTAACGGAGAAATGATTCTTCATAATGATGTTTATGACAGAAAGCCTGACACTCCGTGCGGAAATGATCCTATGCTTATGATGTTTACTTCCGGAACAACTGGATATCCGAATATTGCAGTACATGCACACACCTATCCTCTTGCAAGTTATATTACAGCAAAGTACTGGTTTAGCGTAAATCCTGATGGTCTGCATTTTACCATTTCAGATACAGGCTGGATTATGTCTCTGTGGGGCAAGCTCTACGGGCCATGGATGTGCGAGGCAGGTCTCTTTGCCTATGATTATGAAAGATTTCATGCTGAGGATTTGATGCCTATGTTTGCCAAGTATGGCATCACAACTCTGTGTACACCAACAACTATTTATCGTATGTTAATCAAGCAGGATTTAAGCCATTATGATTTATCCGGTCTGGAACATGTTTCCACGGCAGGTGAAGCACTTAATCCTGAAGTATATGACCGTTTCATGGATGCAACAAATCTGGGGATTATGGAGGGCTACGGCCAGACAGAAACTGCAGTGCTGGTAGGTAACTTTATTGGAAATCCTCCAAAGGTTGGCTCCATGGGCAGACCGAATCCGCTTTATGACATTCACATTCTGGATGAAGAAGGAAATGAGTGTAAGACAGGTGAAACAGGCGAAATCTGTGTAAAGGCAGACAGAGACGGCTATGCAATAGGTCTTTTTAACGGATACTACAATAACGAAGAAAAAACTGCATCGGTATGGCATGATGGTTATTATCATACCGGTGATCAGGCTTGGTTTGATGAAGAGGGCTGCATACGCTTTGTTGGACGAATTGATGATGTTATCAAGTCCTCCGGCTACAGAATCGGACCATTTGAAATTGAGTCCGTTATTATGGAGCTACCTTATGTTCTGGAATGTGCCATTACTGCAGTTCCTGATGAAGTGAGAGGGCAGATTGTTAAAGCAACCATCGTTCTTGTAGGCGGCAAAGAACCGTCGGAAGAACTTAAAAAAGAAATTCAGACCTATGTTAAAACCCATACTGCACCATACAAATATCCACGTATTGTAGAATTTGTAGATGAACTTCCTAAAACAGTAAGCGGTAAAATCAAGCGTCGTGAGCTGAGGGAAAAAGCAGGCAGATAATTAATACCGGATGAGCAAAAAACTCATCCGGTTTTTTGTAAACTGTTTAAGTAAAATTTAGTTAGAAATGTTATAATCATAAAAAATAAATGTTATGGGGGCTAATATGCGATTATTACTGGCTGAAGATGAAAAGGACCTGTCCAGTGCATTAACGGCGGTTCTGACGAAAAATAATTATACTGTTGATGCGGTGTATAATGGAGCAGATGCATATGATTATGCAGTTAATACAGAGTATGACGGTATTATTCTGGACATTATGATGCCTGTCATGGATGGGCTTACTGCGTTGAAAAAAATGCGTCAGAAAGGCATTTCTACCCCTGTTATTCTTCTGACTGCAAAAGGAGAAGTGGAAGACCGCATTGAGGGACTGGATGCAGGTGCGGATGACTACCTCCCAAAGCCTTTTGTCATGCAGGAATTGTTGGCAAGACTGAGGGCAATTACCAGACGTAAAGGGGATATTGTGCCGGACAATGTCAGATTTGGAGATATTGAATTGAATTTATCTGCAGCCGCACTTTCAGGAAACGGAAGAAGTTTCCGATTAACCCACAAGGAGTTTCAGGTTATGGAAACCTTTATGAGTCAGCCCGGCACCCTGATTTCCACAGAAAGACTTTTAGATAAAATTTGGGGATATGATGCTGATGTAGAGTTAAATGTTGTGTGGGTTACCATATCTTCACTCAGAAAGAAACTGGCTCAGATGGAAAGTATAGTTGTAATAACAGCAGTCAGAGGAATCGGATATACACTGAAAATAAAGGAGTAATCATGGAGAGCAACAGAAAACTGTTAAATCAGTTAAGAATACATTTCGTATCGTTTGCCATGCTGGCAATCTTTATTGTTACTGTTATTGTAGTAGGCATGATTAATATGGTTCACTATTTCAATACTATGGATTCAATTAACGGAATGATTGAGCTTATTTCCATGAATGGTGGAAAAATTCCGGAATTTGAAACCATGCCTCAAATGAAACCGGACAACAAAGACCAAATGCCGGATTATAACAATGCCATAAAAAAGCATAATCCGGATTTGTCAGAGGAAACCAAATATATAACCAGGTTTTTTACTGCAACAATAGATACTTCCGGAGATATAACAACAGTCAATTTGGACAATACAGCAAGGTTTAATGAAGAAACAGCGGTTTCAGTTACGGAAGAAATCATTTCTTCCGGCAAAGAAAAGGGCTGGGACGGTGATTATTATTACCGAATTATAACTTCTTCCGATTCAAAAATGCTTGTCTATCTGGATTGTTCCAAGGAATATACAGGCTGCAGGGAGCTTTTGATGATTTCCGTTGCAGTGGCTTTTATAAGCCTTGTGGTTGAAGTGATTATTCTGAGTATTCTTTCCCAAAAAGTGGTTAAGCCTGTTGTGGAAAGTAATGCAAAGCAGAAGCAGTTTATTACCGATGCCAGTCATGAATTAAAGACACCACTGACTATTATTCTGGCAAATCTTGAGGTGCTTGAACTGACTGAAGGAAAAAATGAATGGACAGACAGCATTAAAAAACAGACCCGAAGAATGACAAAGCTGGTAAATGATATGGTTTATCTTGCAAAAATGGATGAGGACCGCATTAAATTCGTTACCGAGGAATTCAATCTAAGTGATGCCGCAGCAGATGTGGCACTGTCCTTTAAAACACCGGCAGAAAATAAAGGGGTTACTTTTGAAAGCAGCTTTGAGGAGGGAATTCTTTTTAATGGAGATGAGGCAGGTGTAAGACAGCTTATTTCCATACTTATGGACAATGCAGTTAAATATGTTAACGAAAAGGGTAAAATCTGTGTCAGCCTGAAAAGTGGTCATAAAAATACTACACTGGAAATATATAACACCTGCCATAGTTTTAACAGGGATGAATTGCCAAAACTGTTTGAAAGATTTTATCGTATCGATAAATCCAGAAGCAGAGAAACCGGCGGAAGCGGAATCGGACTCTCTGTGGCAGAGGCAATTGTTGCTTCTCATAAAAATATGTCTATAAATGTGGAAACAGAGGATTGTAAAAGTATACTTTTTCGTGTAAATTTTAAGTAAACATTAGGTAAAACATTAACTAAATTTTAGTTTCATACTTTATTATACAGATACACAGTAGGAAAGATGGAAATCCGAAGAGTACCTTCAAGGATTTGTGGCAGACAAAATGAGTGATATAAGAATTTTTAAAAGATGCGAAAGAAAGTATCTGCTTACGGCTGAGCAGTTCCGTAACTTAAAAGAGAAGCTTGGCACGGCTTTAATACCGGATGAATATTTTAGCTGTATGGTTCAGAACATTTACTATGATACCCCGAATTACAGGCTCATAAGGGAGTCTGTCGATAAGCCGGTTTATAAGGAAAAACTCAGACTACGGTGTTATAACCGGGTTACACCGGAAAGCGATGCTTATCTGGAAATCAAGAAAAAGTACAACGGAATTGTTTATAAACGAAGAGAAAAAATGAATGTAGTCAGGGCTCAGGAATTTCTTGCTAATCCGCCGGATAAACCGGACTCCCAGATTGCAAGGGAACTGGCATGGTTTGTAAGGTATTATGGAAACCTTGTGCCGGCAATGTATCTGAGTTATAAAAGACTTTCTTACGTTTTGGAAAATGACAGAAATGTAAGACTGACCTTTGACTTTGACATACAATGGAGAACGGATAACATTACATTTTTTGATACACCGGATGGGAAAAGACTTTTTACAGATGGACAGGTGCTTATGGAAGTTAAGACATGTACTTCATTGCCACTGTCATTTGTCAGAATTCTGGAAGAACTTCAGATATATCCCGTATCTTTTTCTAAGTATGGAATGGCATACAAAACATTTTACCTAAAGTAAGTAACTGAGGAGGATTAATAATAAATGGATAAAATATTAAATTCGGTAATAGGTGCTACAGGAATTAATTTTACAAGTTTTCTTCTGTGTTTTGTAACTGCATTGATTCTGGGACTTTGTATTGCTCTGGTACATATGTACAGAACAAAATGTTCTCAGAGTTATGTGATTACACTTTCCCTGCTTCCCGTAATGGTAACCATTATAATATTAATGGTAAACGGAAATATCGGTACCGGAATTGCAGTGGCGGGAGCCTTCAGTCTGACAAGATTTCGTTCCCAGCCGGGAACCGCTAAGGAAATCGGCAGCATTTTCTTTGCCATGGTAATCGGTCTTTGCTGCGGAACAGGATACATTGGAGTGGCAATTCTTTTTACTGTAGTGGTTTCCCTGCTTTCCATATTATATCTTACAATGGGTCTGGGAACTCCGGCAGAGAATGTAAAGACTCTCACCATTGTTATTCCGGAAAATCTGGATTATACAGAAATCTTTGATGATCTTTTTTCAGAGTATACAAAGAATGCAGAGCTTTGTAAGGTCAGAACCACAAATATGGGCAGCATGTATAAGCTTAAATATGAGATTGTTCTGAAAAATACAGATAAGCAGAAAGAATTTCTTGATGCAATAAGGGAAAGAAACGGAAATCTGGAAGTAATGCTTGGAAGACCGGAAGTGGATGAAAATGCCATTTAATGTTGAACTCCGGCCTGCAGGAAATGGAGGATATTATGAAACGTAATATTAAACTGGCTATGATAGTAGTCATTATTGTTCTTCTGGCAGTTATTGTAGGTGCCTTCGTTATATTTAGCGATGATGAGAACGAAAACAGTCAGAAAGGCTCAGAAAACTCAACTTCTGATACTAATCAGACCGGTTCGGAGGATACCGCTTCTGATACTACTCAGGATACACAAACGGTAATTGAGCCGGCAGACGAAATGGAAGAAACAGAAAGCTATAAATGGGATGAATCAGTACGCACCACAACGATTGCGTTTGGAAATGCGGAAAATCCTTCACAGGCAACTGTAGAAGGAGATGGAGTGAAAATATCCGGAAACGATATTATTATTCTGGATGGCGGACAGTATGACATCTCGGGCACACTGGCAGAAGGACGTATTTTAATTGATGCCAAGGATGAAGAGGTTTATATACGATTAAGCGGTGCGGATATTACATGCTCATATAGTAGTGCAATATACGCATATAAGGCGGCAAAGCTGACAATAGTACTTGCGGAAGGAACCGTAAATTCCATTACAGACGGTACAACATATGATTATTCCGATGATTATTCGGCAGAGGCGGACCTTGTGCCTAATGCCTGTCTGTATTCCAAATCAGATTTGTTAATCTGTGGTACGGGAGAGCTTACGGTAAATGGTAACTGTGAACAGGGAATAAGCGGTAAGGATGCTCTTTACATTGCAGATGCAAAGCTGGATATATGGGCAAAGGGAAAAGCAATACTTGGAAAAGACAAAATTGTTGCAGACAGTTCTGAGATTAATGCAGAGTCTGAGGATGATACTATTCACAGCAATGGAAATATTTTCCTTACGGCAGGCTCCTATACACTTGCTTCCGGAGATGATGGAATTCATGCAGATGCAGCAATTATGTGCCGGAATGCAGCCATATATGTGGAAGAATCCAACGAAGGAATTGAAGGCTGGCAGATAACCCTTACCGGCTGCGACGTGACCATATATTCTGATGATGATGCCATAAATGCTACAAACGGTGCATCGGATGAATGGGATTTTGGTGGCAACCAGTTCTTTGATAATGGCATGGGTGGCAAAGACCCTATGCAGGGTGGAAAATTCCAGCAGGGCGGCATGGAAGGTAATATGACGCCTCCTGGCGGTGCGGATGGAGAAATGATACTTCCTGACGGCATGGACGGGGACATGACGCCTCCTGGCGGTGCGGATGGAGAAATGACACTCCCTGACGGGAAAGAGGGAATCATGATGCCTCAGGATGGACAGAATGCAGCAGATTCTGTTAGAAATCAGACCACCATAACTGAAAGTGATTACGAGATCTTTGTTCGTCTTGAGAATTCCAATATTTTTATAGATTGCGGCGGTGACGGACTTGATTCAAACGGAAATCTCTATATGGATGGCGGAAGTGTTATCATATATGGTCCTGCAAACAGCGGAAACGGAGGACTGGATTATGCTTCAGGCTTTGAATTCAAGTCGGGAACACTGCTCGTTATGGATATGAGCGGCATGGCTATGATACCAAGCAGTTGTGCGGTTACAGGAGTTAATGTTACACTGACACAGAACTTATCTGCAGGAGATATTGTTTGTGTGCAATCCGAAGATTATCTGTACTGTTTTGAGGCCGCAAAGAATTATAACCACTTTACACTGATTACTCCTGACATGAATGAGGGAGATGTGGTAACTGTTCTCTCCGGTGGAACTTATAGTGAAGCTTTTGAAAGTGTTTTGGAAAACGGTGGCACATACAGCGGAGGAAGTGAAATTGCCACACTGACACTGGAAAGCGGAATTACATCATATGGTAGCAGCGGCATGAATGGTGGCATGAATGGCGGTATGCATGGTGGAATGCATGACGGCATGAGAGGTAACATGAACAGTGATATTGATAGTTCATTGTATGAAGATACCCGCACCGGTGAAGAATTATAATTAATCATTTTAGGGCATGGAGATATTTGTTTCCATGCCCTTACTTATTTTATAACACAGATTGTCTGTACTTTAAAGCAAAAATAGCTTCCCGTGGTTGTGTACTTTTTTGACTTTTTAGGATGTGGTTCACAAAAAGCATAAAAAAAGAATAATAATGCTTGAAAAAAATGCTTCTTTATGTAAAAATAACACTTGTGAGAAAAAGAAACGAATTACTTTTAATCGGAGGCTTTTATGGAAAAAATTATTCTTACTGGTGACAGACCAACAGGAAGACTTCATGTTGGACATTACGTTGGATCTCTTAGAAGACGTGTGGAGCTTCAGAATTCCGGTGAATATGATAAAATATATATTATGATAGCAGATGCTCAGGCATTGACTGATAATTTTGAAAATCCTGAAAAGGTAAGACAGAATATTATTGAGGTAGCACTTGATTATCTGTCCTGCGGACTGGACCCTGCAAAATCCAATCTGTTCATTCAGTCACAGGTTACAGAGCTTACAGAACTCTCCTTTTACTATATGAACCTGGTAACTGTATCAAGACTGCAGAGAAACCCTACTGTTAAGTCAGAGATTCAGATGAGAAACTTTGAAACAAGTATTCCGGTTGGATTCTTTACTTATCCAATCAGCCAGGCAGCTGACATTACTGCTTTTAAGGCAACAACAGTTCCTGTAGGTGAAGACCAGTTGCCTATGATTGAACAGACCAGAGAAATTGTAAGAAAGTTCAATTCCATTTATGATGAGGTTCTGGTTGAGCCGGATGCTTTAATTCCGGACAATGCAGCATGTCTCAGACTTCCCGGAACAGACGGAAAGCAGAAAATGAGTAAGTCTCTCGGCAACTGTATTTATCTTGCTGATTCCGCAGATGAAGTTAAAAAGAAGATTATGGGAATGTATACCGACCCACTTCACATTCAGGTATCAGATCCCGGACATGTTGAAGGCAATGCAGTATTCACTTATCTTGATGCTTTCAGTAAGCCTGAACATTTTGAAAGATATCTGCCTGATTATGCAAATCTGGATGAATTAAAGGATCACTATACCCGTGGTGGACTGGGAGACGTAAAAATCAAAAAGTTCTTAAACAATGTTCTTCAGGAAGAACTTGAGCCAATTCGTAAGCGTCGTGCTGAATATGAAAAAGATATTCCTGCTGTTTATGAGATTCTCCGCAAAGGCACTGAGGCTGCAAAGGAGAGAGCCGCACAGACACTTGCTGAAGTAAAAGCAGCCATGAAAATTGATTATTTTACAGATGCAGCATTAATTGCTGAACAGGCGAAAAAATATGGGAACAAATAGATTTATTAAAATAAAGCTTAAAAAAATCGGCAGGGCACTGTGTATAGCGTCCCTGCCTTTCCTGCTGTTGACAGGTTGTGGCACAGAGAAGAATCAAACACCGCAAAACATGATTTCTACAGAGGTAGAACCAACTGAAACTCCTAGTGTTACTGATGAACCGACACCTGAACTTACTATAGAGCCTACGGCAACACCTACTCCGACACCAAGACCTGACTATGGTGTAACAACCATGTCTCTTTATAAAAACTACAGAGATGAAGGCGTCAGAAAAAAAGTAAATGGCAGCTTTGAATCTGTGTGGGTACAGGGACAGGATATCAGCAGTTTTGAAGCAATTGCATCCCAAGAGGAGAGTATAGCTACAGACGGAAGATATTTCCAGGATTTATGGAAAAGTTACTGGAATAGTTTTGAAAATCACGAAGACTGTAAAATAGGTTATTTTGTGAGCTTTGATTTAAAATCAGGGGAACATATACAGGAAATGATTTTAGAGCCTGATGATGTAAACGGATACAGTAATTATATTGAGAATTATTTATATGATGATATTAATCAGATTCCGGGGGAGTGGTATTCACATCTGCTTCAATCGGAAGTGAATGATGATACGGTAATTTCGTCAATTAAATTTACTGCGGGTAAAGATATCGACCAGGTGGACGATATAATTACCCTGACAGCTTTTGTTTATTATTCCAGAGATGATTTTGATGATAATGGGAATTATGTGGGCAATGTCAGCTATACAATTACCATCAAAAATGTTGGTTAAGAATAGGTTTTAATTATATTTTCAGCTATTTCCTTTTTGGTAGTGCAGTTATCCATTGCCTGCCGTTCTATAAAATGATGAGCATCCTCTTCGGTCATTTTGAGAGATTCAATCAGAATCCATTTAGCTCTGTTGACCAGACGGATTTCATTCATTTTTTCTTCTATAGTCAAAGATTTTTTCTCCAGTTTACGGAGTCGTTCTCTGGTAGAACACATCCAGTCAAGTGCCTGAGAAATCATGGGAACGGATATTGGTTTTGGTAAAGTTAATACTCCATAATTTACAACACGGACAGTGGTCTCGCCGTACATGTCATTCTTCACCAGAAGAAGGGCAACAGTTCCCTTTTCGCTACATACATCGATGGCAAAACGTGTGCCAAATTCGTCAGGAAGAGGGGTGTTAACGATTACAAAATCGTAGAACCTTTCCAGTACTATACGCTTGGCGGCACTGATGTTATCTACAATATGAATCGGAGTATATTTGGTTTCGGGAAGTAATTTCAAAAGGGAATCGTTGAACTTTTCACCTGAAGAAACCAAAAGGACGCTGTAAACACGTTCTTTTAAATCCATATGCATCCTCCATTCCAAAGCGTTTATCTCTTGCAATAAGTATCAATAACAGAAGACGGGATATAGGCTTTAATAAACTCGCTATCACAAGCCAGTTCTGTTGCTTCCGTTAAAGTAGCAGGAAGCGTTTCATATTTTGCAAGTTTTTCAGCATCGGCAGTAAATAAATTTATGTCAGCTGCTTCAGGCAAATCAAGATTATCTTTTATTCCGGAAAGACCGGCATAAATCAAAAGGGCATAAGCCAGATAAGGATTTGCAGAAGGGTCGGGAGAACGTAACTCCACACGTTTATATTCGCCGTGTGCAGCAGGTACTCTTATAAGCTGTGAACGGTTTTCTGTAGACCAGGAAATATAGCGAGGAGCTTTGTTGTTTCCTAATCTTTTGTAAGAATTTTCCGAAGGATTGAGAAATACAGTCATTGCCTTTATATTCTTCAGTATTCCTGCAATAATCTTTGGCAGAATATCTTCTTTTGTACTCCCTTTTGCTGAAATATTAATATGCATACCATTACCCGGGTTGTTGCAAAGTGGCTTTGGTGAAAAGTCTGCACACAGACCGTTTCTGGCAGCAATGGTTTTAACAACCGAGCAAAAGGTTACCGCATTATCAGCAGCTGTTAAAGGATCGGAATAACGGAAATCAATTTCATTCTGTCCGGGACCTTCCTCATGATGCGAACTTTCAGGACTTATTCCCATCTGTTCTAAAGTCAGGCATATTTCTCTACGAACATTTTCACCCTTATCGTCAGGAGCTATATCCATATATCCTGCATGGTCATATGGAATAGAAGTTGGGTTGCCATCTTCATCCAGCTTAAAGAGATAAAATTCCATTTCTGAGCCGAAAGAAAAGGAATAGCCTTCTTCTTTAGCATATTGTATTGCATTAATCAATATTTTTCTTGAATCACATTCAAAAGGTTTTCCGTCCGGATAAACAATATCACAAAACATTCTGACAACACGGCCGTGCTCAGGTCTCCAAGGCAAAACTGCCAGAGTTGATGGGTCAGGTAAGAGAAATAAATCAGAATGTACATCGCCACCAAATCCGTTAACGGCAGATGCATCAATTGCGATGCCGTATTTGAATGCACGTTCAAGTTCTCCCGGCATAATTGATATGTTTTTTTGTATTCCGAAAATATCACAGAAAGCAAGTCTGATAAACTTGACATCTTCTTCTAAAATATATTGAACTACTTCTGTAGCTGAGTATTTCATATTATCCTCCATTTCAAAATAAACGTGAAAAAACGGGTAGTGCCCGTTTTTTCACTTTGTATTACTTTTTTAGTTTGCTACATACATTTGTTTATATGGATTTTTGCTGTCCGGAGTAATTACAGTAAATGGTGAATTTAATATTTCATTGCTGTCTTTTCCAAACAATTCACAAAATTCTTCCACATATTTTTTGATTTGTTCTAAATCCTCTTTGGTTGCCGGAAGTGCAGATACCTGATTTGGGAAAATGATATCTTTACATTCTCCCCTTAAGAATATTTTTCCGCCGTGCATACCGGTTGATGGAAAATTACCGACGATTTTCTTTCCGTCCTTGTGTAATCCAAGAACAATAATTAGTCCGCCTGCCTGATATTCTCCTAAAAAGCTTCCGGTGCGTCCACCGATAATCATAACCGGAAGTTTTTCTTTATAGGCCTTCATGTGAACTCCGGCACGATATCCGGCATCACCTTCTACAAAAATTTCTCCTCCTCTCATGGCATAACCGGCAGCATCACCGATATTTCCGTGGATGATAATCTTTCCGGCATTCATGGTATCGCCCACAGCATCCTGGGCATTTCCGTAAACTGTAATATCTGTACCGTTTAAGTATGCTCCGAGAGCATTACCCGGTGTACCGGTAATATTTATTGATTTACCGCTCATGCCTGCTCCGATGAAACGTTGTCCCATGCATTCGGTGATTTCGCAGTCTTCTTCGGTGCTGCGAATCATTTCATTGATTTCTTTATAGTCAAGGTTAGATGCATTTATTTTCATATTATATCACACCTCCCAGCTTATTTGAACGATATTTTTGAGAAAATGGCACAAGACTAGGTTTTTTCTTGAGCAATTCATAATCAACAGTATCAAGAGGTGTTTTCTCACGAATCATTGAAGTATAAATTCCGGCACAGGCAACATCTCCGATAATCATAAAGCCTGTAAGCAGACCATCTTTGGTAAAGAGACGTTTAATGCTGTTTTCACCTTTCTCTTCGTAAAGTTCTCCGCCTGCATCAGGTCCGTAGTAGGTGCCGGCGGTCATTGCATGGAGTCCAAAGAATCCGATAGAGTTCATTGGAATGGCATTGTCAAAGGCTTCCTCACCACCAGCCATGTTTACACCTGCACAATGACCCTGCATATAGGCATTAGGAAGGATTGCAAGAACCCTGTTCTGACCGAAGGAAGAATCAAAGCCTTCAGTACAGTCTCCGGCAGAATAAATGTTTTCTACAGAAGTCTCCATTTTGTCGTTTACAACAATACCTCTGTTAACATTTCCACCCAGATCTTTAATGAGAGAAGTGTTTGCACGAACACCCACAGCCAATACAAGAACATCAAACTCAACCTGTCTGCCGCTCTTCATATATGCAACGTTCTTATCAAACTTATCTGCACTGTCTCCCAGCATAAAGCTTATATTGTGCTCCTCCAGCTTTCTCTGCATGATTGCAGCACATTCGTCATCCATAATACTGGAGAGAACTCTTTCTGCAAGGTCACATACTGTAATGCTTTTAACCTTTTCAGCAATACCTTCGGCACACTTAAGACCGATAAGACCTGCACCCACGATTAATACTCTGGAATCTTTACTGATTGCCTTTTCGAGTGCAAGGGTATCATCAATTGTCATAAATGAATATTTCTTTTCAACGGTATCGAGACCTGCAAAAGGCGGAACAAAAGGAGAAGAACCTGCAGCCACGCATATACTGTCATATGGAAGAGCAGTTCCGTCGTCCAGAGTAACAGTATGGGAAGCAGCATCAATTTTTTCAGCCTTTCTTCCATACAATACGGTACAGCCATTTTCTTCATAAAAGTTGTCCGGTCTGTATTTCATTTTTTCCAAATCCGTTTTATCTTCAAGATAATAGGAGATTAACGGACGGCAGTAAACAGGATAGTTTTCTGCGGAAATAACGGTTATATCGGATTCGTGTTCAACACTGCGTATGCCTTCAATGCAACCGGTAGCAGCAACACCGTTACCGATAATCACATATTTTTTCATTTTTTTCCCTCCCCATTATCTTTCTTCGTAAACCAGTGCTTTATTCGGACAGCCCTGTACACAGGCAGGTGAACCGCAGGAATTCTGCAGACAGAGTTCACATTTCTGAACAACACCTTCAGGACCCTGGGCTACAGCACCGTAAGGGCAGACAAGAATACAGGTGAGACAGCCCACACATTTATTGTGATCTATGGTCATAACACCGTCTTTTCTGGTAAGTGCACCGGAAATACAGCTTTTTACGCAAAGCGGATCGTCACAGTGTCTGCACGACACTGCATAGGTGATTTTCCCGGTGTCTTCCACTCTGATTCGTGGATAGATGGTCTTGTCTTTAAGTGCCTTAACCATATTGTCCAGTCCGGAATTTGCAAAGGCACAGTTATATTCACATAAATGGCAGCCTAAGCACCATTTTTCGTCAGCATATACTTTTTTCATTCTCCTGCGTGTGAGATACCGAGAATCTCAAGCTCCTTTCCAGTTAATCCTACACCACGAAGCATCTTTCGGTTACCACGCAGCGCTTCAATCGAGTTAATACCCATACCACCCATAAGCTCTTTAATTTCATGCTGCCATGCAGTCATAAGGTTTACAAGCCTCTGAGTTCCGATTTCAGGATTCAGTCTCTTTACCAGTTCCGGACGCTGGGTAGCAATACCCCAGTTACATTTACCGGTCTGGCAGGTACGGCATAAGTGACAGCCCAGAGCAAGAACAGCTGCGGTAGCAATATAACATGCATCTGCACCGAGAGCAACTGCTTTTACAACATCTGCAGCACTTCTGATACTACCTCCCACAACAAGAGAAACATTATTACGTATTCCCTCGTCTCTAAGACGCTGATCAACTGCTGCAAGGGCAAGCTCAATCGGAATACCAACATTATCACGTATTCTGGTAGGAGCAGCACCGGTACCGCCTCTGAAACCATCAATGGCAATAATATCTGCACCGCTTCGTGCAATACCGCTTGCAATGGCAGCAATATTGTGAACGGCAGCAACTTTAACGATAACCGGTTTTTTGTATTCTGTTGCTTCCTTTAAAGAGAATACAAGCTGTCGTAAATCTTCAATAGAATAAATGTCATGGTGAGGGGCAGGGGAAATTGCATCAGAGCCCTCAGGTATCATTCTTGTTTTAGATACGTCACCAACGATTTTAGCACCCGGCAGGTGTCCGCCGATACCCGGCTTGGCACCCTGACCCATTTTTATTTCAACTGCCGCACCGGCTTCAAGGTAGTCTTTGTGAACGCCGAAACGTCCCGATGCCACCTGAACTATTGTATTTTCGCCGTAACAGTAGAAATCTTCATGGAGACCGCCTTCACCTGTGTTATAGTAGATTCCAAGTTCTTTGGAAGCACAGGCAAGACTCTTGTGTGCATTATAACTGATTGAACCATAACTCATTGCGGAGAACATAACAGGCATGGAAAGCTCCAGCTGAGGAGGCAGATTGCATATCATGTTGCCGTTTTCATCACGTTTAACATCAGATGGCTTCTTTCCGAGGAATACCTTTGTTTCCATTGGCTCACGAAGAGGATCGATGGAAGGGTTGGTAACCTGAGAAGCATTAATCAGAATTTTATCCCAGTAAACAGGAAGCGGTTTTGGATTACCCATTGAAGAAAGCAGAACACCACCGCTGTTTGCCTGTTTGTAAATTTCTTTAATTGTTTCATTGGACCAGTTGGCGTTTTCTCTGAGTGCACAGTCACTTTTAATAATTTTAAGTGCATGGGTAGGGCAGAGGGATACGCATCTCTGGCAGTTTACGCATTTGGACTCGTCACTGTAGAGAACATGACCGTCTTCATCGTATTTATGTACTTCATTTGCACATTGTCTTTCGCAGACTCTGCATCGGATGCAGCGGCTGTCATTTCTGACAACCTCAAACTCCGGATAAATATAATTTACACCCATTAGTATGTACCCTCCTTCAGTCTGACAATTACCGGTTCTCCACCGGCAGGAGCATAGACATTTTCAGCATTTGGCTCCATAGTTCTGATTGCAGATTCTTCACTAGCAATAAATACTTTGTCGTCTTTCTCTGCTACAACCATGGAACGAAGCTTTAACCTGTCGTTTAATGCCATCAATCCGCCGTTAAAGCCTAAAACGATGGAGAAAGGACCGGTTACGAGCATGCTGGAATACACGGTTCTGAGATAAGTCATCTTTTCGCGGTCCGCATCGCTCATATGGTTGATGGTGCTCCAGAAAGGAGCAGCGATTACAGATGCTGTCTCTTCGAGGGTAAGACCCTGTCTGCGAAGCAGATAGTCACAAATGTAAGCAATAACTTCTGTATCTGTCTGCAGAGTACATTTATATCCGAACATTTCGATAAAACGTCTGTTGGCGTCATAAGATGATATTTCACCGTTATGAACAATGGAGTAATCAAGCAGTGTGAACGGATGGGCACCTCCCCACCAGCCCGGTGTGTTGGTTGGATAACGTCCGTGTGCCGTCCAGGAGTAGCCTTCGTATTCATCAAGCTTGTAGAACACACCTACATCCTCAGGAAAACCAACTGCCTTGAATGCACCCATATTTTTCCCGCTGGAAAATACATACGCACCCTTAATATCCGTGTTGATTTTCATTACTGTTCTTGCAACATATTCCTTCTCGTCCAGCTGCATGGAAGCAAGCACAGAACGGAGAGGAGTAACAAAATATCTCCAGATAAGCGGTTCGTCGGTAATGGCTGCAATTTTACGGGTTGGAATAATTTCCGCCTTTACTACTTCAAAAGCTTCCTTTAAAAACTGTTCGCAGGTACTGCGGCATACATTGTCATTATAAAAGAGGTGCAATGCATACAGTTCTTTGTATTCAGGATAAATTCCGTATCCTGCAAAGCCGCCTCCAAGACCGTTGGAACGATCATGCATAGGCTTCATGCCGTTGATGATTGATTCGCCCGTCATTTTCTTCCCTTCGCGGGAAATAACAGCCGCTATTGCACAGCCGGACGGAATACGAATTTGACCTTCTAATTTCATTGTTTTCCTCCATTCCGAAGTGATATACGGAAGTGAATATCACACTACCTATCCCTTTCAGTGTATTTCTGTTTCTATATCCGGGAAATACCAGCATCCCGTGGCATGAAAAAAAGACGCCCATTCACTAAGGAAGGCGAAACTTCCCTACTGAATGAACGTCTTTGCTCATTTAGACCGCATTATAGCACATAATGTACAATCTTGTCAATGTATGTTTTCGTATAATCGCGAGATTATATTGCTTTACTGTATATAAAGATTGACATGGTTTATAAGTCTTGTGTAAAATAAAATTTAAGATTTAAAATATTAATTATTGATTTGAAGATATACAAGTAAGATATACAAGTTAGATATACAAGTAAGATATCAAGTAAGATATCAAGTAAGATATACAGGTAAACAAGTAAAACAGGAGATAGCTTATGAAAAAAAGAAATGTTTTTCTGATTGTTTGTTTTTTATCGTGTCTTGTTTTAGTGGCATGTAGTAGTGAGACAAAAGAAGAAAAAAATGTTGAAAAAAAGGAAAACAACGTCGAAATAGGACGGTATTATCAGGACGGAAATACTGAAAACCCTTTTTTGGAAATTTTATCTGAGGATTTGATTGATGTATCAAATGCGGATATTGAGTTGATGGTTGAGGCATTAGAAGAAATTAGATCTGTGGATTTTCCGGATGATACATTAGAAGAGCGAAATTCCTATCTTAAAAATGCACGAGAAGTTTTGTCTACTCCTTATGTTTTTGAGGTAACTCAAAAAGGTGATGTGATAAAAATTCGTATTGTTGAGTTTGACGGAGAATTTCTCGCAGTAACAATGGAATATAATCCGGTTGATAACCTCATTGTTTGGGGGGAGAGAGAGTTTATTTTGGAGCAATAAAGTTATCTGCTTGTAAAAAAATTAAATCTTTCTGTTGACAAATGCTTGAACAAGGTTTAAAATTATCGGCAATAAGGCAAAGATGTCTTAGAGGTTATAGCCTCTTTGACGTTTTTGCCTTTTTTTATTTCCCGAAAAAAATATTTCATTAACGAAAAGGAGATTTTTTATGGAAACAGTATCTGATTATTTCGGCAGCTTGGTTTTTGATGACAGAGTAATGAAGTCCCGCCTTTCGGCTAAGGTCTACAACTCATTAAAGAAAACAATTGATGAAGGAGCTCAGCTTGATCCGTCTGTTGCAAATGCAGTTGCTTCAGCAATGAAAGACTGGGCAATTGAGAATGGAGCCACACATTATACACATTGGTTCCAGCCGTTGACAGGTATTACTGCAGAAAAGCACGACAGCTTTATTTCACCGGCTCCGGACGGAAGCGTAATCATGGAGTTCTCCGGCAAGGAATTAATTCAGGGTGAGCCTGATGCATCTTCATTCCCATCCGGTGGTCTCAGAGCAACATTTGAGGCAAGAGGTTATACAGCATGGGATCCTACCTCTTATGCATTTATTAAAGGAAAGACACTTTGCATTCCTACAGCATTCGGTTCCTACAGCGGTGAAGCACTTGATAAGAAGACCCCGCTTCTTCGTTCCATGGAAGCTCTGAATCGTCAGGCAATGAGAATTTTAAAATTATTCGGAAATGATTCCGTTAAATGCGTACGTACTTCCGTAGGTCCTGAACAGGAATACTTCCTGGTTGACAGAGAAATGTACAACAAGCGTAAGGATTTAATTTACACAGGACGTACATTATTCGGTGCAAAGCCTCCAAAGGGTCAGGAAATGGATGACCATTACTTTGGTGTAATTAAGCCAAGAGTAGCAGCTTACATGGCTGACTTAAATGACGAATTATGGAAGCTTGGAATTCTTGCTAAGACTGAGCACAACGAAGTTGCTCCTGCACAGCATGAGTTGGCACCAATTTATTCCACAACAAATATTGCAACAGACCATAACCAGCTTACAATGGAAATCATGCAGAAGGTTGCTACAAAGCATGGACTTGTTTGTCTCCTTCATGAAAAGCCATTTGCAGGAGTTAACGGTTCCGGTAAGCACAACAACTGGTCTATTGCTACAGATACAGGTGTAAACCTTTTAACACCTGGTGATACACCATATGAAAACGCACAGTTCCTTTTATTCCTTTGTGCAGTAATTAAAGCAGTAGATGATTATCAGGATCTGCTTCGTCTTTCCGTTGCTACAGCAGGAAATGACCATCGTCTTGGAGCAAATGAAGCACCTCCTGCAGTTATATCCATCTTCCTTGGAGATGAGCTTACAGCTATTCTTGATGCAATCGAAACTGACAGTGAATACAGTGCGGCAGAAAAAGAGCAGATGCTCTTTGGCGTAGATGTCCTTCCAAAATTCTTCCGTGACACTACCGACCGTAACCGTACATCACCGTTTGCTTTCACAGGTAACAAGTTCGAGTTCAGAATGCTTGGTTCTTCCAACAGTATTGCATGTGCAAACATGATGCTTAACAGTGCGGTTGCAGAATCCTTAAAACAGTTTGCTGATGAACTTGAAGGAAGTGCTGATTTCAACGAAGCAGTCCATGCACTTATTAAGAGAACAATTAAAGACCACAAGAGAATTATCTTCAACGGAAATGGTTATGATGATGCATGGATTAAAGAAGCAACAGAGGTAAGAGGTTTAAGCAATTACCGTACTACACCGGATTGCATGCCACATCTCCTTGATAAGAAGAATGTTGAAATGCTTACCTCCCACAAGGTATTTTCCGAGGCAGAGCTGAAATCCAGAACAGAGATTATGCTTGAAAACTATTGCAAGACAGTTCTTATTGAAGCAAATACAATGGTAGACATTGCAAGCAAGGAAATTCTTCCTGCTATTGAAGCATATGCTTCCGATCTTGCTAAAACAGCAGCTGCAAAGAAGGCAGTTGATGCTGATATTGTTTGTGGCTATGAGAAGAAGATGATTAAGAAGCTTTCCGCACTTGCTGACCAGCTTTCAGTTAAGATTGATGAACTGGAAGATGTAATCGTTAAACATAAGGAAGTTGTAGGTATTGAAGAAGAAGGCTACGACATCCGCGATAACATCCTTGTAAAGATGAGTGAGCTGAGAGCTATTGCTGATGAAGCTGAAACAGTTACAGCTGAGAAGTACTGGCCATTCCCAACATATGGTGATCTTCTCTTTGGTGTGCGATAAGAAAAAACTCTGAAAATACTGCCACAAATCACTATACCGGTGGTTTGTGGCAGTATATTGTAATCGGGACTATTTTTAAAAACAAATAAACCTGAAAAATTTTTACTTCTGAATGGAGGAATATTATGTGTTCTATTATGGGATATTGTGACAGCGGTGTTTCTTATGATTTATTTAAGGAAGGATTTGACCGCACTATTTCCAGAGGCCCTGATGACAGCAGAATTGTGGATACAGGCAAAGGATTGCTTGGATTTCACAGACTGGCAATTATGGGACTTACACCGGATGGTATGCAGCCATTCGAATTAGACGGAAGCTATGTAGTCTGCAATGGCGAGATATATGGTTTTGCAGAACTTAAAAAAGAGTTAGAGAAAAAATATACCTTTGTCAGTGACTCGGACTGTGAACTTCTGCTTCCTCTTTACAAAGAATATGGTACAGATATGTTTTCTAAGTTGGATGCTGAGTTTGCATGTATTATTTATGATGCTGAAACACAGAGTTATATCGCAGCCCGTGATCCAATAGGAATACGTCCTCTGTTTTATGGATATGATAAAAACGGTGTTATTATTTTTGCCAGTGAGGCTAAGAACTTAGTCGGTCTGACAGATAAAATAATGCCTTTCCCTCCGGGATATTATTACAAAGACGGTGAATTTGTATGCTTCAATGATATTACTGCTGTTGATAAGGTCTGCCACGATGACCTTGATACTATTTGCAGTAACATTCATGACAAACTGGTAGCAGGTGTTGAAAAAAGACTTGTTTCAGATGCAAAGGTTGGTTTTCTGTTAAGCGGTGGTCTTGATTCTTCCCTTGTCTGCTCAATTGCTGCCAAGAAAAGCAGTGAGCCGATTAAAACTTTTGCTATCGGTATGTCCGGTGATGCAATAGATTTGAAGTATGCAAAGGAAGTCGCAGATTATATCGGCAGTGACCACACCGAGGTTATTATTTCAAAGGAAGATGTTATTGAGGCTTTGGATACTGTTGTAAAAATTCTTGGAACCTACGATATTACAACAATCCGTGCCAGTATCGGTATGTATCTTGTATGTAAGGCTATTCATGAAACTACCGATATCAGAGTACTTCTGACCGGTGAGATTTCCGATGAGCTTTTTGGCTATAAGTATACCGATTTTGCTCCGAACGCAGAAGAATTCCAGAAAGAGGCTGTAAAGCGTATTAAAGAGCTTTACATGTACGATGTTCTTCGTGCAGACCGTTGTATTTCTGTAAACTCATTGGAAGCAAGAGTTCCTTTCGGAGATCTTGATTTTGTGAAATATGTTATGGCTGTAGATCCTGAAAAGAAGATGAACCGATACAATAAGGGCAAATATCTTCTTCGTAAAGCTTTCGAGGGAGATTATCTTCCGGAATCGATCTTATATCGTGAAAAGGCAGCTTTCTCCGATGCTGTGGGACATTCCATGGTAGATTATCTGAAGGAATATGCTGAAAACTACTATACAGACAGTGAGCTTGAAGAAAAGAAACAGGCATATACACATGCACAGCCTTTTACAAAGGAATCACTTCTGTACAGAGAAATTTTTGAAAAATACTATCCGGGTCAGGCCGAAATGGTTGTTGATTTCTGGATGCCAAATAAGTCATGGGAAGGATGTAATGTTAACGATCCTTCAGCAAGAGTGTTATCAAACTACGGAAACAGTGGAATCTGATAGGAGTAAGATATGGCAAAATACATTTTTGTGACAGGTGGCGTGGTTTCCGGATTGGGAAAGGGAATTACTGCAGCATCCCTTGGAAGACTTTTGAAGTCAAGGGGGCTTAAAGTGGCTGCTCAGAAGCTGGATCCTTATATCAATGTGGATCCGGGAACAATGAGCCCGTTCCAGCATGGTGAGGTGTATGTTACCGAAGATGGTGCTGAAACGGATTTAGATTTAGGTCACTATGAACGTTTTATTGATGAAGATTTAAACAAATATTCAAACCTTACTACCGGTAAAGTTTATTGGAATGTATTGAACAAAGAGCGAAGAGGTGAGTATCTTGGCTCTACTGTTCAGGTAATTCCTCATATTACCAATGAGATTAAAGATTTTATTTACCGTGTAGGAAAAAAGACAGATGCAGATGTTGTAATTACAGAAATCGGCGGAACTATTGGTGACATTGAATCCCAGCCTTTTATTGAGGCAATTCGTCAGATTTCATTGGAAATGGGCAGAGAGAACAGTCTGTTTATTCACGTTACTCTTGTACCGTTTTTACGTGGCTCCGATGAGCACAAATCAAAGCCTACCCAGCATTCCGTAAAAGAAATGCAGGGAATGGGTATTAACCCGGATATCATTGTTTTGCGCTGTGATGAACCTCTTGAAGAGTCTATTTTCAAGAAAATATCCTTGTTCTGCAATGTAAAGCCGGATTGTGTAATTGAAAATATCACGCTTCCAAATCTTTATGAAGCTCCGCTGATGCTTGAAAAGTCCGGATTTTCTGATGTGGTATGTCGTGAACTTGGTATTAATGCGCCAAAAGCAGATTTAACAGAGTGGCAGCAGCTTGTAAGTCTGATTGAAAATCGTGAAAAGACTGTAAACATCGGTCTGGTTGGCAAATATGTTCAGCTCCATGATGCCTATCTTTCGGTTGCAGAGGCGTTGAGACATGCAGGATATTTCCGGAATGCACATGTAAATATAAATTGGATTGATTCTGAAACCTTAAATGAGAACAATGTTGCTCAGATTTTGGGAGAAGTTGACGGAATCATTGTTCCGGGTGGTTTTGGAAACCGCGGAATTGAAGGAATGATACTTGCGGCAAATTATGCCAGAACAAACAATGTTCCTTACTTTGGCATCTGTCTTGGTATGCAGATTGCCGTAATTGAATATGCACGTTATGTTCTGGGAATACGCGATGCACATTCCGGTGAATTTGATGAATTGTGTAAAAACAAAGTAATAGACTTTATGCCGGGTCAGAGTGATGAAATTGACAAGGGAGGTACCTTGAGACTTGGAAGCTACCCTTGTAAAATTAAGGCCGGCACTACAATGGAACGATGCTATGGTTCTTTACTTATTAATGAGCGTCATCGTCATCGTTATGAATTTAATAATGAATACCGCAGCAGATTTGAAGAAGCAGGTTTGGTACTCAGCGGAACATCTCCGGATGACAGATTGGTAGAGACGGTTGAACTTACCGACAGAGATTTCTTTGTAGGAGTTCAGTTCCATCCTGAGTTTAAGAGCAGACCAAACAGACCACATCCGTTATTCAGCGGATTTGTTGGTGCAGCATTAAATCACCGGGCTCAATAAAAACTGCAATGACAAAAAAGCGAAGCGTTTGCGAGTCTTAATATCGGGATATTTGGAGGAAATTATGGGTATACATGAGGAATGCGGCGTATTCGGTGTTTTCAGTCCGAAGCCGGCAAAGGTATCCAATCTGGTTTATTATGGTCTTTATGCACTGCAACACAGAGGACAGGAAAGTTGTGGCATTGTTGTAAATGATGACGGTTTATTCTTTTCCCACAAAGATCTTGGATTGGTAGGGGAAGTTTTTACCAATGAAATTATTGATAAGTTTCCAATGGGAACCATTGCTGTCGGACATGTTCGTTATGGTACGACAGGAGGTACAAACCGTGCAAACTGTCAGCCTATTGAGGTAAACCATCAAAAAGGTAAAATGGCTCTTGCACATAACGGAAATTTAAGTAATGCTTTTAAACTTCGTGATGATCTTGAAAAAACCGGTGCTATTTTTCATACTACCAGCGATACTGAAACAATTGCTTATTATGTAACAAAAGAACGTCTGACAGCGCCTTCCATAGAAGAGGCGTTAAACAGGGCCATGAATATCATAGAAGGTGCATACTCATTAGTTCTTATGTCCGCAACCAAGCTAATAGCAGCAAGAGATCCTTATGGTTTCAGACCTTTGTGTTATGGCATTACCGAGGATGGAACCTACGTGGTTGCATCTGAGACATGTGCACTTCAGACTGTAGGTGCTACCTATGAACGTGATATTCTTCCGGGTGAAATCGTAGTGTTTAGTGAGAATGGAATAAAATCCATTAAAGATCACTGTGGCAAATGTCCTGAAAGAATGTGTATATTTGAACATATTTATTTTGCAAGACCGGATTCTGTGGTAAATGGTGTGTCTGTGCATGCAGCAAGAATGCGTGCCGGTGAAGCACTTGCTAAAAATCATCCGGTAGATGCGGATATTGTAATCGGTGTTCCGGACTCCGGTCTGGATGCAGCTCTCGGTTATTCAAATTATTCCGGTATTCCTTACGGCATTGGGCTTGTAAAGAATAAGTATATCGGCAGAACCTTTATTGCACCCGGTCAGGATGAAAGAGTTGATAAGGTGAAAATAAAGCTGAATCCCATAAAGGAAACGGTTGAAGGTAAGAGAGTAGTTTTGATTGATGATTCTATTGTCCGCGGTACAACAAGTAAACGTATCGTAAAATTACTTCGTGATGCCGGTGCAACCGAAATACACATGCGTATTTCTGCACCGCCGTTTTTGTATCCATGCTACTATGGTACGGATATTGATTCGCAGGAACATTTAATAGCCTGCCACCACACGGTGGAGGAAATAGCGGAAATCATTGGAGTTGACAGCCTGGCATATCTGTCACTTGATGATTTGCCACTTCTGGTAGGACGTACGGATTATTGTGCTGCATGTTTTGATGGCAGTTATCCGACTGAAATACCTACAGGAACTATGAAGAACAGATTTGAAAGGAGATTATCTGAAAGACCCCCAAAAGAAAAAAAGTAACCTGAACCAAAAGTAAGCTAAGAAAAAAGAGGAACAGACATGGTAAAAGAGTTTAACAGGAAAATTATTTTGGAGGATGGTTCGGAATATTTTGGTTACGCATTTGGAGATGATTCCGACAGAGTAACCGAAATTGTATTTAATACATCCATGGCAGGGTATCAGGAACTGGTTTCAGACCCGTCCTATACCTACCAGACGGTTGTTATGACCTATCCTCTGATTGGAAATTATGGGATAACTGATGAAGATTTTGAAACGCTGACTCCGACCATCGGTGGACTAATTGTACGGGAGTACAATGATTATCCCTCAAATTTCAGAGCAACAAAAACACTTGGTGATTTAATGAAGGAATATAAAATACCGGGTATTTCCGGTATTGACACCAGAAAGCTGACCCGTTCAATAAGGGATTTGGGTAGCAGACGTGTGCTTATTACCGGAATGGAAACCAGCATTGAGCAGGGGCTGGAAATTATAAAAAACACTCCGGTGCCTCATGATGCAGTAGCAAAGGTAAGCTGCAGTAAACCATGGTTTTCTCCGGCTGAAAATCCGGAGTTTAATGTGGTGGCAATTGACTGCGGTATGAAATTGAATATTGTCCGTTCATTAAATGAAAGAGGTTGCAATGTTACGGCAGTACCATATTCTACCAGTGTAGAAGAAATACTTGCACTTGACCCTGACGGATTATTCTTATCCAACGGACCGGGAGATCCTACCGACGTGCAGGAAGTAATTGCTACGGTAAAAGCGTTAAGAGGTAAACTTCCGATTTTTGGAATCTGTCTGGGCCATCAGATGATTTCACTTGCTTATGGTGCAAAGACTTATAAGCTGAAATTCGGACACAGAGGCGGAAATCATCCTGTAAGAAATCTTGAAAATAATAAAATAGAAATAACCTCCCAGAACCATTCCTATGCTGTAGACACCAAGAGCGTTGAGGGAACAGGTCTGACAATAACTCATGTTAACATTCTTGACAACACTGTAGAAGGTGTGAAGTGTGAAAAGGATAAAGTATTCAGTGTGCAGTACCATCCGGAAAGTGCTCCGGGTCCTCAGGACAGCAGTTATCTGTTTGATATATTTATCGGAATGATGAAAGAGGCCAGGGAGGTAGCATATGCCGAAAAGAACTGATATTAAAAAAATAATGGTAATAGGTTCCGGTCCTATTGTAATCGGTCAGGCAGCAGAGTTTGACTATGCGGGAACACAGGCCTGCCTCGCCTTAAAAGAAGAGGGCTATGAGGTTGTTTTATGTAACTCAAACCCGGCAACTATAATGACAGACTGCTCCATTGCAGATAAAGTATATATGGAGCCTCTGACCCTGGAATATGTGGCACGGGTTTTACGCTATGAAAGACCGGATGCAATTCTTCCCGGAATCGGAGGTCAGACAGGCCTAAACCTTGCAATGCAGCTTGAAAAGAAAGGAATTCTTAAAGAATGCCGGGCAGAACTTTTAGGTACAAGCAGTAAAAGTATTGAATGTGCAGAAGACAGAGAGCTTTTTAAGGAGCTTTGTGAACGTCTGGGTGAGCCTGTACTTCCATCCATGATTGCAAACTCTATTGAAGAAGGACTGGAGGCGGTTAAGGAAATTGGTTATCCTGTTGTTCTTCGTCCTGCTTTTACCCTTGGTGGTACAGGAGGCGGTTTCGCTGATAATGAAGAAGAATTCCTTGAAATAATTAAGAATGCCCTTGCACTTTCTCCGGTACATCAGGTGCTTGTTGAGAAAAGTATAAAAGGCTATAAAGAAATCGAATATGAAGTAATGCGTGATGCAAACGACACCGCAATTACCATTTGTAACATGGAAAATGTGGATCCTGTTGGAATTCATACAGGTGACTCTATTGTTGTATGTCCATCTCAGACACTGACCAACAAAGAGTATCATATGCTTCGTGACAGTGCCCTTAAAATTATCCGTGCTCTTGAAATTCAGGGTGGCTGTAATGTACAGTTTGCACTTGATCCGGATTCCTTTCAGTACTATCTGATTGAGGTTAATCCGAGAGTGTCCCGTTCTTCCGCATTGGCTTCCAAGGCAAGTGGTTATCCTATTGCCAGAGTATCTGCAAAAATCAGTGTAGGAATGACGTTGGATGAAATACAAATTGCCAATACTCCTGCATCATTTGAGCCTACATTGGATTATGTGGTTTCAAAAATGCCTCGTTTCCCATTTGATAAATTTATGGATGCCAACAATAAACTGGGAACTCAGATGAAGGCAACCGGTGAGGTAATGAGCATCGGACGAACCATAGAAGAGAGCTTGTTAAAAGCAATCCGCTCTTTGGAAATCGGTGTTTTTCATCTCTACATGGAGAAGTTCAATTCCTTTACAACGGAAAAACTTCTTGAGTATATTACAAAAGGTACTGATGACAGAATTTATGCAATAGCAGAACTGCTCAGAAGAAAAGTGGCAGTGGAGGAAATTGCCCGTATTACAAAAATTGATAAGATATTCGTTAAGAAATTTGAAAACATTATAAAAGAAGAAGAGGAATTAAAGGCAAATATAGGCAATTTAGAGGTGCTTCGTGATGCCAAGAAGATGGGCTTTTCAGATAAAGCCATCGCTATGATGTGGAACATGAAGGAA
>JBJEJI010000075.1:0-7976 GCA_051877895.1 Lachnospiraceae bacterium | reverse complement strand
TCGACTGAAAATTTAGGGTAGACATTGGTTGGAGCCGCAATAACAACAAAATCCGCATTGCTGTAGGCCATTTCGGCGTCCAGCGTTGCGGTCAAATAAAGTTCCTTCTCAACCAGAAACTTTTCGATATATTCATCCTGAATAGGAGACTTTTTACCGTTAATCAATTCAACTTTTTCCGGAATGATATCCACTGCATATACTTTATGGTGCTGGGACAGCAGTGTGGCTATCGAAAGTCCAACATAGCCGGTACCAGCAACCGCAATCGTGTAATCCTTCATGATTTTTCTCCTCGTCTTTCCTATACAGTACGAAAGCATCGTTCAAGACAAATTACTATTTTCTGTGTTTAATCACTGTAGTTATCTTCTAAGATTACGCATGCAAAAATCACATAGCCCCATCTTTTTTAAATACCACTACTAACGTCTTTAGCATTATTTTAAAATCCAGTCCCATGCTCCAGTTACGGATATATTGCTTATCCAGTTCAACCACTTCATCAAAGCTGGTAATGTTGCTTCTTCCGCTAACCTGCCAAAGTCCGGTTATTCCCGGCTTAATTGCCAGTCTGGCACGGTGATGCAGCTCATATTTTTCCCATTCATCCTCTGTAGGCGGTCTTGTTCCGCACAGGCTCATGGTTCCGGACAATACGTTAAAAAACTGTGGAAATTCATCCAGGCTCCAGTCCCGGATGTAATTGCCGATTCCCTTTTTCACCGTTCCGTCAGGGCGAAGCCTGCAGCCTATAATACGTGGATCATAGTCCAGCTTAAACATCATCCCGTCTTTTACACGGTTTTTTTCCATTAATTCCGCTTTTCTCTGCTCTGCATCAGGATACATGCTACGGAATTTATAAATTTTAAATTTTTTACCGTTTCTGCCGATTCTTGTCTGGGAGAAAAAAATCGGTCCCGGTGATGCAATATAAATCATAGGTCCGAGAATAACTGTCAGCACCAAAGTCACCAGACAACCTGCCAGTCCGGCTGCAATATCTACCATTCTTTTTAATATTATCTGTTTTCTGGTAGCACATTTAATGCATATGGTTAAAACCGGATGTCCTTGAATTTTTTCTGCGAACTGAGTGGAACCGGAAAAACAATAGTAGTCCATAAAATCCATATGAACCACAATTCCCATTTCAGTCAGCTTATCAACCAACTCTACGGTTTTCTTCTCAGACGGGGGAAGCATAACAAAAACCTCATCCACCCACTGTCTGCAAAGATACTCCGCTACAGTATCGAAATTTGACGTTACCGGAATGCCTTTAATACGCTGTCCGCTTAAATTCTTGTCTGCAACACAGATTCCGGAGACAATATATTTTCCGTGGGCAGCTTCAAGAAAGTCTGTCACTTCTTTTTCAGCTTTTTCCTCCGTTGTAATAATATATACAGAGGCGGCACCAACAGACGCTTTCCTTTTACAAAGATATGCCTTCCATCCCAGTCGCACAAGGTACGTAATTACAAGATAAAACAGGGCAAACAGATAAACCACAATTCTGGAATACTGTTCCCCTTTCTTAATAGTAAACAGAAAAAAAACAGTAATTACTTCTACAAGAAAAACATGCTTAACTGATATAACCAGTTCTATGTAGTACCCTCTTTTTAAAACATTACTCATAGAATTATTGCAGATAAGAACAATAAAATCTATAAAGGCATAGAGAAAAAGAATGTCAATATAGATATCATACCGAAACGGGTTACTAAATCCGTAACGGACAAATAATGCAAGAAAAAATGCCAACACCAGGCTAAGAACATCTAATAAAATAAAATCAATGTGTTTTAGCCATCCCTGAGTACTTTTCTCGTACATAATTCACCACCCGAAAACAAGATACTTTTGTACTGTTACTCTACATCTGCTGTTCCGTCACCGGAACTGTCATCTTCCTCTTCTGTGCCCGTTTCTGTATTGCTATTATGTGACTGATAAGCTACAGTACGTGTTGCTTTTGCCATGTTGTAGCTGCTGTCATATACAGCATAGGTAACCTGTGCTGTTTTTCCGTCTGCCAGTATGGCAATGTCATAAATGCGGACTGCATCCGTCAGATTCCCGTCTTTATTGTCTGTTGCAGTTACTCCCTCAAACAATCCGGTGTAATCACCGCCTTCGGTATAGGTAAGCTTTACATCAGACACTTTGATTACCGGAGCTGTATTATCCTGCGTTATGCGGGATACAATGCAGAGAATCAGAAGCACCACTGCAACCACTCCCAGTGTAAGTGTGATTTTCTTCTTCATTTATCTTCCTCCGTTATCTTCGCTCTGATACTGAGTGTAATATTTTCCGTAGTACCTGCCATAGTAGCCGTTTTTCTTAATCTGTACCTTGTTTAAAACTACGCCAAGCAGACGGCAGCCGGTTTTTTCAATCTGATTCTTTACGCTTTGGGCCATTTTGTAGCTGATTCCACCGGCAGAGAGAACCATGAGCATACCATCACACACCTGGGATACTACTGCAGCATCCGTTACACTCCCCAATGGAGGGGTGTCAAGCAGCACATAATCAAATTTTTCTTTTGCAACCCTGATAAAATTTTTAAACAGACTGGAGCCAAGAAGTTCGGAAGGGTTTGGCGGAATGGGACCTGAAAGAATCATGTACAGATTCGCCAGATTTGTTTTACAGAGAACCTCATCCAGCTCATTGTTTCCGGACAGATAATGAGACAATCCACTGCCTCCGTTTCTCACATGAAGTCTATTTGCCAGAACTGATTTTCTCATGTCACAATCCACAAAGAGAACTTTTTTTCCTGTTTCTGCAATGGTTTTTGCAAGATTAACCGTTACACTGGATTTTCCTTCATCCGGTATACAGCTTGTTACTGCAATTACTTTAACTTCTTTGCCGCAGAACTGTATGTTGGTTCTCAGGCTTTTATATTCTTCTTCGGATAAATAATCCAGTTGTTGAGTCTTTCCGATATCTATTTCCTGCATGCTTTTTTGCGACCTTTCTTTTGTTTTCTACTGTTATTCTCATATAATTTTTCATCATAAGGGATTGAAGCAAGTACGGAAAGTTCCAAATACTTTTCAACATCATCCGGATTCTTAATCGTGTCATCCAGAAGATAAACAATTACTACTCCGGCAACCGCCAGAAGAAAACCCAATAACCCACCGATAACGATGTTCTTTTTTGTGTTGGGACTCACCGGAGTTTCAGGCAGATTTGCGTAGTCAACCACGTTTACCGCATCAATGTCCATTACATCATAAATCTGACGGGAAGCAGCAACACGGACTGCATTTGCAATGTCCTGGGCTCTTGCCGGGTCGGTATCGGTTACCGTTATTTGAAGAACACGGGTTTCATTGGATGTTGTTACGGTAATCATTCCTGCAAGACCGTCCGGTGTTATTCCGGACATGTCGTTATATTTATTTTTTAAATCCAGTTCTGCAATTACGTTACTCATTACTGTTCTGCTCTTAATGAGTTCTGCATAGTCTTTGGTGAGAAGAGAACCGGTCTGCATGTCAGTGTAAGTTACTGTCTCTTCCTCCTGACTATTGTTCAGCACATAAATACTGGTGCCGGACTGGAATTTTTCACTGATAAAATTTGTGCTGATGCAATATGCCGCCATGGCACCGATCATAGCTGATAAAAGTATAATTACAATATTATTCAATAAACGTCCAAACACCTCAGCAAGGTTTATTTCATCATTATCCATAGTTACTCCTCAAGATCTGTATTTTTAATAATGCACTGCGGATTTTTTACAAAAAGTTCTTCCGCCCTTTCTATACCATAACGTTTTGCAATATAGGTATATGCATTTCTTATCCGGGGAGCTCTGTAAACATCCCCATGGGCATCCGTTCCCACAAAATGAACACAATGAATTTTCATTAGTTTTTTAAAAAATTTTTTCGGAATTATGCCGTTTTCACCTGTTACCGTAGATGCATTAATCTGAATTAAAGCACCGGTATCATACAGTTCTTCCACATGTTGTGTACTATCAATCAGACACATACAACGTTCTGCATGGGCAATGATTGGGATGAACCCTCGCTGCCGCAATTCGATAACTCCGTTTTTAATGTAAATAAAAGATGCAGAAGGCGAAAATTCAACCAGCATATATCTGCTTTCTGCAAGAGATGGAACCAAACCTTTATCAATTTCATTCAGGATGTCACTGCTGTAAAACAGCTCACAGCCGAAGTAAAGACTGATATCAGGCTGACACTCACCGGCAAGTACCTTCATTTTATTAAAAGCATCATAAATCCACTCATGAGCAGAGTTGTTTTTTCTTCCGTAATGAGGAGTAAGAATAATGCTTCTGATTCCTTCTTCATAAGCAACGGAAAGCATTCGTTTGGATTGTTCTCTGCTTTCGGAACCGTCATCAACACCCCACATCATGTGGCAGTGAACATCAAAAACATCAATACATTGAATTTTCATAGTTCCTCCGCAATAAAAAATCCGGCAATTTTGCATACTTCTACACTTTCCAAGATTATATCACACAAAAACGTTACATGCAACAAAAATGGTTCTTTTCCGCTTTTTCTCCGCTTTTAATACAAATTGACCCAATCCGGGAAAAAAATTGTGAAAATTGTGTTAAAATAATCAAAGAAAAAACATCAAAATTAACATATTTAATTTTCTGATTATTAGTTTTTTGTAAAAAAAAGGATTGCCGATGTGGGCAATCCTTTTATACAATGATTAGTTTTTATGCTCTCAGTTCAATGTCCATCTTACCAAGTGCTGCGAGAATTTTATCCATTACAGGAGTAATGTCTTTATCCTCAAGTGTTCTGTCAGAAGCCCTGAAGCTGATGGAATATGCCATAGATTTGTAGCCTTCCTTAATCTGACTTCCTTCGTAAATGTCAAACAGTGTACAGCTTTCCAGAAGCTTACCGGCATTTTTTACAATTACCTCTTCAATAGCACCGGCTGTAATTTCTTTTTTAACAACCATACTTAAATCTCTGGATACTGCCGGGAATTTGGCAATTCCCTTATACTTAATGTCAAAGCTGCTCATTTCGGTTACGGTAGGAAGATCAATAACTGCTATATAGCTTCTTCCACCCATGCCGTAATTATCAGCAACCTGTGGATGAACTTCACCAAGGTAACCAACCACCTTGCCACCGTAGACAACATCTGCCTGTCTACCCGGATGCAGATAAGGATAAGAAGAAACCTCATAACGAATTCTCTTGTTTAATCCGATTTCATCAAGGAAGTCTTCAACCGAACCCTTCATATCATAAAAATCACCACAGTCTGTAAATCCGAGAACAAGTTCCACTCTTTCATCAGGGAGCTCTGTAAGTGGAAGTGCCTTTGGAATGTATACCTTTGCAAGCTCATAAAGCTTAACATTCTTGTTTCTTCTGTTGTAGTTGATTGCAAGACTGCCAAGTAATCCGTTAAGTGGAAGTGTTCTCATTACAGAAAAGTCTTCACCCAGCGGGTTCACAATGGTAACTGTGTTTCTTAAAGTATCATCTGCAGGAATAAGCAGCTTGTCAAATACCTTTGGACTTTCAAAGCTGTAGGACATTGCCTCTGAGAATCCGTTTCTCTCAGCCACGTTTCTGGCATATTCTTCAATAGTAAGCTTGTAGGACATTTTACCCATGGTTGACTCACCTTCAGGAAGCGTAGTCGGAATCTTGTCATAACCAAAGAATCTTGCCACCTCTTCATCAAGGTCAGCCTGGCTGAGTACATCCTGTCTCCATGTAGGTACAATAACCTCATCTTTTGCTCTGTCATAGGCAAGGTCAAGCTTTTCAAAGTAAGCAATCATTGTTTCTTTGTCAATGTCTGTTCCAAGAACCTTGTTTGTTCTGTCAGAGTCAAATGCCACTCTCCACTCCTTCTTTGGTTCAGGGTATACATCAACACATCCACCAACAACTTCACCTGCTCCAAGCTCTTCAATGAGCTGACAGGCACGGTTCATTGCTTCCATTGCAGTATTTGGATCAAGACCTTTCTCAAACTTAGCCTGAGCATCTGTTCTCATGCCAAGCTTTTTACCTGAAAGACGAATGTTGGTTCCGTCAAAGCATGCTGCTTCGAAGAGCATTGTCTTTACATCATCTGTTATCTTTGAATTCTCACCACCCATGATACCGGCAATAGCTACTGCCTTTTCAGCATCATTAATCATGAGAATCGAATCATCAACTGCATGGTCTACACCATCAAGTGTCTGGAAAGTATCACCGTTTTCTGCCCTCTTAACAATAATCTTCTTTCCTGCAATGGTATCAAGGTCATAAGCGTGCATTGGCTGTCCATATTCTTCCATTACATAGTTTGTAATGTCTACCAGGTTGTTAATTGGACGGATTCCGTTAGAAGCCAGTCTTCTCTGCATCCACATTGGGGATGGGGCAAGCTTAATGTTCTTTACAATACGACCTACATATCTCTTGCAAAGGTCAGGAGCCTGGATTTCAACACTGATATAGTCGGAGGCTTTTTCATCGTTGCCTGTTTCCTTTATTACAGGAGGCACAAATGGCTTACCAAATGTTGCTGCCGCTTCTCTTGCAATACCGATTACTGAGTAGCAGTCTACTCTGTTATTTGTAATTTCATATTCAAATACTACGTCATTAAGTCCAAGAGCCTCTACTGCAGAGCTGCCAAGCTTGATTCCGTCATAAGCAGGATTGTCTGAGAAGATATAAATTCCGTTTTCAGGTGCGTCCGGATACATGTCTCTGGTTGAGCCAAGTTCTTCGATAGAACACATCATACCGTTACTTTCAATGCCTCTCAGCTTACCTTTTTTAATTTTAATGCCGCCTTCGGTTTTCTTTCCGTCATGTCCCCCGGCAACACGTCCCCCGTCCAGTACAACAGGTACAACATCACCAACCTTTACGTTTGGTGCACCTGTTACAATCTGGATTTCGGTTCCTTCTTCATCAATCTGAACCTGGCATACAATTAACTTGTCAGCGTCCGGATGTTTTTCGATTTTATTTATTTTGCCTACGATGATTTTTTCCAAATCAGCATCAAGGCACTCAAAACCCTCAACCTTTGTTCCGGTCAAGGTCATTCTGTCTGTATATTCCTGTGCACTGCACTGAAGTTCAGGCACATATGCTTTTATCCAAGATAAAGATGTATTCATTATTTCCTCCATTCTGAAGCGTTTTACGCTATCATGATTATCTGACTTAGAACTGCTTTAAGAACCTTGTGTCGTTTTCGTAGAGCAGTCTCATATCGTCAATTTCATACTTCAGGAGTGCGATACGCTCAAGACCTACACCAAATGCAAATCCGGTGTATTCCTTAGGATCGATTCCACTCATGGTAAGTACTCTGGGATGAACCATTCCACAGCCAAGAATTTCAATCCAGCCACTTCCCTTACAGAATCTGCAGCCTTTACCGCCACATTTGAAGCAGGTTACATCCATTTCAGCACTTGGCTCTGTAAATGGGAAATGATGTGGTCTGAACTTAACCTTTGTATTTTCACCGAAAAGCTCTTTTGCGAACTCTGCAAGTGTACCTTTAAGATCGGCAAATGTTATATCTTTATCAATTACAAGACCTTCAATCTGATGGAAGCAAGGAGAATGTGTACCGTCAACCTCGTCAGAACGGAATACGCGTCCCGGTGAAAGGATACGGATTGGAGGTTTTGTGTTCTCCATTACACGTACCTGACATGAAGATGTCTGGGTTCTCAGAAGAATGTCTCCGGTAATGTAAAATGTATCCTGCTCATCCTTTGCAGGATGGTTTGCAGGGATGTTAAGTGCCTCGAAGTTGTAGTAGTCATACTCAACTTCAGGTCCTTCTACGATTTCATAGCCCATGCCGATGAAAAATTTTTCTACATCCTCAAGGGCAATATTGTTAGGATGGCGATGACCGATTTCAGGTTTTTTTGCAGGAAGGGTAACGTCAATCAC
>JBJEJI010000074.1:0-33688 GCA_051877895.1 Lachnospiraceae bacterium | reverse complement strand
CCGCAGCTCTGCTATATTGCGGTCACAGAGAACCATTTCGTGGTTCTGGGCAATATAGAGCAGAGCCTTTGCGGGCTTTGACCGGGGAAAGAGCAATGCAGAAAAAAGGATGTTTGTATCAATCAGAATCCGCATAATTATCTTTCCTTTCCGTACCGTACTTCGTCCACAAGTGCCTGAATATCATCTTCATTATAGACACCCATTTCCTCAGCTACACCGGAAAAGGCAGCCTGTGCTTTGCGGATTGCCTGGGCGGAGGCATTGCTGACTACAATTTCACCATTTTGCTTCTGCAAAAACAGAATTTTATCACCAGATTTCAGACCGAGCAGACGGCGGATTTCAACCGGAACTGTGATCTGACCGTTTGAAGAAATTTTTGCAAGGTTCATAAAATCATCCTTTCTATTCTTGAAATCTAAAGAAAACTTGAGGTTAATTCTATTATATCCATTTCAAGGCAGAAAGTAAACGGAGTAAAAGAAAAATTATTAGAAACTGATAAATGCAGTGCTGCTGGCTGCGAAAGGATTGTAAGTCTGGCAGAGAAAGGAGAACTCAATGAGTAAAACGATAGATATGAAAACAGAGAGCAATACATTTACAAAAAGGATCGGGCAGACAACTTATGTTGTCCGATTCCATTACAATGAAAATGCAAGAGAGACGATGCTTTCACTTCTTTGGATACAGTGGTACAGTCCTTAAGAATTAGTTTGCCAATGGCTTTAAAACTCATATTTTTATTAAGAGAATGCTCAATTACGTATCTTTCATCTAAAACTAAATGTTTATTCTTATTCATATGTTTCTCCAGTTCCGGCCGGAGCTTAGAGATGGGTGAATAAGGATAAAAGGTACTGTTCGTATCCATAAAAGTGTGCTACAATAATAAACTATATAAAAAACCAAAGCTTTTGCGAGTTTGACGGATAAAGTTTGAGGAACCACAGGAGGATGCGGGAAATGAATTATAAGCCCTTTCATCATGTAAAAAAGCGTACATTGCTGGCAATAGCCGGTTGTGTGTGGATTCTGGCAGGTTTTAATGTGGCACGTCTGGGAGTTATTGCCTATTGTAATATGAAAAAGATAAGCTGGTATCATCCGGTGCTGTCCGTTGTTGTGTTCGGAATGTTCGGACTCATGTTCTTCAAGATGAGCTTCAAGCATACAAAGCGCATCCACGGATATCCGGAGCCTACCAGACCTTTCTGGCATTTCTTTGATTTGAAGGCTTACTGTATTATGGCATTCATGATGGGCGGAGGAATCTGGCTCAGATATTCCGGTCTGGTACCTGACACCTTTATTGCGGTTTTTTACACCGGACTGGGACTGGCCCTTGCATTAGCAGGGGTGATTTTCTGGGTTATGTTCGGGTACTATCCGAAAATGGAAAAGAACCTTCTTGACAATGAAAAAGTCATGAAGTAATATATAACGAGCAAAAAGCGGCGCATTTGCGAGTTTGACTATAAATCATACATTACCTTGAAATGGAGGAAAAAATGAATACCAGAGAACTTCAGGATGAGATTATCAGATTAAAAAAGGAAAAGGGTATCTGTATACTGGCCCATGCTTACCAGAGCCATGATATATGGGAGGTTGCCGATTATGTGGGTGATTCCTATGGCTTGAGCCTGCAGGCAGAAAAAGCAGAGCAGAATACAATTTTAATGTGTGGTGTACGCTTTATGGCTGAGACCGTGAAAATATTATCTCCTCATAAAAAGGTACTTCTTTCAAACGGACTTGCAGGCTGCCCTATGGCGGAACAGATGGACAAGGAAATGATTTCTGCGGTAAAGCAGCAGAATCCTGACCATATGGTGGTTGCCTATATCAATACCACTGCAGAACTGAAGACCATATGTGATGTATGCGTAACATCTTCCTCAGCAATAAAGATTTTAAAGAACGTTCCGGGTAAGGACATTCTTTTTATTCCGGATTGTAACCTGGGAGCATGGGCTGCAGAGCAGGTCCCGGAAAAAAATATTAAGCTGCTCCAGGGCGGTTGCCCTACACATGCAAGAATTACCCTTAAAGAGGTTCAGGCGTGCAGGGAAGCTCATCCGGGTGCAAAGCTTTTGGTTCATCCGGAATGTCAGCCGAAGGTATGGAAAGAGGCTGATTTCATCGGAAGCACAACCGAGATTATGGATTATGCTAAAAAGAGCAGTGACAAAGAATTTATCATCGGAACGGAAAACAGCATTGTTCAGCATTTGCAATTCGCATGTCCGGACAAGCAGTTCTATCCGCTGTCCAAGGATTGCTTCTGCCACAACATGAAGGTTACCACACTTGCAGATGTTTACAACTGCGTGAACGGAACCGGTGGAGAAGAAATCGTTCTGGATGAGGAAGTTATAAGAGATTCTAAAAAATGTCTTGATGCAATGATTGTTTACGGCAGTGCAAAGTAGGCAGAAAAACGTAGATAAAAAATCCGCAGAACCTGATTGCCTTGCAGCCTGGCAGCACCAAAACCCCCGATTTCTAAAATAGAATCGGGGTTTTTTGTTTGTGACCGTGTGAAATGTTTTCAAATGCCTTTTGTTGTGATATAATTACCGCAGAAAATAAAAACAGCACTGCATATTGTTCAAAAGATAATGGTGGGACAGCAATTGTTAAAAAATATTGCTGTGTCTGTATTATTAAAAGATACTCAGAAAGGTTTGGCAATAAATGTATCCACAGGAAAATAAATCAAGAGCAGTTCTTTCACTTGACGGAATCTGGAAATTTCGTCTGAATAAAGGTGAGGCAGAAAAAGAGCAGTGGGAAAAGCATTCCCTTACGGAATATGAAAATCTTTATGTTCCTGCATCCTACAATGACCAGAGGGAAGATGCCGAGTTCCGTCTTCATTGCGGAACTGCATATTACGAAAAAGAGTTTGCGGTTCCCACATTTTTTGCCGGACAGAGACTGGTGCTTAGATTTGATGCTGTGACCCATGATGCAATGGTCTGGCTGGATGGCGAATTCCTATGTAACCATAAAGGAGGATTCCTTCCGTTTGAGGTTGATGTTACAGACAAAGTGGAGCCGGGAAAAACAGTTCGTCTTACAGTTTGTGTGGATAATACCATTAACAGAAGAAGTCTGCCGGTGGGCAGTGAATCCGGAAGTGCTTTTATGGGTTCGGACAATGCCGGAGTTCCTGCTGTGGAACAGGCAAAGCTGTGGCGCAGACCTATGAATCTGCCCAACTTCGACTTCTTTAATTATGCAGGAATTCAGAGACATGTGCGTATTTACACTACACCTGCAGCATATATCGAAAATATAATACTGGTGCCGGACATTCAGGGAAAAGACGGGCTGGTAAGCTATACCATAACTACAGGTGGAAACGAAACCGGAACAACAGCAGAAATAGCAAATACCGATACTGAAACAACAGATGAAGAGTCAGGAGCTTCAGCAGATAATAACTTAGTTCAGGTTCGCATCCTGGACGGGGAGGGCAACGTGGTGGCTACTGCCTGTGGAAAGGAAGGCACAATCCGGATTCCCCATGCTAAGCTTTGGGAGCCTTATCCGGGCACACCATATCTTTATAAAGCAGAAGTTACATACGGAGCAGATTTGTATACAGAAGAATTCGGAATCAGAACCGTTGCGGTAAAGGGCACACAAGTGTTGATTAATAATAAACCATTTTATTTCAAGGGCTTTGGAAAGCACGAGGATTTCTATATCCGCGGACGTGGAACTGATGACTGCCTGAACGTAAAAGATATTGGACTTCTGCACTGGATAGGGGCCAATTCCTTTCGTACAAGTCACTATCCTTACGCAGAGGAAATGTACCGCCTGTGTGACAAAGAGGGCATTGTAATTATTGATGAGACACCTGCAGTTGGTATCGGTGCAGTGGATTATGAACCATATGATGATACTTTTACTCTGAAGGATTATCATACTCAGGTTTTAAAGGATATGATTGCCAGAGACTGCAATCACCCCTGCGTTATAATGTGGAGTCTGGGAAATGAGCCAAGCACAGATGAAAAGCCGGAGGCGGCATATGCCTACTGGCATGAATTATATAATATAGCCCATGATACAGACCCACAGAACCGTCCGGTTACACTGGTATGCTGTCAGAACAATTATGAAAGGGATATTGTAACCCGCACCATGGATGTGGTGTGTATTAACCGTTATTATGGCTGGTACAATCTGTCAGGAGACTTAGATGCTGCCTGCTATGCATGGAATCTGGAACTGGATTTCTGGGAACAGCAGAATAAACCGGTTATGGTTTCCGAATATGGTGCAGATACCATAGAAGGACTTCATGGAACGGTTGGTGAAATGTTCACTGAAGAATTCCAGGCAGAATATTATCGCAGAATAAATGCAGAATTTGACAAGCGTTCCTTCTTTGTGGGGGAACATTGCTGGGCATTTGCAGATTTCGGAACCTTGCAGGGAATTATCCGTGCAGACGGAAACCGAAAAGGAGTATTTACCAAAAACCGCAGACCAAAGCTGGCGGCTCATATACTACGTGAACGATGGACGGCAATTCCTAATTTCGGCTATAAAGAATAAGTTGATATCAAGGTTTGCAGAAGAAAGGTGACAGACGATGCACTATGTGAAAGTAAAGAGCATTTTGTCCGCACAAAACGGAATGAATCTGTACAGAGGGTGTACTCATGGTTGCATTTACTGTGATTCACGGAGCCTCTGTTACCATATGAATCATGAATTTGAGGATATAGAGGTTAAAGAGAATGCTCTTGAACTTCTGGAGGATGCTCTGAAACGAAAAAGAAAGAAATGTATGATAGGAACGGGCGCTATGAGTGACCCGTATATTCCTCTTGAACTGAAATTAGGATATACCCAAAAATCATTGGAACTGATTGAAAAATATGGTTTTGGGGCAACAATTCATACTAAGTCTGACAGGGTTTTGCGGGATATAGACTTGCTGAAAAGAATAAACGAGAAGTCAAAGTGTGTTGTTCAGATGACTCTTACAACCTGTGACGAAGAACTGTGCAGAAAGCTTGAACCCGGTGTTTGTACCACGAAGCATCGCTTTGAAGCTTTAAAAAAGCTGAAGGAGGCAGGGATTCCGACAGTTGTGTGGCTTTGTCCGCTGCTTCCGTTCATTAATGATACGGAAGAAAATCTCAGAGGGATTTTAGATTATTGTATTAATGCAGGGGTTTATGGTATCATATGTTTTGGAATCGGTGTTACTCTCCGGGACGGAGACAGAGAGTATTTTTACAGGCAGCTTGACCGGATATTTCCGGGACTAAAAGAAAAATATATTTCAATATATGGGCGAAACTATGAAATTGCAAGTCCGCAAAGCAGAGAACTGATGAAAATGTTTCATGAGGTTTGCGAAGGGAATAATATAGTTCATGACAATGGAAAAATCTTCGAATATCTCAATACATATGAGGAAAAACAACAATGGAAGCAGATGTCTCTGTTTGATACGGAATCTGAGTGAAAGGAGAATTATAATGATACAGAAAAGCATTTCTAAGTCACTGATAATTATGTTAATATGCGTCGCCATAACAGTATCAGCGATACCCGTTACTGTTAATGCGGATACAGGACCAAAAGCCTCTGTGCATATTAATTTTGAGAATATGGGCGATGAGCTTTGTTACGGCACTTTGCTCTCAGAAACCGAATCCACCGGACCTTCATCTGTATGGGATGGCACTGAAACAGATGCCAAACACAATGGAAATGAAAATTACCCGTATGCGACGATTGATTATGCAACGTGGAAAGCTTTTGCGGAGTATGAAGATTCTGATGGCTACTATTTCCTGCAGGAGGCATGGATTGTCAGTAAAACCAAAGAGATAGCATGGACTTACTATCCGCCGAATCGTTTTAAGATACTGTTGTATTATCCTGAAACACAGACCTTTCTGGTAAGCGGCATATGTGAAAGATACGCCTTTGACACCTACTATACTGTTGATATGGATGGTATATCCATTGCCTCTGTTCAGTATAATGAGGAACTGAGTACCGATGAACGTATCGAGGCATACCGTTCATATAATTTTACAATGGAAATTATTGCACTTATTGCCCGCATTATTATTACCATTCTGGCAGAGATGGTTGTGGCTGTCCTTTTCGGATTCAGAAAGAAGAAGCAGGTACTGCTGCTTGTGGGTGTCAATGTGGTGACACAAATCATTCTCAATGTTGGGCTGAATGTAATTGATTATAATAGTGGACGATCTGCAGTGGAAATGTACTATGGTTTTTTTGAAATTATGGTATTTGCCATTGAGGCGGGAATATATTGTATATGGATGAAGAAATTATCCGAAGAACCAAAGAAGAATTGGTACTATATACTGTATTCTCTGGTGGCTAATGTGGCGTCCTTTGCTATAGGATTCCCCATGTCAGCCTGGGTGCCGGGATTATTCTGATTTTACGGGAAATTTAACAAAACTTTACAAGAAAAAGATAGATTATATTTACATATAATCGGTAAAATAATACTTGAGCAACTTTGCATTAAGAGCAGATTGCTCCCACTAAGGAGGTATATTATGCTAAGAGTCGGAATGTTGACTAGCGGAGGAGACTGCCAGGCGCTGAATGCAGCAATGCGAGGCATGGCGAAAACCCTTTACAATCTAAAGGGGGATGATGTGGAGATTTACGGTATCTTTGAAGGTTACAAGGGGCTGATTTACGGTAATTATCGTCTGATGGAGCCGAGAGATTTTTCCGGAATTCTTACCGAGGGCGGCACCATACTCAGAACTTCCAGAACACCATTTAAAACCATAGACAAACCTACTGAAGACGGACTGGACAAGGTTGAAGCCATGATAAGCAACTATAAAAAAATGAATCTGGACTGCCTGGTAGTGTTGGGTGGTAACGGCTCTCATAAGACGGCAAATCTTCTTTCGGAAAAAGGTTTGAATGTAATTACACTTCCAAAGACAATAGACAACGATTTGTGTGAAACAGACGTTTCTTTTGGATTCTGGTCGGCAGTTGACGTGGCAACCAATACAATTGATACCATACATTCCACCGCAGCTTCCCACAGCAGGGTGTTTATTGTTGAAGTAATGGGGCATAAAGTTGGATATATAACACTTTATGCAGGAATTGCTGGCGGAGCAGACATTATTCTTATTCCGGAAATTGATTATGATGTGGAAAAAGTAATCAAGACCATTAAAGCCCGTGAAGAAGAAGGCAAGAGCTTTACAATTATTGCAATTGCTGAGGGTGCAGTTTCCCTGGAGGAAAGAAAACTGGAGAAAAAAGAATTGAAGAAGCTGATGGCAGACAAGTCCGCAGCACAGAGACTTCGTGATGAACTGCTTCAGCATGGAGATTATGAAGTCCGTGAGGTTATTCCGGGGCATATGCAGAGAGGCGGCTCTCCAAATGCTTATGACAGAGTGTTTGCTTCAAGAGTAGGTGCTTACGGTGCAAAGCTGATTCTCGACAAGCAGTTTGGATATATGGTTGCCATGAAAGACGGCAAGCTTGCGAAGGTTCCGCTTAAAGACGTTGCCGGAAAAATTAAGCAGGTACCGACGGACAGTGAAATTATAAGAGATGCAAAAGCATTATCCATTTGCTTTGGTGATTAATGCCGTCCACGCGGAATAAAATGAAAAAAAGAGATATTGCTTAGGAAATCCGGAACCGGTATGAGGCAGATGTACCGGAAAATTCCGAGATAAATTGCCCGGTAATGGAGGATGAATATGGATAAAAAGGATAACAAAGGATGCTTCATAAACAGAGAACTGTCATGGCTGAAATTTAATGAGAGGGTACTGGATGAGGCTACCTATAAAAAGAACCCATTATGCGAAAAAATGAATTTCCTGTCGATTTATCAAAGCAATCTTGATGAATTTTACAGTGTCAGGGTAGGCTCCCTGATTGATCAGCTGCTTATCTCAAAGTACAAGAAAGAAGATAAGACTCATATGACTGCCGGAGAACAGTTAAAGGCAGTGGTAGAGGCTACCGGAGAACTGACAAGAAAGAAAAACAGAATATATAAGTCATTGATGGGAGAAATAAAAAAACAGGGTGTTGAGGTTCTGGATTTCAAAAGTCTCAGCAAGGAAGACAGCGAGTATATGAAGGAATATTTTAACCATAATATCCTTCCGCTTCTTTCCCCTCAGGTGGTTGCACGAAAGAATCCGTTTCCATTTCTCAAAGACAAGGAAATCTATGCAGTTGTGGTTCTGGAGTCCAAGGGACATGACAAACTTGGAATTGTACCATGTAACAGCGACAAATTCAGACGTGTCATCCATCTTCCTTCAGATAAAAATAAACTGATTCTGACAGAGGAAATGATACTTCATTATATTCCGCTGATTTTTGACAGATATCAGATCAAGAGTAAATCTCTGATTCGCATTATCCGTAATGCTGACATTGATATTGATGAAAGCTTTAATGATGAGGATGATGACGATTACAGGGAGGCAATGGAAAAACTTATCAAGGTTAGAAAAAGACTCAGTCCGGTTAAAATGGAGTATTCCCGTATGCTGGATGAGTCGGTCATCGTCAGCATATGCAAAGAAATAGGTTTGTCTGAGCACCAGACCTTCCTGTGCGAAACACCGCTGGAGTTTAAATTTTTTGATGAAATTAAATATATGCTGAAGGATAACAAGGAAAACTTCTTCGAACGCATGGTTCCGTCTGTGCCCGATGATATAAACACAGATGAATCCATGATAAGCCAGATTGAAGAAAAAGACCGTCTGCTTGCTTTTCCTTATAACAGCATGAAACCATTCCTGAAACTTCTTCAGGAGGCGGCAATAAACCCGAATGTAAGCTCCATAAAAATTACACTTTACCGTGTGTCCCGCAATTCCCGTATTGTGGAAACCCTGATTGAGGCAGCTGAGCATGGCAAAGAGGTAGTTGTACTGGTTGAACTGAGAGCCCGATTTGATGAGGAGAACAACATATCCTGGTCCCGAAAGCTTGAAGAAGCAGGCTGCCGGGTCATTTACGGACTGGATAACATTAAGGTTCATTCCAAAATCTGCCTGATTACCTATCAGAAAGAGGAGAATATCAGCTATATCACCCAGATTGGTACCGGTAATTACAATGAAGATACCGCAAAAGTATACACGGACTACTCCATTATGACCGCCAGAGAGTCTATCGGAATTGAGGCGGTTGCCCTGTTTAGAAATTTGTGTATGGAGCAGGTAATGAGGGAAACCGGTGAACTCCTGGTTGCACCTCTGTGTCTGCAGAACAAGATTCTGGATTTGATTCAGGAACAGATTGACAGACAGCTTAGCGGTCAGAAAGGCTACATTGGAATAAAAATCAACTCCCTGACAGATAAAAAGATTATGGATAAACTGATTGAAGCATCCCGTAACGGTGTGAAAATTGACATGGTTATCCGAGGAATCTGCTGTTTACAGTCCGGTATTGAAGGAGTGACCCAGAATATTCGCGTAATAAGCATTGTGGGCAGATATCTGGAGCATTCCAGAATCTATATGTTTGGTAAGGGTGAGGAAATGAAGATGTATATTTCCTCCGCGGATTTCATGACCCGCAATACCACCAGACGTGTTGAAGTGGCTATGCCGGTATATGATACTGAAATCCGCAACACTATTCTTGGTATGTTTAATACCATGCTTAAGGATAATGTAAATGCGCGTGTACAAATTAAGGACGGTCGTTACCAGAAAAAATCTACCCGTGGAAAAATAATTAATTCCCAGCAGGGTATGGAGACAGTATGATTTTTATTTCTTGACACTTCATATTAATAAGAGTTATTATTTTGCCTGCCGGGACAAATCGGAAAATGGTTTGTTTCCGGCAGTTTTTTTGAATGTTTACCATATGGGAAAAAGTTATACCGGCAACGGTTCAGGTTGTATTCAGTATAGATAAATTGTATAAAAAGTTGCTTGAAAAAGCATAAATATAAAAAATAATCATAATTTGAATATTCATTCTTGATTTTAAAAGGCATATCATGGTATAATAATGCGAAATTTTTGTCACAAAAGAGAGGTTGTTTCGCTCGGGAGTAATATGTTTAATGCTTCCCTGCGTTAAGACACTTCGGAACGGAGGATGAAATGGATAATTTCGTAAAGACAATTACCGAAATTAATGACGCGATTAATGGTTTTGTCTGGGTAAAAATCGGACTGATTCTTTTGCTCGGTACAGGTATTCTTATGACTGTATTGACAAAATTTTTCCAGATTTCCCACATTGGTCATTGGTGGAAAAACACAATCGGGGGCGTTTTTAAAAAAGACAGTTCCGCTACCAAAAAGACAGACAGGAAGAGTATATCACAGTTTCAGGCCCTGTGTACTGCACTTGCCGCAACAATTGGTACAGGTAACATTGCCGGTGTAGCTGCTGCTATTGTAATCGGTGGTCCGGGTGCTGTATTCTGGATGTGGATTGCAGCATTTTTCGGTATGATGACCAATTTCTCGGAGAATGTACTGGGTATTTATTATCGTCGTAAAAACGAACTTGGCGAATGGGCAGGCGGTCCCATGTATTATCTTCAGGACGGACTTGGAGCAAAGAAACATTGTAAAGGTCTTGGCAGGTTTTTAGCTGTTCTTTTCAGTATTTTTGCAATCCTTGCTTCTTTTGGTATAGGAAATATGGGTCAGATTAATAAAATCACCATTAATATTCAGTCAGCATTTTTCTCATCCGTACCGGATAAAAAAATTGGTGGCATTCCTGTGATTCCCCTTGTTATCGGTATAATATTAATGATTATTGCAGCCCTGATTATTATTGGCGGTCTGCAGAGAATTGCAGCAACTGCTGAAAAGATTGTTCCTTTTATGGCAGTAATGTATGTAATCGGCTGTCTGATTGTTTTCATAATGAATATCAGCAATGTTGGCGCAATGTTCTCTGCAATTTTCCGTTTTGCTTTCGGTGTTAAGGCAGTAGGCGGTGCTGCTGTGGGTATTGTTTTTAAACAGGTTGTTACCCAGGGCTTCAAGAGAGGTGTATTTTCAAATGAGGCCGGTCTTGGTTCTTCTGTAATGGTACACTCCTCATCTAATGTAAAAGAGCCTGTAGTTCAGGGTATGTGGGGAATTTTTGAAGTATTCTTTGATACGTTTATTGTGTGTACAATGACTGCCATTGTGGTTCTTTCCACAGGCTATATAGATCTTGATACGGGACTTGCGGTAGAAGGAGTAAACGATGCCACTCTGGTTGCAAGTGCATTTGGTTTGGTGTTTGGTAAAGCCGGCGAAATGTTTATTGCAATTGCAATGCTTTTGTTTGCTTTTACAACCGTTCTCGGATGGTCGCAGTATGGTACACGTGCAGTAGAATATCTTTTGGGAAGAAAAGGTGCAAAGGTATATCAGGTTATTTTTGTGTTGATGATTATTTCCGGTGCATTAATGACCTCTTCACTGGCGTGGGATATTTCCGATACCTTTAACGGACTTATGATGGTACCTAACCTTATTGGTGTACTTGCACTTAGTCCTGTGGTAATGAAAATTACAAAGAACTATGTAAACCGTAATATAAAAGGTGTAGATGAAGAACCTGTTGTACATTACAGCGGGAAACAGGCAAATGAGCTGTAATACAGATTGGCCGGATTATAGAGTCTGAAAACTCAAAAAGAAATATTAAAGTAATAATTTAAGCACCTCATCTGTGAAATGTAGAAATATGTTTCATGGATGAGGTGTTTTTGCTTTTGTTGGGAAAACCGACTTTTATAGAAAGCAAAAATGCTACGCAATGATGCAGACTCAGTCCTGCAAATGTTTAGGTACCTTGACAAAAAGGCTGTGTGGAATATATAATGTAAAGGTACCTAAACAAAACGAAAGGAGAAAAGTGCATGGAAGAAAAACAATATTCAAACAGCAAATTTAGAGAGGATCATTATAGCAGAGCAGATACCAACGGCAGGTTGGTAATTAATTTAAGAAATATTGGACATATTCTTCGATTCTTGTCAGAGGGAAAGGGAAGTCAGAAGCGGATTTTGATTCTATTAAACGAAACCGGAACCATTACCCAGCAGACCCTGACGGAAATATTGGGAATTCAACCGGGTTCTGTCAGCGAAGTAATTGGGAAACTGGAATCGGCTGAACTCATTGCCCGTACACCAAGTGAAACGGATCGTCGGACCACTGATATTGTACTGACTGAAAAAGGAAAAGAGCAGGCTCTGGAGGTAACGGAGCAGAGAAAGCAAAGATATGGGGAGATGTTTTCCTGTCTGTCTGAGCAGGAAAAAACAGAATTTCTGAAGCTGTTGGAAAAGGTAAATGGGGACTGGAAGCAGCGCTATCAGCATGGAGAAAATGAACAATGTGGCAATAAGCATGGTAAACATGGTGATTCCCACAGTTTATACGGAAAATAAGGAGCATAAGCCTATGTGGAAATATATAAAACAATACCTGCCCTTTTTTATTCTGGCAGCGCTGTTTATGGTCGGGGAGGTTCTCATGGATCTGTTACAGCCGGGAATTATGAGCAGAGTTGTGGATGAAGGTGTGCTTGGTATGAATAACGGCGAAATAAGTGACCTGAATCTGATTGTGACCCTGGGCATCCAAATGATCTGCCTTGTTTTGTTCGGAGGTCTTTCCGGCTCCCTGAATAATGCATTCGTACATCTGTCAGGGCAAAATATGGGAAATGAAATACGCAAAGATTGTTTCCGAAATATTATGTCCTTTTCCTTCCCTCAGCTTGACCGGTTTGGAACCGGCTCAATCGTAACAAGAGTTACCAATGACATTACACAGGTACAGAATTATGTATCCCTGTTTGTACGCGGTCTGATTCGGACCTCTCTTTTAATGTTCGGAAGTATTTTTTTCATGTTCCGTCTGAACCGGGATTTCGGGCTGATTGTACTGTGCGCATTTCCGTTTATTGTAGGCTGCTTAATTTTCTGCCTTTGGAAAGCAAATCCTCTTTTTTCAAAATTGCAAAGTCAGCTGGATACCATTAACACCATTATGCAGGAGGATGTATCCGGCATACGCATGATTAAAGCCTGTGTCCGTGAGATGTATGAAAAACTTCGTTTTGGCAAGGCTAATGATGAATTGATTAAGACCCAGCTCCGTGTTCTTGTTATCTTTGCATTTATGAATCCGGCTGTGAATTTACTGATGTATATAGTGGTTGGTATTATTTTGCTGGTTGGCTCTTATGAGGTCAAAGCCGGCAGTACAACACCGGGAAGCATTATGGCAGCTATTACCTATACCACACAGCTTCTTAACGGAATACTGATGCTTGTTATGCTGTTTCAGAATATTTCCAGAGGACTTGCTTCCTGGAAACGTGTAAAAGAAATCCTGAACAGTGAACCGGAGTTAAAAGATGGTAGCTTTGACGGGGAAACAAAGTCGCAGGGAGAAATTGAGTTCAGAGATGTTTCTTTTGCCTACCCCGGCAGCAATCGTATGGTGCTGGAAAACATTAATTTGAAAATTCACCGGGGAGAAACCATTGCTATTATGGGAGCCACCGGATGCGGAAAAACCACATTAGTAAATCTTATTCCACGTTTTTATGATGTGTCCGGTGGAACAGTCCTGGTAGATGGTGTGGATGTACGTGATTATGTGCAGAAGAACCTTAGGGATAAGGTGTCTGTAGCATTGCAGAAAAGCGAATTGTTCAGTACATCCATTGGAGAAAACATTTTGTGGGGAAAGCCGGAGGCGGCAGTTGAGGATGTGAAAAATGCAGCAGCCGTTGCACAGGCAGAGGAATTTATTCTTTCCTCCGCAGAAGGATATGATGCACCGGTTGCAGAGCGTGGCATGAGTCTGTCGGGAGGTCAGAAGCAGCGTATTTCCATTGCAAGAGCCGTTTTAAAAGCGACGGAAACTTTGATTTTTGACGATTCTACCAGCGCCCTTGATTTAAAAACTGAAGCAAAGCTTTATGATGCACTGGAGCAGTCGTCTCCGGGAACCACAAAAATCATTGTGGCTCAACGGATTGCTTCCGTGCGCAGGGCAGACCGGATTGTTGTTCTGGAAAACGGCAGTATTGCAGCTGTGGGAACACATGAAGAGTTACTTGCCGGATGTAAAGTATATCAGGATATTTATCAGTCACAGATTGGAAAGGAGGAGTACCATGAATGAAGGAAAGGAGCAAAGGCTTCAGGAACGTAATATCCCGGGGATGCGTCCCAAAGAACGGTTTGCAGAAGTACAGCATGCAAGAAATGCCGGAGCAGCCCTGCGTCGGATTGCTGTTTATTTTATACATGAGAAACTGCTTTTGTTCAGCCTGCTGGGAATAGTAATATTTGGAACACTGTGCGGTATATACGCACCTTCACTGCAAAGCAAGGCAATAGATATTATTGCAGGAACCGAAAGCGGCAGTCTGAAAAATACTTTGGTTCTGATGCTGGCTATATATCTGCTTTACTGTATCAGCCAGCTTCTGCAGGGATTATGCAGTGCAAAACTGAGCCAGCGGATTGTGAAGCGTCTGAGAGAGGAACTGTTTGGAAAAATGATGGATTTGCCTGTCAGTTATCTTGACACCCACTCCCATGGTGATGTCATGAGCCGTATGACCAATGATGTGGAGAATATTTCCACAACAGTTTCCCAGTCCCTGCCTTCTATGTTTTCAGGAGTTTTGACTATTGCGGGCACGGCAGCAGTTATGCTGTGGTATTGCTGGCAGCTGGCACTTTTAAGCTTTGCAACAGTGCTGCTTACCATTATTGCCACAAAGCTGCTTTCCGGCAGAGTACGGAAATTTTCCCGCAGGCGTCAGAGCCTCCTTGGACAGATGAACGGCACTGTGGAGGAAATGGTATCGGGCTATCGCACTGTTGTTGTCTATAATCATCAGAACATCACCACGGAGGAGTTCTGCAAAACCTCAGATTCCCTTACAAAGGCGGGAATTAAAACAGACATTTTCAGTGGGGTTATGGGGCCGGTTATGAACTGTATAGGAAACATAGGATTTGTTATTATAGCAGTTTTTGGAGGATATTTTTCTGTTAAGGGGTTGATTTCCGTGGGAGTAATTTCTGCCTTTATTGTTTATGCAAAGCAGTTCAGCCGTCCTATTAATGAACTTGCCCAGATTTACGGACAGCTGCAGACCGCAATTGCAGGAGCGGAACGTGTATTTGACGTATTAGATGAGGAAAATGAAGATAAAAACGGAGAGGCTCTGGCAGAAGAAAATCACATGATGGTTACTTTTCGGGATGTGCAGTTTTCCTATGTTCCGGGTAAGCCGGTAATCAGGGACTTTAACCTGACGGTGCCTTCCGGGAAGAAGGTGGCACTGGTAGGTGCAACCGGAAGCGGAAAAACTACAGTAGTGAATCTTCTTATGCGTTTTTATGATATTGACAGTGGGGAGATACGGATTAACGGTCAGAACATACAGAATATTTCCCGGGAAAGTCTGCGGCAGAATGTTGCAATTGTATTGCAGGATACGGTCTTGTTCGGAGGTACGGTGCGGGATAATCTGAAATATGGTAATGGAAATGCTACAGAGGAGCAGCTGGATCAGGCTGTGGAAATGAGTCGCTGCAGAGATTTTCTGAAAATTCTGCCTCAGGGCTATGATACGGTGCTGACCGGCTCAGGAGAAAATATCAGTCAGGGCCAAAGGCAGCTTCTTGCCATTGCCCGGGCTTTTGTGGCGGATCCCAAAATTCTGATTCTGGATGAGGCTACCTCCAATGTGGATACCCGCACGGAAAAGGCAATTCAGGATGCAATGCAGCGGGTTATGGAAAACCGGACAGGCATTATTATAGCACACCGGCTGTCAACAATCCGGGATGCGGACATGATTGTTGTTATGGATCATGGGAAAATTGCGGAAAGCGGCAGCCATGACGAATTACTGTTGAAGAAAGGGAAATACTATGAACTGTATATGACGCAGTATGCAGGCTTTGCCACTTAACTTTCCTGTCTGTTAAAAAATAAGTTTAATTTCCCACATTCCGGTAATACTAGTAAAAGAAAAAATGGTATTACCTTGGAATGGAGGAATTAAATGGAAATACTGAAAGTTGTATTGACATCCTTATTATCGATTGTAGCTTTATTCCTGATTGCGAAGATTATGGGGCATAAACAAATTGCCCAGCTGGATTTTTTTGATTATATTACAGGTATCACAATCGGCTCTATTGCCGCCGAGCTGGCTACGGAACTGGAAAAACCATGGAAACCCCTGATTGCTATGGCTGTCTACGGCGGCATAGCCTTTGGGTTGAGCGTGCTGACCAGTAAGTTTCCGAGGCTCAGAAAATTCACCAACGGTTCCCCGACGATTCTTATGGACAGAGGAAAATTGTATCGTGAAAATATGAAAAAGGCAAAGCTTGATTTAAGTGAATTTATGGTAATGTGCAGGGAACTGGGATATTTTAATCTGGACGAAATCCAGACAGCAATATTTGAATGTAACGGAAAGCTGACCATATTACCGGTTAGCAATAAACGTCCCGTTAATCCTTCAGATATGAACATGATTCTCCCGCCGGAATACATCTGTACCGAGGTTATTATGGATGGAAGAATCCTTCATGAAAATCTGAAACGACTGGGCTTTGAACTGAAATGGCTGCAAAAGCAGCTGGAAAGCCAGGGTTATCATGATGCAAAGGAAATTTATCTTGGAGTATGTGACGGGGAAAAGAAGCTGACGCTTTATCCAATCAGAAATGAACAGTAACAGTTAAAAAATTCTGCCCAAGGCGGTTCGATTAACCACCTTGGGCAGAAAAACATTAAAGAACATTAAAATCATCAAAGAATATTAAAATCATTCAAAATTATGACTCTTTCTCATCTTTTACCCGCTCGATTACGAAGATACTGATTAACAGGGCTATTATATACATTACAAGAGTTACATACAATACCTTTTGATATCCGGTAGGATTTACGGCAATGGTACCGCCGTGACCGTCGGAAATTTCCAGTACCTTACCAAATTTATTTACAATCCAGTTGGCAAGGTTGTTTCCTGTAAGACCGGCAAATGCCCATGCGGAAAGTGCAATACCGTGGACGGCACTGATGGTCTTCATGCCGAAATGGTCGGAAAGCAGGGTTGGCAGATTGGAAAAACCGCCGCCGTAGCCTGCATTTACCATTAATAACAGGGCAATTACCACACCTACAACACTGTTTGTAATACCATTTGTCATAATGGTTGCACCGGTAAATACAATGGAAAGAATAAAGATGATTTTATAAATCGTATTTCTGTCTTTCATATGGTCTGCCCATGCGGAAAATCCAAGGCGACCTCCTGCATTGGCCACGGCAGTCAGAGAACTGATCAGACCCACCATGCCGGCAAGACCAATAGCTTTAATAATGTATTTTTCCTGGGAAATCAGCATCAGACCGCAAGTGATATTAATATAGAAAATCAGCCAGATACCGATAAAGGTTTTGCTTTTCAATACTCTGAGAGCACCCTCGCCCTTTGGTGCAGGAATTTCCACCCATCCCTCCGGCTTGGAAAGCAGCAGATGCCCTGTAAACATCATAACAAAGTAAACAGCTGCAAGAATATAGAACATTTTCACGATGCCCACGGAAGACATCAGTGCTTCCATAATCGGACTTGCAATGGCTTTGGCGGCACCGAATCCGGCAACCGCAAGACCGGTTGCAAGACCTTTCTTGTCCTTGAACCAGAGCATCAGTGTTTTTACAGGTGACAGATAACCGGTCCCAAGACCGATACCCATAATAAAGCCATAAAAAATGTAGATTCCGATCAAAGAAAGTGTGGAGCCCAGTTTATCTGACATGGAAATAACAAAACCGGTTCCTAACATACCTATCGTAAAGCATATGGTAGAAATAAGAGAGGATTTGTGAATATCCTTTTCAACAATACCGCCAAGGAAAGCGGCAGACATGCCGAGAAAGAAAATAGCGAAGCTGAATGCCCACTCAACAGCACCTTTTCCTGCTGTACCGAGACCGATTTCTACTGCAATGGTTTCACTGATAAGAGACCAGCAGTATACGGTACCGATACTGCAATGAAGCAGCAGTGCCGGAATGGCGGCACATACCCATTTGTTCTGTGGTTTTTTCATATTTTTTCTTATGCACTGTCCGTAGACTATGCTGAAAAAAGGGCAGCTGCATAGTTCCTTTCGTGATTTTGTTTTCAGCATAAAATATTACTCCCATTTTACGCTTGTTTCCGGCAAAAAGCAAGATGTTTGTAAAATTATGGCAGATAATGTGATGGGAGGGTTACTTGATTCTTCAAAGGAAAAGGATTGACATATCTAATAAAATATTCTACCATGTAACAGAAAAAGAAAAGAGACTTTTTTAGAAGGATTAGAAAGCCTTAAAGTATAAATTGATAAATCCGGAAGGGGCATACACTATGACAAATTCAAAAGTATTGGTAGAAGAAATAAAAAAAGGAGGTTTTGATGAAAGGCTGCTGGATATTTATGTTGACAGTGCAAAGGTGGATTATCAGAAAAACCGTTACATTGCTGCCATTGAGAAATATGAAAGCCTTTATGGAGAGGATGAAGTTATGATTTTCAGTGCACCGGGCAGAACCGAGGTTGGGGGAAATCACACAGACCATCAGCATGGTGAAGTTCTTGCAGCATCCATAAATCTTGATGCCATTGCCATTGTAAAACCTCTTGAGGAGAATGTGGTTAAGGTGGTTTCCGATGGTTACAGTAAAATAACCGTTTCTTTGGACAAACTTGAGCTTGTGGAATCTGAGAAAGAGAGCACACGTGCACTGATTAAAGGTGTTCTTGCAGGACTTTCCAATCGCGGTTATAAGCTTGGTGGATTTCAGGCATATGTAACCAGCGATGTTCTCATTGGTGCAGGTCTTTCTTCATCAGCTGCTTTTGAAACCCTGATGGGCACCATCATTTCCGGACTTTATAATGATATGAAAATCTCTCCTGTAGAGATAGCTATAATCGGCCAGTATGCAGAAAATGTGTACTTTGGAAAGCCATGCGGTCTTATGGATCAGATGGCCTGTTCTGTGGGAAGTCTTGTACATATTGATTTTGCAGACCCGGCAAAGCCTGTAGTTGAAAAAGTAGAATTTGACATGGAAAAATATGGATACAGCCTTTGCATTACCGACACAAAAGGTTCCCATTGTGATTTAACAGGAGACTATGCGGCAGTGCCTGCGGAAATGAAGGCGGTTGCAAAAGTGTTTGGCAAGGAGGTTCTGCGGGAAATCAGTTTTGAACAGCTTATGTCAAACATTCAGACAGTAAGAGAACAGGCAGGAGACAGAGGTGTTCTCCGTGCAATTCACTTTATTGAAGAAAACAAGAGGGTGCGGAAAGAGGTTGAGGCACTTAAAGAAAACGATATCGCTACATTCCTGAAAACAGTAAGTGAATCAGGAAACTCATCCTTCCGGTTCCTGCAGAATGTGTATACTGTTAATGACGTGCAGCATCAGAATGTATCTGTGGCACTTGCTGCCAGTGAGGTTCTTCTGGGCGGGGATGGAGTATGCCGTGTTCACGGCGGCGGCTTTGCCGGAACCATTCAGGCATTTGTGAAAAATGAAAAAGTAGACGCATATAGGAAATGCATGGATAATGTTTTCGGGAAAGGTGCCTGCGGAGTGCTGAAAATCCGTAGATACGGCGGAATGCGTGTGCTGTAATGATTTGTAATGATTAACATAAGAGGTACCGGGGAGAACATCGATAAATGATTAATTTAGTACTTGAAAAAGGACGCCCTGAAAATACCCGGGGCCGCCTTGATAAAGAAATCCGGGTTTATGATTTGCTTGACAGCCTTAACATAGAGTACTTCCGCACGGACCATCCGGATGCAGATGCCAATACCATGGAAGCCTGTAGAGAAATTGACCGGGTACTGGAAGCAACCATCTGCAAAAATCTGTTTCTGTGCAACAGACAGAAAACAAATTTTTATCTGTTGATGATGCCGGGTGATAAGCCCTTTAAAACTAAGGAACTTTCTGCCCAGATAGGAAGTGCCAGATTGTCCTTTGCTTCACCGGAGGATATGGAAAAGTATTTGGACATCACTCCGGGTTCTGTCAGTATTATGGGACTGATGAACGACCATGGAAACGCGGTGAAGCTGCTTGTGGATGAAGATGTACTGAAGGGTGATTGGGTAGGGTGTCATCCTTGTATAAACACTTCCAGTCTGAAAATAAAAACCGGTGATATGTTTGGTCCGGTACTTCGGGCCATGCATCATGACATGATCGTGGTAAAGCTGGTTGGAATTGAGTGACGCAATATTCTTTTGTTTTACTCCCTCTGCGGACGTTTAAAGTCCGTGAGGGAGTTTTTTCTTATATTTCATACTGAATTAAAAATTTTATTAATGCTTTTCTGAAAATTGCTTTGTGAATGGTTGTGTGGCACTGTTAAGTACAAAATGTGCCACATCGTAAAAATATATTTTGTTGTGAAAACCTGTAATGGGTGATATAATAGCCACAAAAGAGGCTCTTTTTCAAAAAAGCCTTGGAATGGAGAATAAATAACATGGGAGAAAAAAAAGTTAACAAAAAAATTTTGATACCATCCATTATAGGTGGAATAGCACTGGTTGGAATCATTATCATGATTATTGTAATGGTAGTGGGAAAAGATGATGATAAAAAGCCGGCTTCCGGAACCGATACCGAACCAACACCAACCGTGACGGTGGCACCAACATCCACCCCGACCCCAACCCCAACCCCGACTCCGGTGGAACCACTGGAAAATATGGGCAGTTCCAACCCATTGAACATTGACGGTTATGTGTATTATGAAGATGATGCGGCTGTCAATGAAGCGGGAGATGTTTATCTGAAAGCAGAAATCTCTGGTGGTGCTATGATTGGAGACTATTATCTTACAGGCATCCAGTTGTTTGAATGCAATGAAAATGAAGCATTGTTCACATACACTGTTTCCAACCAGAAGCCGAGGTACAATTTTAACCTTGAAGGCGAATATGATGATGACTACGATTATGATTATGAATCAGTTGAGTATTATACTACACTGCTTAAATTAAACGCCAATACCCTTGGAACAAAAGAGATGGTTATTGATTACAATACTCAGTACGTCAACTATGTGAATGGCTCTATTCTGTTATATGATTCTGTAGAAGAAACACATACTGCCAAAAAATATGACGGTGATTTCCGGTATCTTGATACTATGGTGTGGAAAGATTACAGTGGAATGGCTGTTTCTTATGATACAGAACGCTATTATTATGTTGATATGGGCAAGGTTACCTGCAGTGATTTGGAAGGCAATGTAAATGAAGTTCCGCTTCAGGGAAATTTTGAAGTTAATTATATCAGCGGCGTCATTACTGCAGAAGGCAGAGACCATATTGCAATGTCCTGTAAAGCAGGTAATTTAAAAAGCTATAACCTTATTGTGGATGCAGAAACAGGTGAGGTGGAATACGCAGGCACTAGTACAGATTCCTATACAACGATTGATAAGAATGTTTACGTAGAAACCATATTTGACACGGAAACATATGTTACAAATCAATGGATTGTTGCATATGAAGGAAAATGTCTGGATTTTCTGGATACAAAAGGGGAACTGGACTGTACTCCAAACTTTTATATCACAAATGACGGAAACATTTTGTTCTATGTGCTGGATGAAGACAAAATGTACTTAAGTCTATACTCAGGAGAAACAGCCGAACTTGTTGATTCTACCGTATTTCCTGTAGAAAGCAGTGAAGATATGTGGGGAGATAATAGTCTGATGCTGAGCAGTGCTTTTGTTTGTGACGACTCTCTGCTACTGTACATGTCCGATTATGCAGGTGATTTTTACTTCTATCAGTGGAAAGTTGACGAAGTGCCTGGAACAGATGCTATACTTGAGGGCAGTGAGCACGTAATGGGCAGCAGACCTGCTGTTGAAATTCCGGATGGCATTGATTTGGAGTATTACTCTCCGAAGGAATTAAGTGAAGAACTGCTTCCACTCAGGGAAAAGGCAGATGAACTGGAGAAAAAGTTTGAAATTGAAATATATATTGGTGAAGAATGTGCAGACGTAATCGGAGGATATGCAATAGAACCACTTACCGATTATGCTACCGTTGATGAAGCTCTTGATGTTCTTGACAGAGAACTGTCTAAGTATCCTGAAGGCTTTCTTCCGCAGCTGCTTCCGGATTATCTGGATGAGGAGGCGTTTTATCTGGCAAGCTCCCTTATGGGAGTATGGGAAGGAACATTAGGTTTTGCCGGCGGTTTCCAGACGGAAGAAGCGGGAAAAATGCTGATAGTTCTGGATTGTTCCTATCCGGAAGGTGTTGCAGACACCATTCACCATGAAATATGTCATTCCATCGATGATTACATGATATCATTATCCTGGGAAACAGGCATTGATTATCTTGGAGAACCATGGGAAGCACTTAATCCTGTTTCCAATGAAGGAGATTCCTGTTACACCTACGATTATGGTCAGTGGGGATACGGAGCTAACAGTGAATATACCTACGAAACTATATTCTTTGGTGACGGAGATGTTTCAAATGTGTACTTTATTGACAGTTATGCCATGACATATCCTACAGAAGACAGAGCACGAATTTTTGAGAATGTAATGTCAGAATATTCCTATGTGGATTTTGACATGGCACCACATTTAAAGGCAAAGCTGGATTATTATGTGGAATGTATCAGAAAAACCTTTGACACCACAGGCTGGGATGAACAGGTGGCATGGGAGAAGTATTGATGAAAACTCTTACAGTAATAGTCCCGGTATTTAACGGAGAAAAAGAAATTTCCAGATGTCTGAAAAGTATCTTCAGACAAAACTACCCGGGGCTTAATATCATTGCGGTAAATGACGGCTCTTCGGATAATTCCCTGAAGGTTATAGCTCATGCCATAAAAAAATATAACAAGCATGCCTATCCGGTAAAAGTAGTTTCACAGGCAAATGCCGGGGTGGCTGCCGCAAGAAATCTGGGAATACAGATTGCTGATACCGACTATGTTGCTTTTGCCGATCAGGATGATTTGTTGCGGGAAGGCTTTGCGGAAACATTTATGCAGGCGGTTCAAAGTGCAGACCATGATATGGTAATAGGAGGCTTTTGCAGGGTAGATACCAATGGAAAAATCACCCGCAAAATGGCTCCCAAACAGGGAGAATGGTCAAAATTCTGTTATACATATCCTTGGGGAAGAATAATACGCAGACAGTTCCTGATGGAAAACAATATTCGATTTCTGAAAACGGGAATAGGTGAGGATGTGTACTTTGATTTGGTGGCATATTCCTATACAGATGATATAGTAATGCTTAAAAACTGTCTTTATGTATGGTCCGATAATCCGGTTTCGGTCTCTAACAGACAATATACCAGAATAAACACACAGACCGACCCGGTATATACCTTTGACTGCATTCTGCGGGATGTTCAGAATGAAAACTACAAAAACAGTGATTTTTTGGAGTATTATTTTATTAAATTTACGGTGTGGTATCTTATGACCAACGTAAGGCAAAGCTCTAAAGAAGACATTATTTTCATGAGAAACCGTTTGTTTGGCTGGCTGAAAACTAGAAATCCTGCTTTTGCCCAAAATCCGTATATTTCGCCTGTAAAGCCAAAAGGGGACAGGTTTATTAACCGCATCAGCGTTTGGATGTATATGGTATTGTACCGGCTGAAGCTGGATGGAGTGGTGCTGAAAAGGTTGGGAAGGTAGACATTTTTTATTTGCAATCCTAGCAAAAAAGGTTTTAGAAAGCAAAAAAGGTGGTAGATTTGACACTACTCAATCATCAGTAGAGGAGACAATAATGATTATATTACAATTGAAGTGTGGACTTGGAAATCAGCTTTTCGAATATGCTTATGCAAGAAGCCTTATGCATAAATTGGGTGAAAATAAGATTTATTTAGATTTGCATATTTTTGATAACGAGCCTGATGGTAGAAAAAATGCTTTGGATAATTTTTGTATTCCGGATGATACAATCGTTTTGTCGGGCATTAAATACAGTTACTATATATTAAAGTATAAAATACTTAACTGGTTTTGCTCGAAATGTGCACTTCGAATTGGTAAAAGCTTTGATGAACTTTTATTTCATTTTGGAATATATAATTTTAATTTTGAGAAAATTGATAGTGAATATAAGGGGAAAGTGCATTATCTACAAGGTATTTTTCAAAATTATGAACATTTCGCAGATATTAGAGAGGAGATTTTGGAATGTTATCAATTTCGGGGAAAAATCAAAGATCAAAAAAACTTGGAAATGCTAAATGCTATTAATATCTCTGAGTCAGTATGTGTCCATATACGAAGAGGGGATTATGTAACAAATCAAAGTTGGAGTAGTCAATTGTTGATTTGTAACGAGAAATATTATATAACGGCAATAGAGACAGTATTAAATAGAATTAGTAATCCAACTTTTTTTGTTTTTTCAAATAACCATGACGATATTTCCTGGATAAAAAAGAACTATCGTTTTCCAGTTAAAGTTAATTTTGTTGACTTTTCTAATTCTGATATAGTTGACTTTGAATTGATGCGTAATTGTAAACATTTCATTATTTCCAATAGCTCGTTTAGTTGGTGGGCACAATATCTTTCAGACTACCAATCAGGTGTTGTAGTGGCTCCAAGTTATTGGGACACTAAAAAAGAGCATTATCAAGGCATATATATGGATAGATGGATTGAGATTGAACCATGATTAACAGGAATTGTTATTTGTACGGATTTTATCAGATATTTATAGAAATTACATGATTTTTTATCAACATGCTCTCTTTTTTGAGTTGCATTTGTTATAGCTTTATGGGAAACTTTATGTACAGTGATTCTATTTAATACATCTTTGCCGATTGCCAAAGATTTTCGTACGAATTCTAGGATTCTATTAAACATCAGAAAGTTCTCTACGTTTCGTATTGATTTGCTCGTTATACTACTTGCTGAATTATTCAACATTCTATTTTGGAGGAATGGAGAAATTTATGTCGTTTGCAAAGAACACAATTTTATATACAATAAAGACAATTTGTTCAATGATATTCCCACTAATCACGTTTCCTTATATAAGTAGAACGTTATCTGCTACTGGTATTGGGCAATACACATTTGCAACATCTATTATTTCCTATTTTTCATTGATAGCTTCTTTGGGAATATCAACGTATGCGGTTAAAGAAGGAGCAAAATTTCGAGATGATAAGAAAAAAATAAATTCTTTTGCAAGTCAAATATTTACTATTAACTGTATATCAACATTAGTTTCTGTAATTTTATTGCTCTTGTGCTTGGTGATTTTCCACGCATTAAGACCATATGTAGCACTGGTTCTTATATTAGCAATTGCAATACCAATGAATACGCTTGGTGCAGAGTGGTTATTTGTTATTTTTGAGGATTTTACATATATTACTGTTAGAAGCATTGCAATACAACTTTTATCCATCATAATGATGTTTTGCTGTGTTAAAACAGAATCTGATGTTATTGTGTATGCAATGATTAGTACAATTGCATCAGCTGGGTCGAATTTACTTAATTTTACATATGCTAAGAAATACATAAATCACAGAATTGCAGTAAACAGAAATTTATTTCCACATATCAAGCCAATTTTAATCTTGTTTTCTACAACCATAGCAAGTCAAATCTACATAAATGCTGATTCAACTATGCTTGGATTAATTAGGGGAGATTACGATACAGGCATGTATGCGGTGGCCACAAAAGTATATAATATAGTGTGTGTTTTGATTACTTCAATATTATCAATCATTCTACCACGATTAACATATATTATGTACAATAAGGGAAATACTGAATATATATTTGAATTAAAGAAATTATCAGTGTTATATATAAGTATTGTTATTCCTGTTTCAATTGGCTTGGCTTCTATTTCAAAGCCTATTACTTTGTTTTTGGCGGGGGACTCATTTGAAAAATCTTATGTTGCATTATCTATTTTGTGTTTTGCTCTTATATTTAGCACAATTGGAAGTTTTATTGCAAATGCTGTCCTGATTATTTATTCACAAGAAAAAATAATATTAAAGGCTACTTGCATAGGGGCTGCTTTTAATATTATTGCCAATCTCTTTTTGATTTCAACATATAGTTTTATTGGAGCAGCTATTACAACATTGGTTTCAGAAATGATTGTTTTTTCTATACAATTATATTATGCGAAAAAACAAATAGTAGTTGATGGATTGACAAAAGACATAATTAAAATTATAGTAGGTTCTTGTCCTATTGTTTTTGTTTGTGGGTTTATAAAGAGTCTTTCGTTGGGAAATATATTTACAGTTCTTTTTTCGGTATTATTGTCTACAGTAGTTTACATAATAGCAATGGTAGTTTTTAAGAATACTATATTTATTAATTGCATGAAAGGAATAATTTACAAATGCGCTAAACAAAAATAAAAATCTTTATCCTCTCAGCTGTATTTATGGAAATAGGCGGTGTTCTTTATAAATGAATGAGTTTATCCAAGTATAAAAATAATTAAGAAGGAGTTTACAATTAATGCTATGTTAATGCACAATCTTGACAGACAGAAATATAATTATGGTCTTGCATTATTGAAAATCATAATGTGTTTTGAAGTTGTTGTATGCCATTTCGGAAATGGTAATGCAGATGACTCTTTAAACATAATTCTTATAAAACCATTTCTTCTAATTCAGAATTGTGCAGTTCCTTGTTTTTTTATTATGGCATTCTATTTTTCTGCCAGTTTGATTTTGAGTGGAGAAAAGAATAAACTGAAAAAAAGAATAAAACGCATATTGATTCCTCATATATTTTGGACAGTAATATATTTTCTAATATATTTCATGGCTGGAATTATGTTTGATTTCGATTATTTCGATGGAATGGGATATATAAAATCATTTGGTCTTCAATTGTTTTTTGGTCATACATATAACCAAACTATGTGGTTCCAGATTGATTTGCTTATTGTGACGATTTTTTTGTTTTTATTATTTAAACAATTATACAAGAAATATAATGATATTCTTATATGGGAATATTTTCTATTAATTGCATTTCTGTTGTTGCAATACACACTTGTGAATTATAGAATGTTTTCTTGGATGTCTTATGCTGTCCGTTATACTTTTGGGAGAATTTCAGAAGTTATTCCTTTAGCAGTGGCTGGTTTACTCCTGTCAGTGAACCAAAAGTGGATAGAAGTTAGAAAAAACAAGCTTGGCTTCGTTTTTTGTATGGTTGTTGTTGGTATATCCCTATTTATTACAAAACTAGACAATCATTTTTTAAACTTTGGATATGCGGGAATTGGATTATTATTAGCGGGTATTTTCTTTGTTATTGCATTTTATGGTATCGACTTTACCAATATTCCACAGCGGTTAAAAATAATCATTGAATTTTTTTCGTCGTACACCATGGGAATATATTTTGTACATCGAATGGTAGGCACTATAATGCTATCCTTTAATTTAATTGGAGATAGCCCATTAATGAATTGTACGATGATTTTTGTTATTTCGTTATTAATTTCAATTTTAATCCATGGAATACCATTAAGAATATGTAAAGAATCGGTTTCATGAATTCACAAGGCAACGCCGTTAACCTGTATTCTGTAATATTCAATTAGGATTACGCAATGCGTTTGGCGGGGGGGGGTAAATATTATATCAGTTGAAAATCCTTTCAAATAGTTTATTTGCTACAGTATTAGAATTGAGTTTTGAGGGAATTAGTATTGAGGAAATTTTAGACATTTATTTTTTGAAGTATTTTCCTTTTTTTGAGAAAGGTTGACAAATTATAGAGAGAAAGTATAATTTTAACAGATAGTCAGGCAGTGAGAAAAGTGTCATTAGGAAATTGTTAATATAGAATACTGGTGCAAAGTAATTTAGATATATCTGTAGAAGCATATAAAAAAGTCGGACAAGTTGATTGTGGAAAGGATATGATAACATAATGAAATTGTTTTCAATAATTACAGTATGTTTAAATGCAGAGGAAACGATAGAAAATACTATTGTTTCTGTTTTAAATCAAAATTTTACAGATTTTGAATATATCATTCAGGATGGATGTTCGAATGATAGAACAGTAGAAATTGCAGAACGATATTCCTCTGCTTTTGCTGATAGGGGAATTCAATTTCTTATATTTTCAGAACCGGACAAAGGCGTTTACGATGCTATGAATATTGCCACTCAAAAGGCACAGGGGCAATGGGTTCTATATATGAACGCAGGAGATTGCTTTGCAGATATAACAGTATTAGACAAAGTTAGTAAATATAATCACATGGAAGAAGCGGATATATTATATGGTGATGTAATTCTTCGAGACAATAATATGTATAAGTATCAGAAGGCGGATTCGTTAGATAATATCAGATTTTACATGCCTTTTTGTCATCAGAGCGTATTGGTCAGAAAAAATTTACTACAATTAACCCCTTTTTCATTACAGTACAAGCTGTTAAGTGATTATCTTTTTTTTCTGAAAGCTTATCTTTCAAATAAGAAATTTGAATATATTACGGGTGCAATTTCTATTTATGATATAAATGGATTGAGTTCAAATGCATGTGTATGTCACAAGGAGCGATTGTCAATATATGAGAATATGCCGGTTAGAGATGAAGAGGCTATAATAAGAACAAAAAAGATATTACATAATGAAGAGCATTTATATAGGTATGTTCGTAAATATGTTCCGGCAAAGATTCTTCAGAAAAGACGTGATTATTTTGCCAGAAAAAATGGATGGAAGACAAAAGAAGAGTTCTTTTCACATGTTGATGGAGGAGAATAATAAATTTGTATTAGTATGATTTGACATAAGGGCAAAGGTGTTAAATAAATGGAAAATGGAATAGTAAGCATAATTGTGCCTGTATATAATTCAGCTCAGTTCTTGGACAAATGCGTTGATAGTATTATAAATCAGACCTACAAAAATATTGAAGTCTTGCTGATAGATGATTGCTCCACTGATAACAGCTATGAAAAAATGTTACATTATGCAGAGAATGACAGCAGAGTCAGATGTTTTAAAACTCTCAAAAACAGCGGTCCTTCTGCTGCCCGTAATATTGGTTTGGATAATGCCTCCGGAAAGTGGGTTTCTTTTGTGGATTCTGATGACATGCTGGAGGCGGAGTATGCACAGATTATGGTAGATGAAATTCTGCGTACTGGTGCAGATATGGTGATTTGCGGATTGAAAAACTACTTTCAGAACAGAACGGAAGAAGAACATGCTTTTAGCGGGGATAAAGTGTTTGAAAAACAGGATTTTGATGTGATCCGACGTATTTTATTAACACGGAAAACAGAAACGGGGAATAGTGGAATAGAAGTTACCGGTCCGGTATGTAAACTAATTTCTTTAGAAATGATTGGATGTTATAGGTTTTGTGAAGATATGAATTTGGGAGAAGATACTCATTTTGTTGTTCGGTGTTTGGATAGTGTGGGTAGGGTGGCGTATGCTACCAAAACATTATATTGTAGAGTGGTTAGGGATGATTCACTCTCTTATCGTGCAGATACAGATTTTAATAAAAGAAGAGCGACATATGTAAATTGTATGTTACTATATTTAAATGAACATGGTTATTCCGAAACAATGAAGAATGATTTTGTTTATTTCAATCTTAAAGAGGTAGTACATTACTACACAACGCACTCTGTCTCAAAATGCAGGAAATTTATTGGTGAATATAATGAGATGGTTAATGGTTTTGTTGATTTCCGAACTATAGATGATAAATTAATTATCAAATGGGTTATCCAATGGAAATTGTATATAATATATAAATTAATTTATTTCTTATACTCTCATCTGAGATAGAATTTGTTATGGCTGAAAGAGGATAATATCATGAAAATACTTGCAGGAATTATTCTTTACAATCCAGATATTGAAAGGCTGAAAGCCAATGTACAAAGTGTCTATGGACAGGTTCAGAAGGTACTTTGTGTGGATAATGATTCAACAAACATTGATATGGTGCAGCTGCAGCTTGGCACAAATCATTCCGGTCATATAGATTATATTTTGAGTGAAAGCAACAGGGGGGTTGCCTGGGCCTTGAATCAGATGTTTGTTTATGCGGAGAAAAATGGTTATGATGCGGTATTAACTCTGGACCAGGATTCGGTATGTCAGCCGGAACTGGTAAAACGATATCTCCATGCTGCAGAGAAAATAGGCGATTTTGGCATTCTGACCTGTAAAATAGAGGACAGAAATTTTGGACATGACAGGCTGGATGATAAACAGAAAAGATATTGTGAAAAGGTCAATATGTGCATTACTTCTGGTGCATTATGTTCTGTTAAAGCATATAAAGCCACGTCGGGCTTTGACGAAATAATGTTTATCGATTCGGTAGATTTTGATTATTGCATAAAAATAAGAAAGACCGGCTATGGGATTTATCGTCTAAATTATACCGGTTTGCTTCATGAAGTTGGACATGGGAAAAAGGTAAGGGTTCTCTGGCGGGACTTTTTTGTCTTTAATCACAATCCTATGAGGCATTATTATATGTCAAGAAATGATATTTATCTGGCAAGAGTCCATGGAAAATACAATCCGATGTGGAGAGTAATGATAAGAGAATTCCGGGATTTTGTTTTTGTTCTTCTTTATGAGGAAAACAAGGCGGATAAAATTAAAGCAAGGCTGAAAGGAATCCGGGACGGATTTTGTATGAAAATGAACTAAATAACAGCATACAATGGAGAAGTGTTATGAATGATATTCAAGTAAAAACCGGGAAACAAAAAACATACATAATTCTATTTTTGATTATTGCCTTACAACTGGCACGTATTATTTTTACTTTTACTGTGGAAAAAACAGGGCAGCACTCTGATGAAATCTGGGGGTTTGGACTTGCAAACAGTTATTATAAACCTTATCTGTTTATGACTAATGATGAGGAAACTGAAACATATGCAGATAAATGGATTAGCAGCAGGGTGTTTAAGGATTATATTACGGTTGATGAGGAACACAGGTTTTCTTATGATTCTGTTCTCAGCAACATGAAAATTGATTCCCATCCTCCCTTGTATTATCTTATTATTCATACCATTTCTTCGATTTTTCCGGGAACCTATTCTCTGTGGTACGGATTTTCTGTTAATTTGCTATGCTTTGTAATTCTTCAGATTTTCTTGTATAAGCTTGGAAAATTTCTCACAAATAGTGACGGATGGGCATTGCTAATAGTGGCGTTTTACGGTTTCAGCATAGGTGCATTAAATACTGTTATTTTTGTCAGACAGTATGCAATGCTTACAATGTTTGCCGTTCTTGTACTGTATTATCATGCAAAGCTTCTTTACTCAAAGGGAAAAAAAGAGTTCCGAAATAATCTGATAAAACTTGCACTTGCAACATTTGGCGGAAGTATGACGCATTATTATTTTCTGGTTTACGCCTTTATGCTTGCAGCATGTTTCTTCTTTTATTATTTGTTCAAGAAGAAAGGCAGCAGACTGTTGGTATATTCTCTGGTTATGCTGGCGGCAGTTTCCGTAACCTTTATCTTTTCGAATGCTCTCAGTGTTCTGGGGCTGGGACCGGAAGTGGACTTATCCGGAGGCGGAGAAACATTAGGACAGGGTAGCGTATTGCTTTCTGCAGGAATCGTCACTTCTCTGGTAAATATGATTTCTGCGGTCATAAACATTTTGTATGATCCAATGTTTGACGTTAGCTTTAATACTGTTACACAATGTATTTTATATGACAACTTTGGTATTGATTTAAATCCTGATTTGCCGTACTGGCTGATTCATGGATGCTTTATTGCGGTTTTATTTGTATTGATTTTTGTTGCAGGAGCAGCATTTGTGGCAGAAAAATCAAAGGATGTTAACGGAAGATTATATATCTTGTCCCGGAAACTTATAAACAAGATAAAAAGTATATCAGATTATAAGTTCCTTTTGCTGTGTTTTGCTTTGGCGGTTTTCTTTGAACACTATATTGTTATGGGTTATTCTCGTCCATTCATTATGGACAGACAGACAAACAGATATCTGTTTATGACGTATCCGGCAATACTGCTTTTGTTTGTTCTGGTGATAAAAAAGCTGGTAACCAGGCTTGCAAATAAAGTGACAAAACCTGAAACTGCCATAAAGAGCAATATGGTTTGGACAATCACTGCATTAATTGTGGTTGCTGTAAGTCTTTGTAATAATGTTTTTGCAGAATCCACATATCTCTATTCAAGAAAAGAAAATAACCCAAGACTGGAAGAAGTGGTTAAGAACAGGGATGTTGTTCTTGTGCTGAGCGAACACTGGCTCATGACCTGTTATTGCGATATTTTGTCACGGGCTGAGGATATTTTTGTAACTACCGATTACAGCGTTACAGATTTTAAAGATGAAATTGCACAGGGAGATACAGAAGAAACAATTCTCATTCTGGATGTGGATAAAATCGAAGAGGCGGCAGGTGCTAAATACATGTGCAGCAGGGATGAAATTGAACGATACATGTTAGAGGAGAGGTATATGGAGTTTTACTCCGAAGCCTTTTCAGGTAAAACCATAGAATATCTTATGGAAGATACTATTTTTATGAGGAATATTGTGGTTTACAGGGTTTACTGATTATTTTACTATTACTTGACGGGTTATCCGGTTGAGATGATAAAGTAAAATGTTTTAAACATCTAAAACAGGAATTGATATGGAAAGTTTAGAGAGAAAAAATGAACATGGGTAATAGAAAACGAATAATTATCATTGCAGCTACAGTTGTATTGCTTCAGATATTGTATATTTGCTATGTGTTTGTTTATGAAAAAGAGGGACAACACTCTGATGAGCTGTGGGGCTATGGACTTGCAAACAGCTACTATGAACCGTATATTTTTATGTCTGCGGACACAGGTGAAACAACTTATGAAAATGAATGGGTGTCCGGACAGGTTTTCAATGATTATATTACAGTCAGTGAAGAAGAATGTTTTTCCTATGGGTCTGTCATCAGTAATCTGAAAAAAGATACTGCACCGCCATTGTTTTCCCTGCTATTACATACGGTTTCTTCGTTTTTTCCCGAACAGTATTCTCCATGGTTTGGTTTTGCAATAAATCTGGTTGCATTTGGTTTTTTACAGTTGTTTCTTTTTATGTTGGCAAAAAAACTGTCAGACAGTGATTTTATTGCATTGCTTGCAATTATACTTTATGGCTTCAGTGTTGGCGGAGTCAGCACTGCGATTTTTGTAAGACATTATATGTTATTAACCCTTTTTGCGGTTATGACCATGTATTTTCACTTCATGGCATTAAAGGCAGAAGATAGGAGAGAAAAAATAATAGTCTTCAGTGGTCTTGTAATATCTGTTGCAGGTGGAGCATTGTCTCATTATTTTTATATTGTATTTCTGGCAGGCTTTGCGGTTTTGTATATAATATATTTCTTGTTAAAGAAACAGTGGAAACAGGCCGGTGTATATGCCACAGCAGTTTTTGCTCCATTGATAGCAAGCACTTTTTTGTCTAAT